>CAZMXB010000198.1:0-3332 GCA_964569855.1 uncultured Rhodoferax sp.
ACAACGTGCTGGCGGTCGACCTACCGGGACACTGCCGCAGCGCGGGCGAGGCACCGTCTTCGGTTGAAGAGGCCGCCGACTTCATCGCCGCCCTGCTGGACGCCGCCGGCGTGCACAAGGCAGCATTGGTCGGCCATAGCTGGGGCTCGCTGATTGCGCTGGAGGCGGCGTCGCGGCTGAAAGAGCGCGTCACACACCTGGTCCTGGTGGGTACGGCCTTCCCTATGAAAGTGTCGCCGGTGCTGATCGAGACCTCGCTGAACGAGCCGCTGAAGGCGCTGAACATGATCAATGTGTTCTCGCGCAGCACGCTGGCGGCACCGCCCTCGGCGCTGGGGCCAGGTACTTGGGTGTTTGGTGCAGGCATGGCATTGGGCAAACGGGTGCTGGCCAGCAACACGTCGGTCAATGTGTTCCACCGCGGCTTTGTGGCCTGCGACCGTTATGCAAATGGCGACGCAGCAATCGGGGCCATCACTTGTCCCGTGCTTTTTGTGTTGGGTGCACAGGACCAGATGACCGCCGCCAAAGCCGCGCAGCCGCTGATTGCGACAGCCAAGGCCACTGGCAAGACCGTGCGGGTCGTCAGTCTGGCCGTAGGCCACCACCAGATGACCGAAACGCCGGACGAAACCCTGTTTGCCATCCGTGACTTCTTGAGAAACTGAACGACCATGCAAAAACAATCCATTCTCACCACCCTCCTCGCTGCCACCCTGCTGGCCACCAGCACACTGGTTTGCGCCGCCTATCCGGACAAGCCAGTCAAGGTCATCATCGGCTTTCCCGCCGGTGGGCCACTGGACCAGCACGCGAGACTCCTCACCGACAAACTGCAGGCCGTTTTGGGCCAACCCATCCTGATCGACTACAAGTCAGGCGCGGGTGGGACGGTGGGCGCGCAAGAGGTGATGAAAGCTCCGGCCGACGGCTACACCATCATGCTGGCCAACACCGGTGTCATGGTCATTAACCCCGCCATCTACAGCAAGCTGCCCTATGCCACGCTGCGCGACTTCACGCCCATCGCCCGTACGGCCATGCAGCCACTGGCTTTGCTGGTCAACCCCAAGGTCCCGGCCAACACCCTGAAAGAGTTTGTGGACTATGCGCGTGCCCGCCCTGGCCAGGTGAATTACGGCTCGGCCGGCAACGGCGGGATCAGCCACCTGGCGCCCGAGATGTTCAAAACTGCCACTGGCCTGTTCATGGTGCACATTCCGTACCGGGGCAGTGCACCGGCGTTTACCGACCTGATGGGCGGCCAGGTGCAGTTCATGGCCGAGTCCATTCCCCAGGCCGCCAATTACCACAAGCAGGGCAAGGTGCGGGCGCTGGCCGTGACCAGCCGCGAACGCAACCCCGCCCTGCCCGAAGTACCCACGGTCATGGAGTCCGGCATCAAGAACTTTGAGGTGGTGGGCTTCTACGGCTTTCTCGCCCCCGCAGGAACCCCCAAGGATGTGGTTGCCAAACTGAGTGACGCCTTCAAACAGGTGCTGGCCCTGCCCGAGGTACGCACCCGCATGATCACCCAGGGTGCCGACCCTGCTTTCCTGGGGGCCGACGACTTCGCCAAATACCTGACCACTGAAATGCCGCGATGGGCGGATGCAGTGGGCAAGTCGGGCGCGAAACTGGATTAAGACCGCCCAGCTTGCCACTTCCGGTGAGCGGCAACTCAAAATTCATAGCACCTCACGCAGTGTTATCGAGGGCCAGTGGCCAATTTGCCATATTTTTTCGGTCTGCGCGGTGCGCTCGACGAGCCACGCACTCAACAGGGGCTGCAGCGGCGTAGTGTCCGGGTCCACCAGCAGCACATACCGCGCCTCGGCACCCGGCTGCAAAATTTCGCGCAGCTGGCCGATCCAGTCGAAAGATTTCAGTGTTTGCAGCAGGGGCTCCAGCCGCAGCGGGTCAACCTGCAGCACCCTGCACAACTGGTCCAGCGTCAAACCCTTGGCATCCGCAAGCCGCACACGCTCCAGTTGCTGCACCACCTCCAGCGACAACTGGAAGCGCCAGCCGTGCGGCAAACGGCGCAAGGTGCCGCCCGCCAACAGACTCGGCAGATACGCTGTCAGAGCGGCCCCCAACAGCACGACAACCCAGACCACGTAAATCCAGATCAGCAAAATGGGCAGCGTCGCAAACGCACCGTAAACGACGGAATAGGTCGGCACCCCCTTCAGGTACAGGGCCAACCCCTTCTTGGCCAGCTCGATTCCCGCCGACACAAAAAGGCCACCCATCCACGCGTGCCCCCAGCGCACATGGGTGTTGGGTACAAAATGAAACAGGCTCGCCATGCCGGCTGCTACGAGGCCAAACTGCAGCAGGTCCAGCAACACCGACACACTGCCCGGCATCACGCCCACCAGGCCCTCGGACGCCGAAATCGCATACGAGGTGATGCTTAAACTGACCGCCAGCAACACTGGCCCCAGCGTGATGGCGGCCCAGTAGATCAGCACCCGTTGCGCGAAAGGCCGCAACCTGCGCACCCGCCAAATGTTGTTGAGGGTGCGGTCAATGGTGAACATCAAGGCCAGCGCCGTCCCCAATAACACCGCCAACCCCAGCACCCCGAGTTTGCTGGCCTTGCCGGCAAACTGGTTCAGGTAACCCAGCACCTGTCGGGCGATGTTGTCGGGCACCAGGCTTTCGATCAGCCAGTTTTGCAGCACGCCCTGAAACTTGGCAAAGATGGGGAAGGCGGTAAACACGGCCAGTGCAACGGTGATAAACGGCACCAACGCAATGGTGGTGGTAAAGGTCAGGCTGCTGGCGGTCAGGCCCAGGCGGTCCTCGCGAAAACGTTCGCGCAGGGTGCGAATGGCTTCGAGCCAGGGGACCTGGGCGACTTCATTGAGCCAGCCTCTGAGACGTTCAAGCTTGTGCATGCCGCTATGATGCCACCGACCATGAACACGCCCGCCCCCGCACTGCCCCCCTCACCTTCCGTCAACCTCACCCGCTGGCTCGCCGTGGGCAGCCTGCTCGGCCTGATTGTGCTGGCCCTGGCCTGGGAACTGGTGCTGGCGCCGCTGCGCCCCGGCGGCTCCTGGCTGGTGCTCAAGGCCTTGCCGCTGTGTATTCCGCTGGCCGGCCTGCTGAAGAACCGCATGTACACCTACCGCTGGGTTAGCCTGGTGGTGTGGCTGTATTTCATCGAAGGTGTGGTGCGGGCCTGGAGCGACAAGGCGCCCGGCAACTACCTGGCCATGCTGGAAATTGCCTTGTGCATCACACTGTTTGTGGCCTGCACGGCCCACGTGCGCCTGCGCCTGGCCCACCCGCACGAAACCGACACTCCCGACACACCCGAC
>CAZMXB010000198.1:3432-9360 GCA_964569855.1 uncultured Rhodoferax sp.
CCATATCGAACTGCTGGACCAGTTGCGCGCCATCGTCGGCAACGACCATGTGTTAACCGAAGGCGATCTCAGTGCCTGGGAACTGGATTGGCGCAAACGCGAACGCGGGCGCGCCTTGGCCGTGGTGCGCCCGGCCTCCACGCCGGAAGTGGCCGCCGTGGTCAAAGCCTGTGTAAAAGCCAGCGTCAGCATCGTGCCACAAGGTGGCAACACCGGCATGGTGGTGGGCTCCACCCCGGACGCCAGCGGCACACAAGTGGTGCTCAGCCTGTTGCGCATGAACCAGGTGCGCGCGCTGGACGCCGGCAACCTGACCGTGACGGTGGACGCTGGTTGTGTGCTGCAAACCCTGCAAGAAGTCTGCGAAAAAGCAGGATTTTTGTTCCCACTGAGCCTGGCGGCCGAAGGCAGTTGCACGATAGGCGGCAACCTGGGCACCAACGCCGGCGGTACCCAGGTGGTGCGGTATGGCAATACCCGCGAGTTGTGTCTGGGGCTGGAAGTGGTCACCGCACAAGGCGAGGTCTGGGATGGCCTCTCGGGCTTGCGCAAGGACAACACCGGTTACGACCTGCGCCACCTGATGATTGGCTCCGAAGGCACCCTCGGGGTGATCACCGCCGCCACGATGAAGCTGTACCCGTTGCCGGTTGCGCAACTCACTGCTTTTGCCGCCGTACCATCGATGGAAGCCGCCGTGCAGCTGCTGGGTCTGGCGCACCGCCACCTGAGTGCTGGCCTTACGGGTTTTGAGGTGATGGGCCAATTTGCCTTGAGTTTGGTGACGAAACACTTTCCGCAACTCCGCGTACCGTTTCAAGACAGTAACGCGCCGTACTGCGTGGTCCTTGAGAACTCCGACCAGGAGTCAGAGGCCCACGCTCGCGAGCGTTTTGAGCGACTTCTGGAAGTCGCCATGGAGGACGGCTGTGTCGCAGACGCCGTAGTGGCCGAGAGCATCACCCAGGCGCGCGCGTTGTGGCACATCCGTGAAAGCATTCCACTGGCCCAGGCGCAGGAAGGGCTGAACATCAAACACGACATCTCGATTGCCGTGTCGCGCATTCCCGAGTTTGTGCGCCGGACCGATGCGCTGCTGGAACAGGCTTTTCCCGGCATACGCCTGGTCAACTACGGCCACCTCGGCGACGGCAACCTGCACTACAACGTGCAAGCGCCCGCTGGCGCCGATGCCGAGGACTTCCTGAAAACGCAGGAAAAAGCGGTCAATGCCATCGTCTACACCATGGTGGACCAGTTCAAGGGCTCCATCTCCGCCGAACATGGCGTGGGCAGCCTCAAACGCGAGAAACTGGAGCAGCACAAGTCACCGGTCGCACTGTCCATGATGCGCGCCATCAAACTGGCGCTGGATCCGCAGAACACCATGAATCCAGGGCGGGTGTTGCTTTGCGCTCAGGCGAGTTCGGGAAACAGAACCTCGGTGTAACCAAACTGGCTGAAATCACGCACCCGCATGGGGTAGAGTTTCCCCCACAGGTGGTCACACTCGTGCTGCACCACCCGGGCGTGAAAACCCTGCACGGTGCGGTCAATCGGGTCGCCATACTGGTCAAATCCGGTGTAACGAATTTGCGACCAGCGCGGCACTTTGGCGCGCAATCCGGGCACCGAGAGGCAACCCTCCCAATCCTCTTCCTCATCGAAAGCACCCTCGTTGCTGCCATTGGCGGCAAGCGGTGTGATGACCGGATTGACCAGCACCGTGGGCGGCACCAGCGGCCGATCCGGGTAACGCGGGTTGGACTCGCGACTGCCAAAAACAACCACCTGCAAATCGACCCCGATCTGGGGCGCCGCCAGGCCGGCCCCGTTGGCGCCTTTCATGGTGTCCAGCAGGTCGCTGACCAGCAGGTGCAGCGCGTCGGAGTCAAAACCGTCCTGAGGCACCGGTTTGGCCATGCGCAGCAGGCGGGGGTCGCCCATTTTGAGAATGTCACGCACCGCCATCTTGGTCTCCTTCAGGTTTTCCTTGCAGCAGGGCATTCAAGGCGGCCTCATCGATCACCGTCACACCCAGCGCCTGTGCTTTTTCCAATTTGCTGCCGGCTTCCGTGCCAGCCACTACGTAATCCGTCTTTTTGCTGACCGAACCCGCCACCTTGGCGCCGGCAGCCTCCAGCAGATCCTTGGCTTGGTCGCGACTCAGGGTCGGAAACGTACCGGTCAGCACGAAGGTCTTGCCGGCCAGGGGCTTTGGCGCCTGCACGGCTGGTTCACCCTCCTCCCAGGTCAGGCCACAGGCACGCAACTGCTCCACCACCTCGCGGTTGTGTGCCTGGTCGAAAAAGGTCCGAATGCTCTCGGCCACGATGGGGCCGACATCGGGCACCTCCAACAAATGCTCCACCGTGGCGTCCATGATGCGGTCCAACTGGCCAAAGTGCCGGGCCAGCGCCTTGGCGGTGGCCTCGCCCACATGGCGCATGCCAAGACCGAACAGAAAACGGGGCAGCGTGGTTTGCTTCGACCTTTGTAGCGCCAGCAGCAGGTTCTGCGCGGATTTTTCGGCCATGCGGTCCAGAGCCGCAAGTGCGGTCAGGCCCAGACGGTACAAATCCGGCAAGGTGTTGACGACGCCAGCATCGACCAACTGGTCGACCAGTTTGTCCCCCAGACCCTCCACCTCCACGGCACGGCGCTGGGCAAAATGCAGGATGGCTTGTTTGCGCTGGGCACTGCAGAACAGTCCGCCGGTGCAGCGGTAATCGGCCTCACCTTCTTCCCGCACGGCCGCCGAGCCACACGCTGGACAGACGCGCGGCATGGTGAACTGGGGCGCGTCACCGACGCGCTTCTCCAACAGGACTGAAACCACTTCCGGGATCACATCACCGGCGCGGCGCACGACCACGGTATCGCCAACCCGCACGTCCTTGCGGCGCGCCTCGTCCTCGTTGTGCAGCGTGGCATTGGTGACGGTCACGCCACCCACAAACACGGGGGCCAACTTGGCCACCGGTGTGAGCTTGCCGGTGCGCCCCACCTGCACATCGATGCCCAGCACGGTGGTGAGTTGTTCCTGGGCCGGGTATTTGTGGGCCACCGCCCAGCGCGGCTCGCGGGTTACAAAGCCGAGTTGCTGCTGCAAGGTCAGGCTGTTGACTTTGTAGACCACCCCATCGATATCAAACGGAAGTTGGTCACGCTGCTGACCGATACGCGCATGATACGCTATCAATTCAGGAGCGCCTTGCGCAATATCTACGAGGGCTGCAACCGGAAAACCCCAAGACTTTAAGGACTGGAGCAGGTCGTAGTGGGTTCCAAAACTCGGACCACCCTGCTCCACCGGTGTTACTTCACCCACGCCGTAGGCGAAAAAACTCAAGGGCCGTTGGGCGGCAATGGCGGGGTCGAGCTGGCGCACAGCACCAGCCGCCGCGTTGCGCGGGTTCACAAAAGTCTTTTCACCCTTTTCGCCAGCGGCAATGCGCTGTCGCTGGCGTTCGTTCAGGGCTTCGAAGTCGTCTCGGCGCATGTAGACTTCGCCGCGCACTTCAAGAACGGGGGGGGCAGCTGGCGGCAAACGCAGTGGAATTTGGCCAACCGTGCGAATGTTCTGCGTCACATCCTCTCCCGTTTCGCCATCGCCCCGCGTGGCCGCCTGCACCAGAACTCCGTGTTCGTAGCGCAGGTTCATGGCCAGGCCATCGAACTTGAGCTCGGCCACATACTCCACCGGCGGGTCTGTATCCTGCAGGCCCAGCTCCTTGCGCACTCTGGTGTCAAAATTTTGCGCGCCGCTGGCTTCGGTATCGGTTTCGGTGCGGATGCTCAACATGGGCACGGCGTGCCGCACGGAAACAAATTGCGCCAGCGGCTTGCCCCCCACGCGCCGGGTCGGGGAGTCGGGGGTGATCCACTCGGGATGGCGGGCTTCTATTCCCTGCAATTCCTGAAACAGGCGGTCGTACTCTGCGTCAGGCACCTGGGGCGCGTCCAGCACATAGTATTGATGGCCATAGGTGTGCAGCAAAGCGCGTAACGTCTGCAAGCGCAGTTCGTCAGGGTGCTGCGTTGTGTGAGATGGTGATGGCGGTTGCGCCGGTGACTCAGGCGCAGCAAACAAATCCCGGCTTGCCATGGCAGATGGTTCGTGGTCAGGCAAACAAACGGCGCGCCAACATTGAACCGGCCGCCAGGTCGCGTTCTTCCAGCGTGTCGTACAAACTTTCCAGTTCGCTACCGATGACATCCATGGTCTGAGAGTTCAGTAGCTGGCCATTGTCGTCGGTGACCACGCCATCCATGGTCTGCGCAAGGGAGGCGGCCGTCTCGCGCATTCGAACGAAGGGGCGCTCTGCCCGAGCGACCTGGGCCACGTCCAGGTGCAAGGCAATGTCACGGATCGCCGACTGTGCCGGGTCTTCGGCCAAGGCAGCTTGGGGGTCGAAACTGAGAACCAATACCGGCGCACCGCCGTCCACACTGGCGGGCAGCACCATGCGCCCGGGAATGACCCCGGCCACAAAGCCCAGCCGTGCAGCATTCTGTTGCACATAACCCGGGCTCCAGGAGGCGTTTTGCGCGCGAATCGTAAAGCCCAGTTGCGCATCGTGTGCACCAGCAAACTGGTCGAGTTCACGGGCGCGCGCAACCTCTTCCAGCATTTCCGGAAAATCCGGGGTGCCGTTGATGGCGTCGGCAAAGGCCTGTGTCTTGACGACAAACTCGGAATATTCGATTTCATTCAGCGCGCCGGAACGGTTAGCCAACTGCACCCCGGACTGAAAACTGCCATAACGCTGGCCAGCGAGCGGCACTTCCCAGGTCAACGTCGCCAGGTTGTGGCCTTCGATGGCAAAGGGCTTGGTCCCGGCACGGCGCGTGCTTGGCATGGCCGCGATGGCGGCCTCGCCGGAGACCACCGGGTGCGGAGCATCGAGCGTGATGGTGGCAATCACATCAATCAACGGGTCCATCGCCGCGCGACGGACGGCGGGCGGCAGATTGGTGGGTTGGGTATTTTCAAATTCGGTCAGCCCGGGCTCGCGCAGTCCGCTGGCGGCGCTTTCCCCCGCTGACCTGGGTTCGGGCAATGCCTGGCGCGGCGCATTTCGGCGTGAGCTCCAGGCTCCATGCGCTACGACCGCGGCCAGAATCAGGCCGCCCGCGATTGCCAAACCAATCTGTAAATTGCTCATGTTTTTTAGGCAAGCTCTGCCAGTGTCAAGGCCGACTCCATGTCCACGGCAACGATACGTGACACACCTTGCTCCTGCATGGTGACACCGATGAGTTGCTCGGCCATTTCCATCGCAATCTTGTTGTGGCTGATGAAGAGAAATTGGGTTTCTTTGCTCATGCTGCGCACCAGTTTGGCATAACGCTCGGTATTGGCGTCGTCCAAAGGGGCATCGACCTCGTCCAGCAGGCAGAAAGGGGCCGGGTTCAACTGAAAAATCGCAAACACCAGCGCAATCGCGGTCAGGGCCTTTTCGCCGCCGGACAACAGGTGAATGGTCTGGTTCTTCTTGCCCGGTGGCTGGGCAATCACCTGCACGCCCGAATCCAGAATTTCGTCACCGGTAATGACCAGACGTGCATTGCCGCCGCCAAACAACTCCGGGAACATGCGCCCGAAATGCCCGTTGACTTTCTCGAACGTGCCCGACAGCATGTCGCGGGTTTCGGCGTCGATCTTGCGTATCGCATCTTCCAGCGTTTGCATGGCCTGGGCCAGATCGTCATTCTGTGAATCCAGGAATTGCTTGCGTTCACGCGCCGCGGCCAACTCATCCAGCGCGGCCAGATTGACCGCTCCCAGTGCCGCAATCTCCCGGTGCAACCGGTCGATGTCGCCCTGCATACCGAGCAAGCGCACACTGCCGTCCTGGATGGACTGCTCCACGGCTTCAAGGTCGGCCTGGGCATCGAGCAACTGCTGTTCGTACTGCTCAAAGC
>CAZMXB010000199.1:0-9333 GCA_964569855.1 uncultured Rhodoferax sp.
AAGCTAGATGTGTGCGAAGCAAAAGCCACGCAAGCCCCCGGCGGCTATGTATTGAATGCTACAAAAAGCGTAGTGCCTGTGGGCGACCAGGCCGATGCCTTCATCGTGCCCGCCAGGATCAACAGCCAGCTGGCGCTGTTCCTGGTCGAACGCCAGAACGCTGGGGTCACTACCCGCGGCTACGGCACGCAGGACGGCAGCCGCGCGGCCGAAGTCAGCCTGAAAAATACACCTGCCACACTGATTACCCAGGACGGCTTGGCCGCACTTGAGCACGCGGTGGACATCGGCATTGCCGCTGCCTGCGCCGAGGCCGTGGGTGTGATGGACAAAACCATGGCCATAACCGCGGAGTACATGAACACTCGCAAGCAGTTTGGCGTTGCCATCAGCAGCTTTCAGGCCCTGCGCCACCGCGCCGCCGACATGAAGATGCAGCTGGAACTGGCCCGCTCCATGAGTTACTACGCCAGTCTCAAGCTGAACGCCCCGGCGCCAGAGCGCCGCGCGGCGCTGGCCCGGGCCAAGTACCAGTTGGGCACCAGCATGCGTTACGTGGGCCAGCAGGCGGTGCAACTGCATGGCGGCATCGGCGTGACGGAGGAATACATCGTCAGCCATTACTTCAAGAAGCTGACCCAGTTGGAAATGAGCTTTGGTGACACCCTGCACCACCTGGGTGAAGTGTCGAGCCGCATGCAGGATACGGCGGGCGTGTTTGCCTGAACGTAAAAACCGTGTCACAGAGCCCGAGCTTCCTCTCTTGGGCTGTACTGGTGTAAGTATTTTTGACGAGCATGCTGTAATTTTTTATACAGGAACTTAACCCCATTTCCGGACTTGGTTCGTTTCAGTCGACTCCATCAACCACTTCTGGAGTTCCCATGCAAACGAAATTGTCCCGACTTGGGCTGGCCTTCATCCTGACTTGTGCTGGCTTGCAAGCCCACGCCATTGGCCGCCTGGCCGACGTCACCGTCATTGACCGCAATTCGGGGGCGACGCTACCGCTCTACTACAGCAAGGGCGAGTACTGGGTGGCGGGCGCTCCAGGTGCGCGTTACGCCATTGCCGTGCGCAACAAGCTGGGTGAACGGGTCATGGCCGTCACGTCGGTGGACGGTATCAATGTGGTCAGTGGCGCCACGGCAGCATGGGGCCAGACGGGTTATGTATTGGGCGCTTACTACGACTACCAGATCACGGGTTGGCGCAAAAACAACTCTGAAGTAGCGGCCTTTGAGTTTTCAACGGCCAGCGATTCGTACGCCGGGCGTACCGGCAGACCCAACCATGTCGGTGTGATTGGAGTTGCGGTTTTCAGGGAACGATTGCCAGAACCCGCCCCGGAGCCCTGGCGTTATATGCAAAAGCATGAACGGGATGCCAACGCGTCGCGGGCCGATGCAGCACCGCCCCCACCCCCACAAGCTGGGCCTGCACCAATCACCGCGCAAAAGACCATCGGCGGCGCGACTGGCGCAGCCGCGTCCGCGGCTGATGGCCTGGCCGACCGCAACCCGTCCGCTGACTCCATGGCCCAGGCGACGAGTCGCCCACCCCTGCGGTCGCCCCAATTGGGCACAGGACATGGCCAACGAGAAGACTCCCACGTGGGCCAAACGAGTTTTGAGCGTTTGCAGGCCCAACCCAATGAGGTCATCACGATCCGGTATGACAGCCGCGAGAACCTGATCGCCTTCGGTGTGATTCATGAACCCGTGGCACACCGACCCAACCCGTTTCCCCGGTCTGACAGCGCTTCCTTTGTGCCTGACCCACCGCCACGGCGTTTCTGAGCGCAATGGCGGTCGATAATGCCAGGCATGGCCGGTGTTATCGATCTTTCCAACGAAGCGGATGAATCGCTGATGCTGCGTTATGCGGGCGGTGACATAAACGCTTTTGATGCGCTGTACGTGCGCCATGAAATGGGTGTTTGGCGCTTTGTATTGCGCAGTGTGCGCAACCAGGCCGTGGCCGACGACCTGTTGCAGGACGTGTGGTTTGCCGTGGCGCGACAGGCGCCCAATTACGCCCCCACGGCGCGATTCAAAACCTGGCTGTATACACTGGCCCGCAACCGACTGGTGGATTACCTGCGAACGGCCAAACACCATGTGAGTCTGGAGGCTGACGACGGACAGGAATCAGGAGGGCCGGGCATGGGGCAAACATTGGCCGCCAATTCCGGGTTTGGCCCACTCAGGCGCCTCGAATCCAAAGAGCAGGCGCAAGCGCTTCTGGACGCCATTGAGCAGTTGCCGCGGGTCCAACGCGAGGCCTTTCTGTTACAGGCCGAAGGGGCTATGGCGGTGGAAGACATTGCCATGGCGACCGGTGTCAATTTTGAAACAGCCAAGAGCCGACTGCGCTACGCGCGCAGCCGCTTGCGGGAACTGCTGCAGGAGTTCGCATGAAACCCACGGCTGACGAGTTGCTGGAACGGTATGCCGACGCGGCCTCCCAGGACACTAGTCGACCGTCGGCGCGTGCGCGCGAGGCCATTCGGACCCATGCCAGCATGCTCGCACAGGCCCGGGCTGCCACCCCCACCGAATCGCCAGTCCCCCCCAGCCCACACGCAGCCAACCAGTCCCGCTGGGCCGTCTCACTACTCGCCAGTCTCGCCGTGGTGGGGCTAAGCACCCTGCTGATGCTGCAAATGGACCGCGGCAGCCCGGACGACCGGGAGGTCGCAATGGGCACCCCCAAGCCAGCACACACCGCGCCCCAACGCCCTGCGACACCCGCAACGGCATCCGTGGCAACAGCAGATGCACCAGCGCCCCCGCCTCGCGCGGCTTTGCCGGCACCAACGCCTGTGCGAGCCGAGGCCGTGCCACCTCGCGCGGGCAATGCGACTGAAGCAGATCGTTCGCGTGCGCGCGAATCGGTAGCTTCGCCCCCGGTTCAGGAAACGCACCCCCAAGCCCAGCGTCCGGGGTCGGCCCAAGGCGTATTGACAGACAGCGGGTCAGCACCCGCCATGCCTGCCGCGCCGCCAGCGCCTGTCCTCCGCGCGGACTCGGTCGCGAACATGACCCTGAACAAAGCCACTGCGCCTGCAACGGGAGCGTCGACGCGGGCTCAGCTCCTTCAAGCCGCTGCCCCCACGGTGCAGTTCCTGGACGCGGTACGCAACGGACAGATCGCCATTGCCGAGGCCTTGGTGCAGCAAGGCCAATCCGTCAACAGCCGGGACGACAAAGGCGACACAGCGCTCATGGTTGCGGTCACCTACCGGCAGGCCGGCATGGCTGTCAAACTTCTGACCCTGGGCGCGGACAGGCAGTTGGTCAACCGCGACGGATTCACGGCCCTTGATATCGCGCGCCGGCTGGACTTGCCCGACCTGGTCCAACTGCTACAGGCCCCGCAGTGACGCATGGGTCGTGCGCGGTGCTAGGATGATTGTCGGCAGCCCAACCCTCAAACCACAGGACGCATGATGGCATCTGGAAAAATTTTGGTAGCACAAGGAGGCGGACCGACCGCTGTGATCAACCAGTCGCTGGTCGGCGTAGCACTGGAGGCGCGGCGCTTCCATAACATTGCCCATGTTTACGGGGCCCGCCATGGCGTGCGGGGCATTGTCAACGAAGATTTTGTCCACCTGACGCAGGAGACCAGCCACAACCTCGAAATGGTGGCCAACACGCCGTCCAGTGCGCTGGGCTCCACGCGCGACAAACCCGACATCCAGTACTGCCAGGAAATCTTCAAGGTGCTGCAGGCGCATCAAATTGAGCACTTTTTCTACATTGGTGGCAATGACTCATCGGACACGGTGCGCATCGTCAGCGAAGAGGCGCGCAAAGCCAACTACCCGCTGCGCAGCATCCATATCCCAAAGACCATTGACAACGATTTGGTGGGCAATGACCACACACCAGGCTTCCCGTCGGCCGCGCGTTTTGTGGCCCAGGCCTTTGCCGGTGCCAACCTGGACAACGCGGCCCTGCCGGGCGTGTATGTAGCGGTGGTCATGGGTCGCCACGCTGGTTTTTTGACGGCCGCCTCGGCCCTGGGCAAGAAATTTGCCGACGACGGCCCGCATCTGATCTATTTGCCCGAACGAACCTTTGACCTGGAGCGCTTCCTGGCCGACGTCAAAGCCACCCATGAGCGGCTGGGGCGCTGCGTGATTGCCGTATCCGAGGGCATACATGATGCGTCGGGCCAACCCATTGCAGCGCAACTGGCCAAAGACCTGGAACACGACGCCCACGGCAACCTGCAGCTCTCAGGCAGTGGCGCCTTGGCGGACCTGCTGTGTGAGGAGATCAAGAGCAAGCTGGGCATAAAGCGGGTACGTGGCGACACGCTGGGCTATTTACAACGCTCGTTCATCGGCTGTGTGTCCGACGTGGACCAGCGCGAGGCGCGTGAGGTTGGTGAGAAGGCCGTGCAGTTTGCAATGTGGGGCGACCGCGACGGCTCGGTGGCCATCAAGCGCACCGGCTTCTACTCGGTGGACTACGAACTGCTGCCACTGGATGCCGTGGCCGGCAAGACCCGCGTCATGGAAGACGCTTTCATCACCCCCAATGGAACGGATGTAACGGACGCCTTTCGGCTTTATTTGCGTCCCTTGCTGGGTTCGGGTATGCCGGATGCGTTCAGACTCAGAACCAACCCGGTGGCCAAAGTGTTGCGCCCCGGCTAGACCGGCGCTTTAATAAAAGAGGTCACCAGCCCTCGTGGAATAAGCGTCAACAGCTATCATCGTGATAGCAAGTGCGAACACTCAGGCCGCCAGTGGCTGGGCCCCGTCGACCATGATTTGGTCCAAGGCCCGGCGCACAATGGCGTCGTTGTCCAGCATACGCATACGTCCCAGTCGCAGCATGGCAGAGACTTCGCGCTCGGAGCGCACAAAAGCGTCAAAACCTTCACGGTTAGTGAACAACAGGCGTGATCGCATCGGGCTGACCCAGCTCAGGCGGCAGCGGACTGCTGCATCTTCCTGTTCCAGGGACACGTCAAACCACATGCCGCGCTGGAAGGACTGGGCCATGGCGTCAAATTGGTCCTGTGCTGCGAACTGACGCGCCGCCCGGCGTTCATCGAGTTGCTGCATGGCTGCCTGCCCGTCGCGGTCATCCAGAGCTGCCGAGCCCGTATCCAGCGGCACGGGCTGGGTCAAACGGATGGCCAGCGTGTGGGTGGTGATCAGCCGGCGGGTAAAGGTGGTGCGGGGTTTGCCATTCCATCCGATGCCGTCCAGCCCCACATTGAGCTGGCGCACCATGTCGGGCAGTATGGCCACCAGTTCGCGCCGCTCCCTGGACGAGGTCTTGGGCTGAATCGACCAAATCAACTGCTCCATGGTTTTGACGCACTGCGCGTAATTTTGCTCCCGGGTCGCCTTGTCCAGCCAGGCCCGCGCCATGACCTCGCGCCACTGGTTGGTCAAAAAGGGCAGCAAAAAGGGGGCGACCGCCTGCTCGGCTGACAACGCCTGGACGCGTTCATGGATCAGCTCATCCGCCTGCTCCAGGGCGTGCTCCCAGGATTCGCCGGTGCGCTCCTGCTCGGCCACCGGTTCCACGCGGACCTGTGCCTGCTGCTCGGACTCGAACAAGAACTCCGTGAACTCGCGCAGCAGGTCAACGAAAAGGGTCAGGTCGTCTTCAAACTCGGTCAGTACACGCTGCACAGTGTGTTCGATGCGCACATACAGTGGGTCTTGCTCTCCTTTTTCAGGTGCCCATGCGACCGATGCACCGGCCAATGTGTCGACCAAACGCCGCGCCGGGTGCTGGTCGGAGAGAAAAAAATCGCGGTCGATCATGGCCGCCTTGAGCACCGGAATTTGCAGTCGGCCGATGATGAACTTCATCTGGATCGGAATCGACTGGTCGGCAAACACAAAGTCAAACACCTCGGCCAGCGCATCTACCGTGCCACGGTCCAGCTCGGGAGCGTGGCGAATCTCGTCGCGCTCGCGCATCTGGCGCAAGACGTTGTGGTCCGCGAGGTCCCCGACTTCGTAACGTTGGTTGGCTGGAAATGCCGCGTCGGCTCTGGCCCCGGCCTGCAAACCTCCAAGATATCCCATCAGGGCCGGACTGGCAGCAGCAAAGTCGGGTCTGGTGCGGATCTCGCTGTCCGCATCAACGGAGCTCGGGTCGTTGCCAACCTGGGCGGTGTGGGACCCAAACCCCAAGCGTTGCAAGAACTGACGCGCATGGGCGGCAACAACGCGCCCAGCGGTGTCGAGGGAGGCCCAGGATGCGGGCGGTTGGCCGCCGTCCAGCGGCGCCGGTCCGGAGCGGGATGAATCTTTTGCATTTTGAGCCGCAGACCGCGTCGTGGACGGGATATTGGCCGTCGCCGGTGCCGGGGTTGGACGCGTTGCGTCACCCGAACGGGTTTGCACGGCACGGCGCTCTGGTACACCGGCCTTGACCAGCGTGGTGTGCAATTCGACGTACAGCAGTCCCAAATCCAGCCAGGAGCCCGGTTGCAGTGACTGCAGCAAATCCTCACTGGCCTGTGGATCAAGCTCGCACTTGTCCCAGGCACTGACAAACGCCCTGAGCAGCACAGTTGGTTGAAACGGGTTGTCGTGAATGGAACTTTTTTGGCGACCGAACAGCACGCCCAAACGTTCGGTCAGCGGCTCCAATGCCGTTTCATAACGAGTGCTAAATCGCTGTGCCACGCGATCCAGCAACAAAACACGCTCCACCTCCCCGACGTCCAGCAGACTCAAACTCAGGCCGCTCAGGGCGTCATCGGCAGCGCTCGGGCGCACCGGCTGTGCGTCTTGGGGCAGGATGAGTGCCAACTCTGCGCCCATGCCGTCGGCCAGGGTCTGTTGAAAACCGCGGTTGAACTGCATGGCGTATTTGCCCAATAACAAATGGGCGGACCGCAGGTTCTGCCCCTGACCCATTGCCGGTTTGTCGTCCACCAACTCCAGCAGGTGGGCGCGCACCAGGTTCAGGTTTTTGGCCTCGTGCTCGGCGAAATAGGCCAGTGTTTGCGCGATCAACGTCTGCGCCAACCGAACCGCAGGCCGCACTTTCCAGGCAACTGCTGGGTTAATCGGTTGATGGGAATGCGGACGTGTCACGAATGGGCCTGCCGGGGTGAAAATGCCCGCTCTGGGGCACATCCATAGTTGAAGGATCTGATCAAGGATTGTGGTGAATTTACCTTGAACGGACACCCCCAAAAATCAGCATCCGGCGTGAAAACCGCCTTCTGGAACTGAAAAAATGTAATGATTTGTAAGCAGTTATAGGCTGGAGCGGCAACTCAGGCCAACAGTCGTGATGATTTCGGGACATGGGCGATCAAAAACTCCATTTGATCGGCCAGGATGCGCCGATTGCGCAAGATGAAGTCTTCCCACAGGCTGGGCACATACGGCGCGTACAACAACGGCATATGGGCCTGCTCGGGCGTACGGTGGCTTTTGCGGTGGTTGCAGGGCTTGCAGGCCGTCACCACATTCATCCAGGTGTCCACACCTTTTTGGGCAAACGGAATAATGTGCTCGCGGGTGAGGTCGTGTTCATGAAAGCGGTCGCCGCAATAAGCGCAAACATAACGGTCCCGTTCAAACAACTTGCCATTGGTCAGACCCGGTCGCATGCTGAACGGATTGATGCTGGGTACACCCTTGGTGCCGATGATGCTGTTGACCCGGATGATGGACTGCAGACCCGTCACTGCGTTGTGCCCGCCATGGCAGACCGCCACCTCGCCACCAGACTCCCAGCGCACTTCGTCCGCGGCATAGTGGGTGACAGCCTGCTCCAGTGATATCCACGACTGTGGCAGCCCTTGGGCTGACAGCTTCAAGACTTTCAAAACACGCCTCCTGAATCATTGCAGGACAGATCGCAGTTCCGCAAAGCGGTTCCGCTCTGTCTTCAACACTCTGAAACACGCACAAACCGTTGGCAGCCCTGAACTACTGCGAAACGTGCAGCGCTGCTGCGTCACAATATACCCTTTTTCTGTGACAAGTTCGCTTCAAAGGTCGATGAAATTGGCTCTGCCTGCTATCAAAAAGATAACACTTTCATGAAAGTTTTCCGAGGTTTTCACCATCCCGGTGTGGCTCCCGCCTGCGCCCTGACCATCGGCAATTTCGATGGCGTGCACCGGGGTCACCAAGCCATGCTCGCCTTGTTGCGGGGCGAAGCGCAACAACGCGGCGTGCCAAGCTGCGTGCTGACCTTTGAGCCGCATCCGCGCGACTTCTTTGCCGAGAAGTTCAAGAAGCCCGATCTGGCACCGGCCCGGGTCGGTACCTTGCGCGACAAACTCGACGACCTTGCCAATAGTGGCGTCGACCAGACTGTGGTTCTGCCCTTCGATGCCCGACTGGCGGCCCAATCTCCGCAGACCTTCATTGACCAGGTGCTGGTGCAAGGGATGGGCGCGCGGTATGTGCTGGTGGGCGACGATTTCCGCTTTGGCGCCCAGCGTGCCGGTGACTATGCCTTTCTGGACGCCGCGGGCGTCGCCGCTGGTTTTGATGTGGCACGCATGAACAGTTACGAAGTGCATGGCCTGCGCGTCTCCAGCTCCGCCGTGCGCGAAGCGCTGGGACAGGGCCGCATGCAGGACGCCGCACGCCTGCTGGGCCGCCCCTACTGCATCTCCGGCCACGTGGTGCATGGCCGCAAACTGGGCCGGACCCTGGGCTTCAAGACACTCAACCTGCGCTTTGCCCACTGGAAACCGGCGGCGAGCGGCATTTTCGCGGTGCTGGTGCACGGTCTGTCCGTCAAACCGGCGCAGGGCGTGGCCAACCTGGGCGTGCGCCCCTCGCTGGACCCCAACGATGTGAATGGCGGACGGGTGCTGCTGGAGACACATTGCCTGGATTGGCCCGGCGAACTGGGCCCTGAAGGCGCCTACGGTAAAATCATCCGTGTGGAACTGCTGCACAAACTACACGACGAGTTGAAGTACGACGGCCTGGACGCCCTGACCCGGGGCATACGCCAGGACTGCGACGACGCACGCGCCTGGTTCGCAGCCCGAATTTGACAGGGCTCGCCAGACGCACCTTGCCCCGCGTCATGTCTGTCCCTGCAGACACCTGTCCGTGCGTGCGGCACACACCCGCTGTGTTGCGCGGCCCACCCATTTCCTAGATTGAGCTTGCCATGACTGACACTGCAACCCCACCTGTCGACTACCGCAGCACCCTGAACCTGCCCGACACCCCCTTCCCCATGCGCGGCGACCTGCCCAAGCGCGAGCCGGGCTGGGTGAACGGCTGGAACGACGGCGGTCTGTACAAAAAACTGCGCGCCGCCCGCCAGGGTGCCCCGCTGTTCGTGCTGCACGACGGCCCGCCCT
>CAZMXB010000200.1:0-9279 GCA_964569855.1 uncultured Rhodoferax sp.
GGCTACGTGGTGCGCTGGGTCGACCAGGGCGTGGGCTGCTCCAAGGTGCCCGACATCAACGACGTGGGCCTGATGGAAGACCGCGCCACGCTGCGCATCAGCAGCCAGCACATGGCCAACTGGCTGCACCATGGTGTGGTGACCGAGGCGCAAGTGAAGGAAACCTTCGAGCGCATGGCCGCTGTGGTGGACAAACAAAACGCGGGGGACAAGCTGTACCAGCCGATGGCGGGTAACTTTGAGACGTCGATGGCCTACAAGGCGGCGTGTGAGTTGGTGTTCAAGGGCCTTGCGCAGCCCAGCGGCTACACCGAGCCGCTGCTGCATGCCTGGCGCTTGAAGGTCAAGGCCGCGGTCTAATCGGCAGACACCGTAAGCCGCTCCTAAATCAGGAGCGGCTTACGAAGACCCCACGAGGGCTACAGGCCAATATTGCACACGTTAATTAATTCGAATCTGCATCTCTAATCTTCTGGAGATTCTTTACTTCCGACGGTGTGCCCACCGGAGATACGTCCGTTGACCTCCAACACATAGACAGCGCTTTGGTGAGCCAAACCGCCCACATGCGTTGAACCATTCCAGGCAGACTTTTCAGAAAGTACCGCCCACACCAGGGCCAAGTCTCGCGCCGTCAGATACTGAATCAGCACCGCCTCATCAATCATCAGCACAGATCTCTGCTGCGCAGATGCCTTGATCACGCAACGCCCTGACTGGTCACGAATTTCCACGAGCCCGCTTGCGGTTAACGTGGGAGCGGAGAGTCGGTGACCCAGAGCTACCCCTAAATCCTTATGCAAGGACGGAGCCGGCAATAAAACATTCCTGTCATCGTCTGAAATTTCACAGAC
Organism: uncultured Rhodoferax sp.; assembly: GCA_964569855.1. Taxonomy (GTDB): domain Bacteria; phylum Pseudomonadota; class Gammaproteobacteria; order Burkholderiales; family Burkholderiaceae_C; genus Allorhodoferax. The sequence goes on from CAZMXB010000200.1 coordinate 855, forward strand.
CGGCAGATAGAACCCCTTGTCGTTGAGCCCCCGGAACCAAGTATGGTTGTTGAGGCAATATTCATCGACATCCTGAAAGGACCGATGCCATGGGTATTCCGAAACCCAACATTGCGAGGCCTTCGGAATATCACAGCCATCGCCATAAAAATCCACCGATCTAAGCACCTTGAGTCGCTTAGGTAGCCCAGCCTTGGGAATGAGGAAAGCCCGCACGTCGATCCACTGCGACATTTGTGCGGAGGTGGACCTCTCCACGCCAAAGCCCAAGCCCTCGTCGAAGTTGAGATGGGCATGCAATACCACCCAGCGCCGTTGCTCGTGATCAGCCCTGAGGTACGACTCAAAAGACTGAAAGGGCGCCTGAACCCAATCCCGTTTTCCCTCGATAAAGTCGATGGTTGGAACCGGACAATCAATCCCCCACCAAGCCGGAGCCCCTTCTGACCCGGCATCCCGCTTATGCCGAACCCCAAGGGCCAACTCAGGGTGATAGTTCCTTTCGTACAACTCCCAAGCACCACGAAGCGGCCTTGCGGGGGCGTCCCACTCTCGAAATAGCAATGAATCGGACAGATGGCCCAGGTACTCATGCAACCCTATCCACTGGTACTTTTTTGAGATGCGTTCAATACGCTTGTCATTGCTCATCCGGCCCGAATAACCCAAACTTCTCTCAAAGACCGAAAACCGCTCCGGAGTCCAACCCAACTCAATGATGCGCTGCCAGATGTATCGACGTGCGAAGCGGGCATCGTGCTCTTCACCACCACGACCAATGCCCTTCGCGACGGGCTCAGTCCGTTCATCATCCAAGAAATGATGCACTGCGGAGCCCATGACGTAGCGACCAAAGTCGCCATACCAACCACCCCCCATTTCTTCAGGCCTCAATGAACTAGCAATAGAGGAATAGGCCGAATCTTTGTCGAACACATCGACCTGCTCTTCTGACCACACACTAGGCTTAGCTTTTTGAGGCCACCGCTCCAGCAAAACCAAGCACTCTGATGGCAATAGCCCCGTTTCATAGGCATGCCTAACTACAAACGCGGCGTATTCGCGCTGCAAAATGTGCGGAGGAACCTCTCCAGCCTGCCAAAAGCGGTTCAGTACAAATTCGGCAACCGGCTTCGCGCTCAGTGCGTTCAAGCGTGGCAACACACCACACATTGCGGCCAGTAGCCGCTCCTTCACATACGGGTCGTTCACCGCCCAAAAGCGCTCCATTAGATGCGTGCAAACTGCCCCCGCTCGCGGGCAGGCAACCAACATTCGAATGGACGCGTCAGTTGCACGGTCGCGCAACTCGCGATTGGGCGAGCTGGTCAGCCACAACAGCACCTGTGTAGCAAGCCGCGATTGCTCTTCTGACGCCTTTCCCGCAGCGGCATCCGCCCAACACAAGAACGGCCCAACCACCCCTTCGGCTTGATCGTCGGGGTCCTCCTTGGCCAAGGGAACCGTCCACTTCTGCTCACGAGCAGGTAAGTCCAACTGGCTCAAGTACGTGTGCAAACGGTCGGCGTTGAGCGGATGCCCGGGAATGCATGCAAACTGGAACAGTCGCTCCCACACCTGCCCTAAGTCATCAGCTTGGTTGGCCCATGCCGCAAAGAGGCGCGGAGTCTTCTGATCATCTGGCGGCAGCACACGCCACGGCAATGCGCTCAACCATGCGTCCCACAGAATCCGCTTGGCGTGTTGTCGCGCCAATTCGTCTCTAACAACAGACCCAATCGGGCACTCGACCAGCTCCACCCCGATAGCGTCTGGCAACAACAGTGCATAGGCCGTCAACTCAGGCTCCGTCCCCCAATCCAAACCGTCGCCGTCCATTCGGGAAGGCAAAAAGACGTTCTGCCAATGAGTCAACCATTGCGACCTAGAGGTGACATTTTTCAACGCCATCTGCGCGATACGAACGTCGCTGAACCGCTCGTATTGCAGGCGAACAAGCGTTTCGCCCTGGGCTTCAACCTCCTGCAAAAGCCCTTCAGAGTTGAGGTGTCGGTAGAGGGAGCGAGATGCCTGCTGCTCGGGAAAATATTTCAAGCAAATGTCTTCAGCATCATTCGCGGGTATCCGCTTGGCATTCGACCCGGCCAGCGCCTGAACAATGTCGTCAATCGCACGATGCGTGGCTCGTTGTGAGCAGTCCAGTTTCTTTTCGATGTCTTCGGCCACACGATCTTCCCAAGCCGCCAATACCCCCACAAACGTCATGGCCCCCAAGGGAAGGGTTTTGCCTTGATAGGCTTCACACAGTGTTTTCAAGAACAAGGGGTTGTAAAACTCAGGATTCAGCGTGGGGAACTGAGGACTGACGACCTGGTAACCATCAAAGTAGGCACGAACCGCCTCGTGAAACTGAAGGTCAAACCCGTGGTGCCGGATCGTGTTGTGATCGTTCAGCACGCTCGGTGGCAACGAGGACTCAAGACAATCCGTGCGGCAGGACACAAGTAGACGAACACCCGGATACGAATCAATCAGTGCAGTGAGTTGCAGCAGTTCGCGCCGCCACAACCCGCGAAGAGACTCATTGATGGCATCCACCATCAAGATAGCTGGCCGGCCCGTGATAGCGGCATGCGCAGACAGGCATGCCAGCAAGTCACCCAATGACCAACCCCAATTCATCAGGGCAGGTATCTGTTCAGCCAAAGCCACATCGGCCGCAAACCGCTCCCCGACCATCAGCAGACAGGCTCTCCCCTCGGCCAACAGCTTCTTGGCCAAGTCCGCCAGAAGATGACTCTTGCCGGTTCCCGCTTCGCCAGTCAACACCCACGGCGATTGCCGCTGGGCATGGACATAATTGCTCACAGCCTTGATTACCTCCCCCGTCTGACTAAGCGCGTCTTCCAGCTTTGAGCTGCGACGGAATTCCCAATAAGGGCCAGGATACGGTCGTTCTCCTGGGAAAAGGCCCTCGACCAACTGCTCGGCCTTTTCACCCAACGCCCCCAATGCCGCAACCAGTTCATCCCGCTGTTCGACAAGATCGCCTTCACGCGTAGCGATCACCATCGCATCAAACGCAGCTTGCAACTTGGTCAAATCAACAGATGCGCCCAGTCGTTTGATCTCTGAAGGCAGGGCTCGGAACACATTCCGCCAGGCGGACACTAACTCGGAGCACTGTTTGCGGTGGGCAGCCCTCGCCCTGGGAGATGCAGCCAGAAATTCGAGTCGTTCTTCGGCAGAGGTCGGCTGATGGAGGCGTGGGGTGTAACGATCATGCAACTGCCTGATGGCCGTCTGGGTTTGGGTTGCAACCCAGTTAACAGAAAACTCGGGACAGGAAAACCAGTAGGTCTTCAAATGGCTGGCATCGGACTTCAAGAGGTGGTCGAACAGTTCGGATAAGCCCACCCATTCGACCGCCACCGTCGGATCCAACGTTTGCCATACGTCCAAGAGTGCGGTCCATTTTTTAATCTCGCCTGGCGTTTTGTTCAACGGCACACACACCAAATAGCGCACAACTTCTGGATGCTTGCTGAGCACCGTCCGAACGGATTTGTCAATCTGTCGCCATTGGACATCGGACAAGCTGGAGAAGTATTTGCACTGTAAGCCCACATCCAGTCCTGACGCGGTTTTAGCAATCGCTTCCACACCACCATCCCCGCCCCGTCCATCAACGCGAACTGAGCTGACCAACGGCTCCCCGACCAGCCAAGGCAATAGCTGAAAGCACAGTTCTTCGAAACCCTGGCTTTGCTTGCCGTCCAAAGGTCGGATGTCCGAGAACCGGATGTCCGGCTGGATATTGGTTTTCTTTGCTGTCATCTATTCCCCTCCACTGAATGCCTGTGCCTCTTAATACTATCCGCGAGGTAATCGTGCTGACCGGAATGTCAGTGGGATGAGGGAGCCAACCAGACCCAGACCGCTTAACCGAACTGTACATACGCCGGGAAGCAAGCCGAGTTGGACAACAACGCCCAGGGTATCCTGGGCTATGTGGTGCGCTGGGTCGACCAGGGCGTGGGCTGCTCCAAGGTGCCCGACATCAACGACGTGGGCCTGATGGAAGACCGCGCCACGCTGCGCATCAGCAGCCAGCACATGGCCAACTGGTTGCACCATGGTGTGGTCACCGAAGCGCAAGTGAAGGAAACCTTCGAGCGCATGGCCGCCGTGGTGGACAAGCAGAACGCCGGTGACAAGCTGTACAAACCTATGGCCGGAAACTTTGAGACATCGATGGCCTACAAGGCGGCGTGTGAGCTGGTGTTCAAGGGTCTGGCCCAGCCCAGCGGCTACACCGAGCCTTTGCTGCATGCTTGGGGCCAGAGTCCTCTGATGCTGTAAAGCTGATCGTCTTGCCTAGGCATGACCACCTCCAGAAGGCGACAATCGCCCAACTCACCCTGGCGCTCGAACTCAAAATGAATAGCCACGGGCGAAGACTAACTTAGCAGCCAAGCAAATATAGACCTAAATCCGCAGTTGAGTCAGATCGCAAACGCATGAAGTCTGACATCCATGCGAAGCCCCGCAAACTTGTGATGCCCGAGCGGTGCCAAACGTTTGAGTCGCAGGCAGCGCAAATCTCTTTCGTAACAGCGACTTACACAATTTCCGGCGCTTCAACTGCGGAATCTAGGATCAAAATTTTTCCAAATAAATGTCCAAAATAGCTATGCGGCGGCTCGCGCCACGGCTCTTTGCAGTTCGTCGGTCGGAAACACATCATTGTGCCGAGTCGACATAGGGGCGCCAATTGACCAAAAATGAGCTGAACCAGGTGTACTACTATTTTCAATTTCTATCTGCGTTCTCAATTTTTGGATAAATTCTTCGCTGCTAAATTCGGACACACACCGTTGAAAACTACTAGACATAGTGGTGTACATGTAGCGAACAAAGAGAAACAGCGATAACCAGTCGGCAAACATATATCCGATATCCACATCACTTGCTTCATTAAAATAATATGGATCGACATGATCCAAGCACAAAAATCCCATAATTGTTCTATCAATTGGCCGCAAATTCTCATTTGGACAGATATGATCACGAACAACTGAACGGAACTCAGTGCTAACCGCGCTGTTTACCAATGTAATGGGAACTATTAAAGTTGAACGATAGGCACTTCTGAAATTGTTTTCGTGCTCTGCACCAATCCAAAGCCCGCGCCATTGTGCTGGTGTTATATTCCCCGTGGTACGCAAGGTTGTGCTTTTCGAAATGAAATCGACATGATCCATACGTAATCTCGGGTTTTTGTATCGCTGCGAAAACACCTCTTTCGCAATATCATTTATTAAATGAAACTTACCACTCCGCAATATTTCTTCAAAACCTGTATTTGAGTTGATCGGGCTTGACGCGCAAGCTGAAACATTTGCATGATTACGCGCCAAGTCAAGGACAAATTCATCATCATTTAGTCTATCGACTAGTTTTACAGAAATACGCGGCAATATTGGTGTGTTTTTTCTTGTGAGCTCAAAATATCGATCAATAAATCTGAAATTATTTTCCGCAGCTCGCTGCGTTTGTCCATGCAAATACACGCATAAATCTTGCAGCTTATCACGAGCCTTTTCCTTGACTACTGTCTCGATATTTTTCGGCAATGATTCTTTGAAAGCTTTGTGCCGCTCCGACGCCAGCAATAGAAAATCAAGAAATGCACCTTGATTGAAGCAAGTACCCGATTTAACTACATCACTCAATATGCGAGGGTCGCTCTCATTGACACTAGAGTGGCCAATTTTTCCACTTGCTGGAGCAGTAACAGTATTAATTTCAGAATTATTTCCTGCGAATAATTTCCGTGTTCGACCATTCGCCACTACACGTAGCCAGCCCGCGTGTCGCATACTCGTGACCAACATTGACACCCCCGACTTTGAGCGCGCGCTGACCACATCACCAGCCTCCCCATTTAGGATTGCTTCCATTAGTGCCGACCACTCTAGACCAGCGACACCGGCCTCAACTACTCTACCCAATATCCAACGCCAAGAGTCAGGTGCAGTCCCCGCATGTTTTTGGGTGTCAATAGTTCTCTGTTCAAGTTGCCCTACCCGAAGGGCGATTTGAATCAGATCAATCAGAGTTTTCCATCGGGTTCCAAATTTTTTGTTTTGCCCCTCAAGGCGATCAAAGAATAGATCAGCGGCAACGCGCGAAAGGTGATCCGCCAACTCAATTAGGGATGATCGATCGGAGGGGCACGAAAGATAACGATATACCTTCACGGTATACACCTTATCTAGATTTTCAATAATACTTGAAAACTCGCTACCGGTTGATTTATGAAGCTCTGAGAGTTCAGCCTCCAGAACAATTTGGGTTAACTGATCAATATCCAACTCATCAAGCTCTCCAGGTGACCCCAGAAGACGCGATGCAATCTGCGAATCACTTGACATTCTAGAATTTCCGTTTGATCCAGAATGATCAGCACAAAACTTTAACATATATTTATTCCTTAATACTCACTGTATTCATCCCCATTTCGCCATACGGGGACGCTATTGGTAGCGGCACTTCGAATATTGACGCCCCTTCATACGGCAATAATTTGTGCTCGGGCTCTATATCTCTTGGCTTACAGATATCTGCACTTGAGCTTACAAACGAGCTGCCAATATTCCATTTGGTTGAATTTCCGCGCAATGTCGCGGGCGCCTGATTCGCCACAATAATGACTCCTCGCTGATGGCGCAGAATTTCCGTCGCTCGTCTTTTGTGTGAATTTGTTGTTTCACTCAGACTCGGAACAAACAGAAAGCTAAAGGGAATGAATTCGAAAGGCGTCACATACCCTGGAAGCGTTTGAGGCAAGTCCAGACATATGCATGAACATAGCAATCCAATTGGCGTCGCCACCAATGACAATGTATTACCAGGGACGACTGCTTCATTTATAGATCCAATTGATGCCGGAGATAATTTCGTATGCGTCAATCCATAAATATGGTTTCCGAGACCATCTAATGCATTTGTTATATTGCAAAATTCTGACTCATTTTCGGTAGCACAATGAAATGAACCACACACAACCAATGCAATATTCCTCGCCGTTGATGATTTATTTATTTTCGGTGTTTGTTTTAATAACTCAATCTGAATTAGACGCTTTATATTTGGCGTAATAGTCAATTCCGGATACATTAAGATATCGCAGTTATTTTGCATGGCCGACTCCAAATGCAGCAATGCCACCTGCCCCATTTCATATTCATTATTTAAGCCATGCGCAACAAATGCAGTACTAGTTGGATGCTTAGGATATTCTTTGAAATTTGGACCTTCTAAAAATTCCGCCACATAAATACGCAGAGGTCGTCCGGATGAGCGTATAGCTCTCAATTGAGCATCAAGAACCGGCGACTCCGAATTTGACACCTTAATATTAAAGTTATTAATGCTACTCGGAAGAAGATGATAGGGCGAAGTGTATGCATGCAAGCTACTTGCCTGATTGTCAGTTTGCGCGGGCTGCGCCTCAACCAAATACACAGAAGTCCACTCCTCTTGATTACTTTCTTTCCATACGCAAACTTTGCATTCGATTACTCCGCCGGAATAAATGGAATGATGATATTGAACAGATAACTGCCCTGATGCCAGAACTGGGAGTGATTCGGCTAATACTGCCAAAGAACGCAATAGAACAAGAGGTTCTCGGGATATAGATCTTTCGAAATCTTTAATTTCCCAGGAAGTAATCCCTATCTCCAAGTCGATCAACACCGCTACAGCTTGTTTTAGAGTTGAACGATCCGCCAATGATGTCGCCTTATGGTAAACAGCGCTACTTGAATATACCAAGCTATGCCAGCACTGTGCCAACGCCTCCGGCCACCTCCGCAGTTGAACCAATTGATGAAGGCGCACCGCTAAATGGTTACCGATGTGGACGGGGTACATACAAGATCTTGGCTCCGAGAGAAGATCGTTCAGCATAGTTCAGAACAATTGAATTGTCAATTTCCCCATTGCGAGATCCCGCGTAGAGCCGCTCGGTTGCTGGGGGGCACTGGTCGTGTTAACGCAAATTTGCCGACATTCGTTGCGGGTTTATCGAGGAGATGCCCCTCAAGAAGCCCGTCTTACCTCGCGACACGGTCCTCACCAAGCAACAGAGTTGGTGCCAGCCCTCTCTCCTTACGCTAGAGTTTGGAGGCACGGCACGGTCGGCGGGGACCAGCGTCAATTTGAAGGCCTGTATTGCCGCAGCCAGCAGCCGTGTCGCCTTCATCAACACCGGCTTCCTGGATCGCACCGGCGACGAGATGCACACCGCCATGCAGGCCGGCCCCATGATCCGCAAGGGCGACATGAAGACCAGCGCCTGGATTCAGGCCTACGAGAAGAACAACGTCTTGGTCGGCCTGTCCTGCGGCCTGCGCGGCAAGGCGCAGATCGGCAAGGGCATGTGGGCCATGCCCGA
>CAZMXB010000201.1:0-9208 GCA_964569855.1 uncultured Rhodoferax sp.
GAACGTGGGGGCCTTATCGGTTTGCGTGTCTGGCGCCAATTCATGGCTGTGGCGGAGGAATTGCATTTTGGCCGCGCTGCGCTGCGCCTGCACATGTCCCAGCCGCCTCTGACGCAGGCCATCGCCTTGCTGGAGCAGCGTTTGACGGTGAAGCTGTTTGACCGGACCAAGCGCTCCGTGGCCTTGACGCCGGCGGGAACCGCACTTCTGCCAGACGTGCGTGACCTGTTGCAGCGTGCCAGCGCCCTCCCCAAACAGGCGCGCGCCGCCGCAGCTGGCGATGTGGGCCGCCTGTGCCTGGGCTTTGTCTCGACCGTGGGGTTTGCGCTATTGCCCGAATGGGTGCGGGCTGTGCGCGAACACCATCCGGGTGTGCAACTGGAACTGGTCGAGGCCACCGGCGACGTGCAATTGCAGGCGCTCCAGCGCGGGGAGATGGACGCAGGTTTGATGTTGCACTCGCCTGGTTTTGCGCCGGCGGGCCTGGCCTGCCGGTTGCTCAGCAGCGAGCCCCTGGTGGTGGCCTTGCCCGAACAGCACCCGCTGGCACGCTTGACCCAATTGGCGGTGGCAGAGGTGCTGGCTGAACCCCTGGTCATTTTTCCGCGCCGTATTGCGCCCTCGCTGTATGACGCGATTTTTGCGCTCTACCACGGCGCGGGGTGTTTGCCGGTGATTGCCCAGGAGGCGATCCAGATGCAGACCATTGTCAATCTGGTGTCGGCCGGACTGGGCCTGGCCTGGGTGCCCCACAGCGTGCAGCAATTTCAGCGTCCTGGCATTGTTTACCGCCAGATAGTTGGCGCCGGGAAAGCGCCGGTACCACGCTGCGAGACCAGCCTGGTCTGGCGCAGTGCCACCGCCCGACCGGCGTTGTTGCGTTGCATGGCGTTGTTGCCGTCGATGAATCCCGGCTGACGCCATGCACAATACAGGCCATGTTGATACACCCCTACATTAATCCGGTCGCCCTGCAACTGGGCCCCATTGCTGTCCATTGGTATGGACTCACCTATTTGGCGGCATTCGCGCTGTTCATGTTTTTGGGGCGCCAGCGCCTTCGTCACCCCCCTTTTGCGAGCCTGCAAGGTCCCGGCGCGTGGTCCTTTCGGGACGTTGAAGATATTTTGTTCCTGGGCGTCATGGGTGTGGTGTTGGGCGGGCGCCTGGGCTACTGCCTGTTTTACAAACCCGCCTATTACCTGGCACACCCGCTGGAGGTGTTTTATGTGTGGCAAGGCGGCATGAGTTTTCATGGCGGCATGCTGGGTGTGATTGTGGCCATGGTGTGGTTTGCCCGGTCCCGTAACAAGCCGTTCTGGCAGGTGGCCGATTTTGTCGCGCCCTGTGTCCCCACCGGCCTGGCAGCGGGTCGGGTGGGTAATTTCATCAACGGCGAGTTGTGGGGTCGCCTTGCCGACCCTTCTTTGCCGTGGGGCATGGTGTTTCGGGGGGCTGGTGATTTGCCACGCCACCCTTCGCAGGTGTACCAGTTCTTGCTGGAAGGTGTGCTGTTGTTTGTGCTGCTGTGGCTGTACGCCCGCCGGGCGCCGCGACAGGGCCAGGTTGCGGCGGCATTTTTGTTTGGTTATGGTGTCATGCGTTTCGTGGCTGAGTTTTTCCGCGAGCCCGATGCCCACTTGGGTCTGCTGAGCCTGGGCATGAGCATGGGCCAGTGGTTGTGTGTGCCGATGGTGCTGGCCGGTGCGGGCTTGTGGGTGTGGGCCGGGAAGCGCCAAGCGTAAAGGTGAAATAGTGCTCCAGCCCTCGAACATATTGCGTAGCTAGCTATAACTTTGATAGTGCTTTGGTGTCGTTAACAACAACAGGAGACAAACATGCGTAGAGAAAATGAAGGCCTTACCCGACGCCGGGTGGTGCTGGCCAGCCTGGCTGCCGCAGGCGTTATGCCGGGCTTGGCCCGGGCGCAGGCCCGTTGGCCCGCCAAACCGGTGACCCTGCTCGTCCCGTTTCCCGCTGGCGGGGGAACCGATGCCTTCGCGCGTCCGATGTCGGCCCAGTTCTCGAAGCTGAACGGGATGCAAATGGTGATCGACAACCGGGGTGGCGCCGGCGGCACGCTGGGGGCCAGTGTTGCGGCCAAGGCGCTGCCAGACGGATACACCCTGTTCATGGGTGCTGTCCACCACGCCATTGCACCGTCCATGTACCCGCGCCTGGACTACAACATTGAGACGGACTTCATCCCGCTGGCGTTGCTGGCCAATGTGCCCCAGGTGCTGGTGGTCAACCCCAAGAATATTCCCGGTGATTTTGCGGCTTTTTTGCGCCAGGTTCGGGCCAACCCGGGCAAGCTGAACTACGCCTCGGCCGGTGGTGGGACATCACACCACCTTGCGGGTGAACTGTTCAAGCAGCAGTCCAAGACCTTTATCACCCACATTCCCTACCGTGGCGCCGGCCCGGCGCTGCAAGACCTGATCGCCGGCAATGTTGACATGTTGTTTGATGGCCTCGGTTCATCGGCCGCACACATCAAAGGCGGGCGAATCAAGGCCCTGATGGTGTCCGGGGCCAAACGCAACGCGGCCTTTCCCGACATTCCGTGTGCGTCAGAACTCGGTTTGCCCGATTACACCGTCACCACCTGGTACGGGTTGTGGGCGCCCAAGGGAACGCCGGCTGACGTGCAGTCCCGTATCGTGGAGGATATTCGCCGCTTGGGCGCCCAGGATGAGATCAAAACCGCCTGGGCCGGCAACGGTGCCGAATTTCCGACCATGACGCCCCAGCAGTTCGGCAGTTTTGTCAGCACGGAAGTCAAACGCTGGGCCGCTGTGGTGAAGGCGTCTGGTGCCAAACTCGAGTAAAGCGGGACCTGGCAATGGCAGGAAATGTTTTGGTCGCTTGGGATGGCGCACTGGCTACCGTCACGCTGTCCCACCCTGGCAAGTTCAATGCGATGTCTCGCAACATGTGGCGCAGCCTGCGCCAGGTGTTTGAAGACTTCCAGACCCAAGGCGATTTGCGCTGTGTGGTGGTGCAAGGGGAGGGCGCCCATTTCTGTGCTGGCGGGGATATCGCAGAGTACCCGGCCTTCCGGTTCGATGTTCAGCTGCTGCGTGACTTTCACGAAAACGATGTATGGGGCGGTTTGCAGGCCATACATGATTGTGATGTGCCGGTGATCGCCCAGATTGACGGCAACTGCATGGGCGCCGGGTTGGAGATCGCCAGCTGTTGCGACCTGCGCATCGCCAGTGAATCTGCTCGTTTTGGCGCGCCGATCGCCAAACTCGGGTTTCCCATGGCGCCCCGGGAGGCCGCCCTGGTGATGCGCAGTGTGGGCGAGCTGACGGCCCGTGAGATGTTGTTGTCCGCCGCAGTGCTCGATGCCCAAACCATGCAACAGCGGGGCTTCCTGAACCAGGTCGTCGCAGGCAACGACTTGGCCGTCGCGGTTGCAGTGTGTGTGCAGCGCATGCGGCCTTTGGCGCCGCAGGCAGCGCGCCTGAACAAGCGGTCATTCAGGGCTCTAGCCCTCGCGGTACCTGAATCTGTTGCTTCTGATTTAATAGCAAATGCCTACCACTACGCCGATTCAGAAGAGCATCGTGAAGGTGTGGCAGCATTTACCGAAAAGCGGCCCCCGCAGTTTTGATGCGGATGAGCCACGATCAATGATCTTTATCTGAACGTCCGCACCATGAACCAAGAGAACCTGTTTGCCGCCCTGCGGGCTGCTTTCCCCGACGACCTTGACACAACTGCGATTGAGACGGACCAGGGACTGAACTACTCCTGGCGCGACCTTGACCGCGCAACCGCCATGTTGGCCAATTTTCTGGCTTCGATGCGCCTGCCCGACGGTGCCCGCATCGCCGTCCAGGTTGAAAAGTCGGTGGAGGCGCTGATGGTATATCTGGCGACACTGCGCGCCGGGTTCGTGTTCTTGCCACTCAACACCGCCTACCAGAGCGCCGAGATTGAGTATTTCATTGCTAACGCCCAGCCTTCGGTGGTGGTCTGCAGTCCGAAAAATTTTGGCTGGGTCAGCAAAATTGCCTTCAAGGCTGGAACCCGGCATGTGTTTACGCTGGGGGATGACCGAACCGGCTCCCTGCTGGACCGGGCGGCCCATTGCAGTGACCAGCACACGGTGGCGGTGCGGCGGGCCGATGATCTGGCCGCCATTTTGTACACCAGCGGCACCACCGGGCGCAGCAAGGGGGCCATGTTGTCCCATGGCAACCTGCTGAGCAATGCCCGCACACTCAAAGACTACTGGGGCTGGGTGCCGGGCGATGTGCTGTTGCATGTGTTGCCCATCTTCCATGTGCACGGCTTGTTTGTCGCGGTGCACGGGGCCATGCTCAATGGCAGCAAGATGATCTGGATGTCGCGCTTCGACCCCAAACAGGCCATCGCAAAACTGCCATCGGCCACCGTGTTCATGGGTGTGCCGACGCTGTACGTGCGCCTGCTGGCCGAACCGGGGCTCAATCGCAGCGTCGCCCAACACATGCGGCTTTTTATCGCCGGTTCGGCCCCGTTATTGATTGACACGTTCAACGAATGGATTGCAAGAACCGGCCACACCATTCTGGAGCGGTATGGTATGAGCGAAACCGCGATGTTGACCTCAAACCCTTACACACCCGATCCCCGCTACGGCAACCAAGGTGAACGCCGTGGCGGTACCGTCGGTTTCCCGTTACCGGGTGTCAGCTTGCGGTTACAGGACGACGCCGGGCTCACGCTGGCATCGGGCGAGGTGGGCGGCATCCAGGTCAAGGGTCCCAATGTGTTCAGTGGCTATTGGCAGATGCCGGAGAAAACCCGGGAAGAATTTACCCCTGACGGTTACTTCAAGACGGGCGACGTGGGAACGATCGATGCCGACGGTTATGTCACCATTGTCGGGCGCAGCAAGGATCTGATCATCAGTGGTGGCTACAACGTCTATCCGGCCGAGATCGAGGGCTACATCAACGCGCTGCCGGGTGTCGCAGAAAGTGCAGTGGTGGGTGTGCCCGACGCCGATTTTGGGGAAGTGGGGGTGGCGGTGGTGATTGCCAAACCAGGAGCCAAACTGGAGCCACACGCGATTTTGGCAAGTCTCAAGGCCACTTTGGCAAACTTCAAGGTACCCAAGCGCTGCGATGTGGTGGCCGAGTTGCCGCGCAATGCCATGGGCAAGGTGCAGAAAAACGTATTGCGCAACCAATACCAAGCCCAGTGGTCCGGGTCAGTACCCGCCGCCAGCCCAGCAACGCTATAAAAAAATAGCTGCCAGCCCCTATTCAACGAGGGCTGGGGCTCTTTTCTATTTGAGAACCAGGACCGGTATCGTCGCGTGGGTCAATACATGCTGGGTCTCGCTGCCCAGCAACAGACGCTTGATGCCCTTGCGGCCGTGTGACGCCATCACGATGAGGTCACATTGCTGCTTTTTGGCGGCCGCCAACACGGCATCGGACACCACATCCGATTTCACGGTGATAGCTTTCGTCGTCACACCTTTTGCCAATGCTGCTTTCTTGACTGCATCAACAACCGCCTGCCCTTCATCGGCCCATTGCGACTCCACCCGGCGCACTTCCTCGGGCTGCAACGCAATGCCGCCTTCAAAATAGCTTTGTGGATAACGGGGAACGACCTTGACTGCCACCAGTTCGGCGCCGCAGAGAGCCGCCAGGTCAATGGCGGCCTTGATCGCCTTTTTGGACAGAGTGGAGCCGTCGGTTGCAACCAGTATGCGTTGGTACATCTTTTTCACCTTGTAGTGGATGGTGCTTCAGGTTAACCTAAGCAGCTTGTTCGATCTTGATCTACATCAAGGCCAGGACGAAGCCCAGCCTGCACACTCTCAACCCATGCCTCCTGCCTCCGTCGTGCCATTGCCATTGCCATTGTCTGTTGCGCCCCGTTCCGAGGCGCCAGTTTCGCAGGATGTGGCGACCGGGCAGTCCGCTTCGCCGGCTGTCCACTCCCTCGAATCCCTGCGCCTGCTGGACGACCCCCAGGAATGGAGCGCATTCAGCCGACCACTGGATCAGCAGCCGGGTTGCTGGGAATCCAGTGTAGTGATCGAGGGCATGTACTGTGCTGCCTGCTCACTGTCGGTGGAAGAAGCCTTGAAACGGGTGCCGGGTGTGCTCAGTGCCGAAGTGGGTGCTGCCAGCCACAGGGCCAAGGTGGTCTGGTCCGACGCCCGTGTGCTGCCGTCGGCCTGGATTCAGGCTGTGCAAGACAGCGGTTATCGGGCCGTTCCTGCCAATGATGTGTTTGCCAGCGAGCGCCGCAAACAAGAGACCCGCCAAGCCCTGTGGCGTTGGCTGGTGGCAGGGCTTTGCATGATGCAGGTCATGATGTATGCCTACCCTGCCTACGTGGCACAGCCCGGGGACCTCACGGACGAGATGGAGCAGTTGTTGCGCTGGGCATCCTGGGTGCTGACCCTGCCGGTCATGCTGTTTTCGTGTGGTCCGTTTTTCCGCAATGCGCTGCGGGACATCACCCAGGGGTCTATCAGCATGGACCTGCCCGTGGCTTTGGGCATGCTCATCACGTTTGCCATCAGCACGGCGGGCACTTTTGAACCCAATGGCACGTTTGGTCGGGAGGTGTATTTTGATTCCCTGACCATGTTTGTGTTTTTTTTACTGACGGGTCGCTGGTTGGAGTTGCGCCTGCGGGACCGCACAGCGGGCGCCCTGGAAGCGCTGATGAACCGGTTGCCAGACAGTGTGGAGCGCCGGCAGAGCGACGGCCAGTTTGAGCGGGTGGCGGTGCGCCGTGTGGTCGTCGGGGATGTGATTCGTATCCATCCCGGAGAGACGTTTGTTGCAGACGGCCGCATTCTGGAGGGTGCCACGCTGGTGGATGAAGCCTTGTTGACCGGCGAATCGCGTCCGTTGGAACGCGCAGCGGGTACCCAGGTTCTGTCGGGCAGTCACAACCTAAGCAGCACGGTGCAGGTTCGGGTGGAAGGTGTGGGACAAGCTACGCGGTTTGCCCAGATTGTGGCCTTGATGGAAAGTGCGTCTGCCACCAAACCCCGAGGCGCCTTGCTTGCTGACCGTATTGCAAAACCCTTTTTGATTGGCGTGTTGGTTGCCGCTGCTGGAGCCTGTGCCTGGTGGTGGGGGCGTGACCCAGGGCACGCCTTGATTGTTGCAGTCGCCGTGCTGGTGGTGACCTGTCCCTGCGCGTTGTCGCTGGCGACGCCGGCTGCCATGTTGGCGGCCGCAGGCGCGCTAGCGCGGGGAGGCGTTCTGGTTCGCCGATTGCAGGCGCTGGAAGACACGGCTGCGATTGATACGCTGGTGTTTGACAAAACCGGAACCTTGACGCGCGACGCCATGGTTTTGGGAGACGTGCAGATGCGAGTGGGGCTGACTTCTGACCAGGCTCTGGCCATGGCGTGCGCCCTGGCCAGGCATTCCCTGCATCCCGTTTCCAGGGCCCTGTGTGCGGCGTATCACGTGCGCGGGCAAACGCTGGGCGCTGGCCCTGAGCCTGTTGGCGCATACCGTTGTAATGCCATCACGGAGATCGCCGGACAAGGGGTCAGCGGCCCTGTCCAAATGGTCAACGAGGGCGCTTCTGGGGGTGACGGGGTCACCTTTCGGTTGGGTTCAGCGGCGTTTTGTGGTGTCGCGGCTTTGCCGGTCGCGGGTGTTGCAGCCCATCTTTGTGATGAACAGGGCTGGCTTGCCACCTTCTCATTGAAGGAAGATCTGCGACCCGACGCGGTTGACGTGGTCGCGTCCCTGGAGGCACGTGGCGTGTCGGTACACCTATTGTCTGGGGACCGCAGCGAGTCGGTGGTCCGCGTGGCGGCACAAGTCGGTATTCAGAAGGCGCGGGGAGGTTGTTCGCCCGACGACAAGCTGTCGATGATGCGGGCTTTGCAGGCCAACGGGCACCGGGTGGCCATGGTCGGAGACGGGCTTAATGACGGCCCGGTACTCGCTGGCGCCAATGTGTCGTTTGCCTTTGGCCAGGGAGCTCCCTTGGCCCAAGGCAAGGCAGATTTTGTGATTCTGGGTGAACACTTGACGGGGGTGGTCCAGTCGATAGACCTTTCTCGCAAGACCCTGCATATCGTGCGGCAGAATCTTTGGTGGGCGCTGGCCTACAACGCTGCCTGTGTGCCGTTGGCAGTGGCAGGTCTGTTGCCTGCCTGGCTGGCGGGTCTGGGCATGGCCGGAAGTTCGCTGTTGGTGGTGCTCAATGCCTTGCGGCTGGCCCGTCCTGTTGTTGTAACAAAGGAGTCCTGATGGACATTTTGTATTTGTTGATTCCCCTGTCGGTCGTTCTGGTCTTCTTCATTCTGGGTGGATTATGGTGGGCGATCCACCGTGGGCAGTTTGAGGATATCGAGGCCGAAGGTGAAAGGATCCTGAAAGATACTTGATAAATATTAAGAACATTCGTCGCTGTTTGACATGGGTCAACCCGCAAAACGACTCAACGGTAAAAATCGGCGGCAGGTTTCAATAGAGAAGAGGTAAAAATGGCATTTGCAAATCAACAAGCGACTGTTTACAACGATACTGTTGTACGTCAGTTCGCCATCATGACAGTGGTTTGGGGGGTGGTCGGCATGTTGGTCGGCGTCATCATTGCCGCCCAATTGGCTTGGCCGGAGTTGAATCTGGGCATCCCTTGGCTGAGTTATGGGCGATTGCGTCCCTTGCACACCAACGCAGTGATTTTTGCGTTTGGTGGATGTGGTTTATTCGCTGCAGCGTATTACGTTGTTCAGCGCACCTGCCAGGTCCGGCTGTTTGGCGACAAGCTCGCCTCTTTCACGTTTTGGGGTTGGCAACTGGTGATACTGGCCGCTGCCTTGTCGTTGCCACTGGGCTACACCCAAGGCAAGGAATATGCTGAGCTGGAGTGGCCAATTGACATCTTGATCACGCTGGTCTGGGTGTCGTTTGCCATTGTGTTTTTTGGCACCGTGGGTACCCGCAAGGTCAAGCATATTTACGTGGCCAACTGGTTCTTCGGCGCCTTCATTCTTGCAGTGGCAATTTTGCACCTGGTCAACAGTGCCGCCATTCCTGCGGATTTCATGAAGTCCTATTCCGCTTATGCTGGTGTGCAGGACGCCATGATCCAGTGGTGGTATGGCCACAATGCGGTGGGCTTTTTCCTGACCGCCGGTTTTCTGGGCATGATGTATTACTTCATCCCCAAACAGGCAGGTCGCCCGGTATACAGCTACCGTCTTTCT
>CAZMXB010000202.1:0-2729 GCA_964569855.1 uncultured Rhodoferax sp.
GGAACGCGCGCCAGGGCCTTCGCCGATCATGATGTCGATCTTGTAGTCTTCCAGCGCGGGGTACAAGATTTCTTCGACCACCGGGCTCAAGCGGTGGATTTCGTCGATGAACAGCACGTCGTTCTTTTCCAGATTGGTCAAGAGCGCGGCCAGGTCCTTGGGCTTCTCCAGCACCGGACCACTGGTCTGGCGCAAATTGACGCCCAGTTCGGCGGCGACGATGTGGCTCAGCGTGGTCTTGCCCAGACCAGGCGGGCCGAACAGCAGCACATGGTCCAGCGCCTCGCCGCGCATCTTGGCGGCGCTGATAAAGATCTCCAACTGCTCGCGGATCTTGGCCTGACCCACATATTCGTCCAGCAGCTTGGGACGCAACGCGCGTTCAATCGCCTCTTCCTGGGGCGATGTGGGCGCGGCGGACACCATGCGTTTGGCAGGCGGGGCGGCAAAGTCGTCGGTCTGGATGCTCACAGGGCGTTCTTATCGGTGCGGATGGGCGGGAGCCCACTATAGCTGGCAGCGGTCAATCGCCCGCACCGGTCGAGGGGCGGCCCAAATACTGTGGGTAAAGCTCTTCACCGATGGGGCGTTGTGCCGAAGTCTTGGCAAACTCTGCGACTTTCAGGTCTTCCTCCACCACATGGTTATTGAACCAGGCATAGACCGGGGCCATCAAGTCGTCTGGAAACGCGCTGTGATACCGGATTTTGGACAGTTCAACCTGTAGATCAATCAGCAAGGTGTTGTGGATTTGTGCGTGTTCAGCCACCTGGGGGTAACCGATCTCGTGCATCAGGTTTTGCTCGCTGATGAAGTGAAACTCGGCAAATTTCTTCAGTTCCAGAATGACACGCTGGATGGTCTGTTCCGGCTGTGCGGTCTTGATCGCGATCTCGAGCTTTCGGCACAGCAGCATCTGCATGCGGTGCTGGGTATCGATCAGGGCGTTAGACATACCAGCCTTTCACCCGATTTACAGATCGGCCTTGCGGGTGTCGCAGTTGCTCAGGTAGTCCGCCAGCCGCGCGTCCTCTTGCGGAATATGGGACAGTGCCCAATCGGTAACCAGCGCCTCAAACTGTGATTTGTAGCCGTCGCTGGAGGTATCCCCATCACTTAGCGCATGCAGACGTGCCTTCAGGAGCTGGTGGGCCTGCACATGCTCGTCATAGTCCGGAAAACCGGCACGGCGCATCAGCCCTTCTTCATAGTCGAAGTGCTCGTCGATGTAGTCAAACAGCTGTGCCACACAGTCGCGCAACGCCGCCACGTCGCTGGCACTGAGTACCTGGTTTACCAGGGCAAACAGCCGCCGGTGCTGGTGGTTGAGCTGTATATCACCGACGTCGTAACTGTCGTTCCATTCAATTGGCATTGGAGCCTCCGCTATACCCGGGGACGGGTGATTCATCATACCCAGTGGGCCAACGCCCATCAACAAAATAAGAGCCTTCAGGCATCTACCGTGCCAGCGCCTTCAAGGCCAGTTTGATGCCGTCGCTGACGCCGACATCGGCCGGCAGGGCTTTCAGCGCCGCAGCCGCTTCCTTGTCGCTGTAGCCCAGGGCCAGCAGCGCTTGCAGGATATCGCTCTGCGCGCCAACCACCGGGTTGGGGGTGGTACCCAATTCCGCACCCAGCTTGCCTTTGAGCTCCAGCAGCAGACGCTCGGCCGTCTTCTTGCCGATGCCCGGCACCTTGATCAGGCGACCCGCCTCCTGCAGCGTGACTGCCTGCGACAACTCCGACACGCTCATGCCCGACAACACCGACAGCGCCGTGCGCGGCCCCACGCCGGAGATCTTGATCAGTTCGCGAAACGCCGCGCGCTCGGTCTCTGACGCAAAACCATACAGAATCTGCGCGTCTTCCCGCACCACAAAGTGGGTCAACAGGGCAACTTTTTCGCCGCTGGCGGGCAGGTTGTAGAAGGTGCTCATGGGCACATTCACCTCGTAACCCACGCCGCCGCAGTCAATCAGGACCTGGGGCGGGTTTTTGTCGCTGAGAATGCCGGTGAGTTTGCCTATCATCGTGTGCCCTGGGTGGTTTGACGTTTGTTGCCTATGATGGGGGGACTTTTTCCCGGTCACCCACTGCATGGAATTATCAGCTTGATCCTCAGACACTCCTTCACACCGCTGAACAATGCCCGCCTGTCCCATCTGTGCGGCCCCACCGACGAACATCTGCGCACCATCGAGGTGGCGCTGGACATCCGCATCGCGCACCGCCACGAGCAGTTCAAGATCGAGGGGCCCAAGGCGAAGGCACAACGCGGCTTGGACCTGGTCCAGGCCTTGTATGAGTTGGCCGCCAAGCCCATCAGTGCCGCCACCGTGCAACTGATGCTGTCGGGCGACGGCTCGGTCAGCGAAGGTGACGGCCCCAGCCTGGCCACGCGCCGCGCCGACCTGAAGCCCCGCAGCAAAAACCAGGCCGTCTACCTGGACAATATTGCCGAACACGACATCACCTTTGGTATCGGCCCGGCCGGCACCGGCAAGACCTACCTGGCCGTCGCTGCGGCGGTGGATGCGCTGCAGCGCAGCGCGGTGCAACGCATCATCCTGACCCGCCCGGCGGTGGAGGCTGGCGAGCGGCTGGGTTTTTTGCCCGGCGACCTGAACCAGAAGGTCGACCCCTATTTGCGACCGCTGTACGACGCCTTGTACGACCTGATGGGCTTCGACCAGGTGCACAAGGCCTTTGAGCGCCAGCAACTGGAA
>CAZMXB010000202.1:2739-9196 GCA_964569855.1 uncultured Rhodoferax sp.
CTTTGTGATTCTGGACGAGGCGCAGAACACCACGCCCGAGCAGATGAAGATGTTTTTGACCCGCATCGGTTTTGGTGCCAAGGCCGTCATTACTGGCGACGTCAGCCAGATCGACCTGCCCAAGACCCAGCTCAGCGGGCTGGTGGATGCCGAGCGGGTGTTGCGCCGCGTCAGCGGCATCGCCATCACCCACCTGACCAGTGCCGACATCGTGCGCCACCCGTTGGTGGCCCGCGTCGTGGATGCCTACGACGCTGCCCGCCTGACCGAGCTGCCTGCCATCATCCATGCACAAGACGAGCCTGAACCACCCCGGGTGGGATTGCCCAAGACCCGCACCCCAAGCCGCCGCACCCTGCCCAAGGCCTGAACCGGCATTCCATCACACCATGCTGCCCGAACTCACCCTGTCCCTGCAATTCAGTTCCGTTGCAAACCCCGCCCCACACCGCGCGGCGCTGCCCCGCCACAGCGTAAAGAAGTGGATTCGCCATGCCCTGCAGCTTGACGCCGAAATCACCGTGCGCATCGTCGACGCCGAGGAAGGCCAGACCCTGAACCGCGAATACCGCAAAAAGGACTACGCCACCAATGTGCTGACGTTCGACTACGCACAGGAGCCCATTGTCAGCGCCGACCTGGTGCTGTGCGCGCCGGTCGTAGCCCAGGAAGCCCGGGCCCAGAAGAAAACCCTGCAAGCCCACTACGCGCACCTGATCGTGCATGGCGTGTTACACGCCCAGGGCTGGGACCATGAACTGGAGGAAGACGCACAGGTGATGGAGCTGCGTGAGACCGAGATCATGCAGCGGCTGGGCTTCAAGAACCCGTATTGAGATTGACGCTACCGCAGACACTTCGAACCGGTTTATGCAACCCACACCACCCCATTACCTTGACCTCGACCACTGGCACCGGCGCTCGGCGTTTGACTTCTTTCGCGGCTTCGATATTCCCACCTTCAACATTTGCATCCGGCTGGACGTGGCGCGCTTGAAGGCGGCCGTCAAGACCTCGGGTGTAGGTAGCTTGTCGCTGGCCTACCACTTCATTGCCATCCGGCTGGCCAACAGCATCGAGCCTTTTCGTTACCGGCTGGAGGGCGAGCGGGTACGGGTGCATGCGCAGGTGCATGGCAGCACCACGGTACTGCGCAGCGATGAATCCTTTGCCTTTGCCACACTGGAGCACCAGCACAGCTATGCGGCCTTTGCCGCGCAGGGTGCGCAGGCCATTGCGCAGGCCAGTGTGCCCCACGCGCCGTTTGAACCCGATGAAGCCGGGACCGCCACGCTGCACATGACCACGCTGCCGTGGATGCACTTCAGCAGCTACTCCAACGCGCGCCAGTGGGGCCCGCAGGACTCCATCCCCAAAATCGCTTTCGGACGCATTGACGCCGAGGGCGAGCACCTGTGGATGCCGGTGTCGGTGGATGTGCACCACGCGCTGATGGACGGCATCCATGTGGGGCGCTTCTTTGAGGGCTTTGAGGCCGCCTTGCGCCAACCCGAGAGCTGGCTGGCCGAAACGCTTTGATGCCTTGCGGGTGGAGCGCGTTTCGACACCTTTTTGACCTATGGCAAAGCGCAGCGGCATTGGGCCGATAGCATGGCTTACTCATTTGCACGAGGGAGAAAACCATGTTTGACATGCCAATCAAAAATTTGATGGAGTCCAAAAAACTGATCAGGCTGGAGCCGCAGACCATGGTCGACGAGGCCGCCAAACGCATGCAGAGCAAGAACGTGGGCGCCGTGCTGGTGGTGGATGGCACGCAATTATTGGGTATTTTTACCGAGCGCGACGCGGTGTTTCGGGTGCTTGCCAAGGGCCTGGATGCCAAGACCACGTCACTGCGCGAAGTGATGACAACACCCCCCGCAACCCTGCCACCCCACTCGACCTATGGCCACGCCTTGATGGTGATGCATGACAAGGGATTCCGGCATGTTCCTGTGGTCGAAGATGGCAAAGTCATAGGCATCGTCACCGCGCGCAACGCCATGGACCCGGCGCTGGAGGATTTTGTCTCCGAAGTACGGCGGCGCGAGCACTACCGCGAAGGACCCGTTTGATAACGTGGGGGCCAGGTTTCGTCGCCGGGCCGCCCCAAGACGAAATGCACCCCCTTGGGGGGCAGCGACCCGCGCAGCGGCGGAGCGTGGGGGCCTTTTACCTGGCTTTTGAACGAATCTCCGGAATGGCCTTCTGCAAATAGTAGACCATGGACCAGATCGTCAGCACTGCGGCGATCCAGATCAGGCCCACACCCCACTGGTGGGTATTGATCAGGCCAAACAGTGTTCCGTCAAACAGCAGGAACGGAATGGCCACCATTTGCACCACGGTCTTGAGTTTGCCCACCATGTGCACGGCCACACTTTTGGAGGCACCAATCTGTGCCATCCACTCGCGCAGGGCCGAAATGGCGATCTCGCGGCCAATGATGATCAGCGCCACAAACACGTCGGTGCGCTGCAGATGCACCAGCACCAGCACGCAGGCGCAAACCAGAAACTTGTCGGCCACGGGGTCGAGGAAAGCGCCAAACGCCGAGGTCTGGTTCAGCTTGCGCGCCAGGTAACCGTCCAGCCAGTCGGTGGCGGCGAAGAACACAAACATCACGGTGGCGATGAGGTTCTTTTCGGCCTGGGAAGAGAGTGAATCGGGCAAATAGAAGACACCCACAATCAGCGGAATCGCGAAAATCCGCGACCAGGTCATGATGGTGGGTATCGTCAAAAACATCGCTGGATTGTGGCATGGCTAGTGCAGGGCCCGGTAAATTTCCTCCGCCAGGTCCTTGGAGATGCCCTCCACGGTAGCGAGGTCCTCCACGCTGGCCTGGCCCACACCGCGCACGCCACCAAAACGTTGCAGCAACTTGGCCCGGCGTTTGGGGCCGACACCGGGAATCTCTTCCAGCTTTCCGCCACCCACACGCACCTTGGCCCGTTGCGCCCGCATGCCGGTGATGGCAAACCGATGCGCCTCGTCCCGAATCTGCGCCACCAGCATCAGCGCCGCCGAGTCCGAGCCCAGGTAGATCTTGTCGCGCCCGTCGGCGAACACCAGTTCTTCCAGTCCCACCTTGCGGCCCTCGCCTTTTTCGACGCCGACGATGAGTGACAGGTCCAGTCCCATTTGCTCCAACACCTCGAGCGCCATGGACACCTGACCTTTGCCGCCATCCACCAGCACCAGATCCGGCAAACGTGCGGTACCGGTGGGTGTTGCACCGGCTTGCCTGGCTTCATGGAGGGCTTCGGCGACCTTGCTGTAACGCCGCGTCAGCACCTGGCGCATGGCGGCGTAGTCGTCACCGGGGGTGATGCCGTCGATGTTGAAGCGGCGGTACTCACTGTTCTGCATCTTGTGGTGGTGAAAGACAACACACGAGGCCTGGGTGGCTTCACCGGCGGTGTGCGAGATGTCAAAACACTCCACCCGCAAATCGTCCAGGTTGTCCATCGCCATGTCCAGCGCCTCGGCCAGCGCGCGGGTACGCGCCTGTTGCGATCCTTCTTCGGCCAGCAAACGCGCCAGCTGGATCGCCGCGTTGGTTTGCGCCATGTCCAGCCAGGCGCGGCGCTGTTCCCGCGGCTGGTGGATGGCCGTGACCTTGAAGCCCACCTGCTCGGACAGAAGCTTGAGCAGCCCTTTGTCGACGGGCTCGCTGACGATCAGGGTGGGTGGCATGGGCACGTCGATGTAGTGCTGCGATAAAAAGGCCTCCAGCACTTGCACTTCGACGGACGGGGCAGGTACAGCAGCGGTCAGGCCAGCGGCATCCGTCTTGCCTGCTTCATTGGAAGCTTCACTGGATGCGTCACTCTCGGGTTCGATAGTTTCTTCATCCACATCATCCAATAGCCCCGCCGCATCTTCCACGTGCACCGGGAAATACGGCCGGTCGCCCAGATGCCGCCCGCCGCGCACCATGGCCAGGTTGACACAGGCTTTGCCGCCCTGCACCTTGACCGCCAGAATGTCGACGTCGCGGTCTTCCACGTTGTCCATGGATTGCTGGTGCAGCACATTGGACAAAGCCGCCACCTGGTTGCGCAACTCGGCCGCCTGTTCAAACTCCAGTTTGTCGGCGTGGGCCATCATGCGGGCCTCCAGGTGCTTCATCACGCCTTGGGCGTCGCCACGCAAAAACTTCTCCGCGTTCGCCACGTCATTGGCGTAGTCCGCAGCGGAAATGTGGCCCACACAGGGGGCCGAGCAACGTTTGATCTGGTACAGCAGGCAGGGGCGGCTGCGGTTGCTGAACACCGGGTCTTCACAGGTGCGCAGGCGAAACACCTTTTGCATCAGCAAAATGGCTTCCTTGACGGCCCAGGCGCTGGGGTAGGGGCCAAAGTAGCGGTGTTTCTTTTCCACCCCGCCGCGGTAATACGAGACCCGCGAAAACTGCGCTGACAGGGGTGTATCAGGCTTGAGGCTGGCCGCCGCCAGCACGCCGGTCATTTTGAGAAAGGGGTAGCTTTTGTCGTCCCGGAACAAGATGTTGTACTTCGGGTTCTGCGTCTTGATCAGGTTGTTTTCGAGCAGCAGGGCTTCTGCCTCGGAGCGCACCACGGTGGTCTCCATGCGCACGATCTTGCTGACCATGTGCCCGGTGCGGGTGCCACCATGGTTCTTCTGGAAATAGCTCGATACCCGTTTCTTCAGGCTGATGGCCTTGCCCACGTAAAGCAATTGGTCTTGCGCATCGAAATAGCGGTACACCCCTGGCAAGGAGGGCAATGCAGCCACTTCGCGCAACAGGGCTTCGGGATGGGATTCGGACATGGGTCGGTATTGTCCGTGCTTTGCGGCAGTGGACAATCAGCGCCATGCCAGAATCCCTTGCGCCAACTGCCAACGCCTCGCTTCGGTGCGACGTGTTTTGCCGCGTCATTGACAACTTTGGCGACATCGGCATTTGCTGGCGACTGTGTGCCGATCTGGCAGCGCGGGGCCACACGGTGCGCCTGTGGGTCGATGACGCTTCTACCCTGGCGTGGATGGCACCCGGCGCGCTGGATGGCAACTGGCCGGGCGTGCAAGTGCTGGGCTGGGCGCAATCCAGCGATGCTGTTTTTCTCAGCACCCTGGTCCCCGCCGACATCTGGATTGAGGGCTTCGGTTGTGAAGTTGCTCCTGAATTCATAGCTGCTTACGCATATTATTCGAGGGCTGGAGGCTTAAATGGCTCACAACGTCCGGTGTGGATCAACCTGGAGTACCTGTCTGCCGAAGCCTATGTCGAGCGCTCCCACGGCTTGCCGTCACCGGTCATGCATGGCCCGGCACGGGGTTGGACCAAACACTTCTTCTACCCCGGCTTTACCCATTTGACCGGCGGGTTATTGCGCGAACCCGAGCTGATGTCCCAGCGCCAGGCCTTCGACCAGGGTGATACGCGCGCTCTGTGGCTGGCGAACCAAGGCATTGACTGGGCGGGTGAGCGACTGGTCTCGCTGTTTTGTTACGAGCCTGCAGCGCTTCCCAACCTTTTGGCGCAACTGGCTGCGCTGCCCGGGCCCACCCATCTGCTGGTGACTGCGGGCCGCGCCAGCGTTGCAGTGCGGGCCGCCCTTGCGCAGTCGCTGATACCACTACCAAACGAATCGGCGGGTACCCTGGACCGCGCGGGTCAGGGTCTGCGGATAAGTTACCTGGAGCCTATGGCGCAGAGGGACTTTGACCGCCTGTTGTGGGCCTGTGATCTGAACTGTGTGCGCGGCGAAGACTCAGTGGTGCGTGCCATTTGGGCTGGCAAACCGCTGCTGTGGCAAATTTACCCGCAGCACGACGCTGCCCATGTGGCCAAACTGGACGCCTTTCTGGACGCACTGGGCGCATGCGCTTCGCTACGCCGCGCGCACCACATATGGAACGATGCCCACGGTACCAGGGCAAGCACCATCCTGCCCTTGACCGACCTCAATAAATGGGCGCAAAACATACTGAGTACGCGCCAACGCCTGCTGGAACTGGACGACTTGACCACCCAATTACTGCAATTCGTACAGAAAAAACGTTAAAATCTTGGGCTTTGCTGACTTTGCCGCGAACCTTGGGCAAAACAAGCTTCGCCGCGCAATGTGGCATAACACCGCTGACAGCACTGGCTGGCTGCAACAACCGCAACACCCTAGCTTATGAAAATCGCTCAAGAAATCCGCGCCGGCAATGTGATCATGCACGGCAAAGACCCCATGGTCGTCCTGAAGACCGAATACAGCCGCGGCGGCCGCAACTCTGCCACCGTGCGCATGAAGCTCAAGAGCCTGATCGCCAACTTCGGTACTGAAGTCGTGTTCAAGGCCGACGACAAGATCGACCAGGTCATCCTCGACAAGAAGGAGTGCACCTACGCCTACGTCGCTGACCCGATGTATGTCTGCATGGACGAAGAGTTCAACCAGTACGAAGTCGAAGCCGAAAACATGGGCGACTCGCT
>CAZMXB010000203.1:0-9163 GCA_964569855.1 uncultured Rhodoferax sp.
TGGCCCTCGGCAAGCCGCGTCACCCAGGCGCCGTCGGTCACCTCGCGGAGCGTCGGCCAGCCCTTCCGCGCCGCCTCTTCGATCCGCCGCACCCGCGCACGCCCGCTCACCTCCGCTCCGGTCGTTCCCGGCCTTGCGCCGGGAAGCATGAGCACCCCCACGCTCCACCGCTGTTCGGGTCGCTGCCCCACTACCAAAGGGGTCGCTACGCACCGGGGGCTCCATTCGCTTGGGGCGTTCCTGCGTGAATTATTTCTACGCCAAATCAGCCGCCAGCCCTCGCAATATAAGCGTAACACGCTATGAAAACCGTAGTGCCCGCGGCGTTGAAGTTTCTCCAAGGCTACCCTAACGAGACGCTGACCCAGGTGCAGCAGATGGTCGACGGCGGTCGCATTGCGCCCTGGCTGCGCCAGAAATACCCCACCGCCCACGGCGTGCGCACCGACCGTGCGCTGTACGACTATGTACAGGCGCTGAAAGGCGAATACCTGCGGGGTGCCGAGCCACTGAGCAAGGTGGCCTTTGACAGCAAGCTGCAAATCGTCCAGCACGCTTTGGGCACCCACACCACGGTGTCAAGGGTGCAGGGCAGCAAGCTGAAATCCAAGCGGGAAATCCGCATCGCCTCGCTCTTCAAGGACGGCCCGCCCGAGTTCCTGCGCATGATCGTGGTCCACGAGCTGGCCCACCTGCGGCAACGCGCCCACGACAAGGCCTTCTACCAGCTTTGCGGTTACATCGAGCCTTGCTACCACCAGCTCGAATTTGAGTTGCGCCTGTACCTCACGCACCTCGAGGGTGGTGGCGCCCGCCTGTGGGACTCCGAGGCTGCGGCCTAAGGCTGCCGCAGCGGTTTGAGAAGATCACCCAGGCCGTTGTGGTCAATCTCGTGCATCAGCGCCAGCAAGCGGCCGATTTCTCCCTTGGGGAACCCGGTGCGCGCAAACCACGTCAGGTAGTTGCCCGGCAAATCCGCGATCACGCGACCCTGGTATTTGCCATACGGCATTTCACGGGTCACCAGCAGTTGGAGGTCGTTGGGGTGCATGCTGCAAGCATAGCGCGCGTTCCGACACAAAATGCTACTTTTTTGATAGCGAACTTTACAATGTTCTAGAGGGCTGTATGCCACAATTGCGACCTACGTTTGCTCCGTGAGGATTAACACCATGTCCCGACCCCATGTTTGGGCTTCCAAAATTGCTGCGCTGATCCAGAGCGGCAACACCCAGGCTGCACTTGCTCAGATCAAAGTGGCACCGTCGGTGACGGATGTCGAGCAGCTGCGCACCCTGCTCTCCAACGCCAAGTTGCTGGCCAAGAACCCGGTTCTTGACGCGGCAACCCAGGACCAGATCTCCGCGCTCAAGGGCTCACGCCTGCACCGCTCGCCCTGAAGTCCGGCCTCACCCATGCACACCCAGAACCTGCCGTGCCGGCTGATGGCGATTGCACTGTCGAGCCTGGGCCTGCTGGCCTGCGCGCAGCCAACTTATGATTGGTCGGTCAACATGCTGCCACCGCCCAGTCTGCTGAACCTGGTCCACACGGACCCGTCTGCTACCGAAACCAGCCTGAGGGTCATCATCCAGTTCAAGGAGTCGGTCGCTGGTGACGATGCCAATGTGATACTGTCCCTGCAGGCGAATTCCACAGGGCAAGTGCGCTTCCTGTCCACCGTGTCCAGCGATACCCATGTCTACAGCCTGTCACTGGCGCCAGGTCAGGATGTGGCGCAGGCTTTGTTCCGTCTGGCGGCTGCGCCCGGCGTCAAACGGGTCGAGCGGGACCAGGCCATCAAGGCACACTGACCCGCCGCTTGCCATGTTCACGATCCGTATTCCCACCGCTCTGATGGCCCTGGCACTGGCTGGCGCGGCATCGCCCCTGGCCCTGGCTCAAACCGAGCCCACCAACCTGGTGCGGTCATCGGCCTTGGCGCAGCTGAAAGCCCAGCAGGCCGGTTCGGTGGTGCGCATGGACCGGTTGATTGTGAAGTTTCGCGATCAGCCGACAGACAAGGTCAACGCGCAGTCGGTGTCCATGGCAGCGCAACGGGTCACGGCACTAAGCAACAGGCTGGCGGAGCGCCCCGCGTTGGAACCAACCACGCTGACGTATCTGAAGTCGGTATCGGCGCACACCCACGTGGCCCGCACAGGCCATCCACTGAGCCACGCCGAACTCAGTGCGCTGGCCCAGGCCGTGGCGCAAGACCCCGGTGTCGTGTACGCCGAAGTGGATGAAAGGGTGTTCCCCCACTTCGTGCCCAACGACCCCCTGTACACCGCCCAGCAATGGAACCTCAAATCGGCAGCCAGCCAGCCCGGTGCAGCCAATCTGCCCAATGCCTGGGGCCGCAGTGTGGCGGGTTTCCCTTTGAACGGCGCAGGTATCACAGTGGCCGTGCTGGACACCGGCTACCGGCCCCATGCCGACCTGGTTGCCAACATCGTGCCGGGTTATGACTTCGTCTCTCAGGACGGCTTCAACAACTTCTTCACCGCCAACGATGGCGACGGACGCGACGACAGCTCCCTGGACCCCGGTGACTGGAACACTCTGGCAGCCCAGTGTGATGTGGAGAACTCGTCCTGGCACGGTACGCACGCGGCCGGCATCATCGGCGCGGTGGGCAACAACAATGTTGGCGTTATTGGTGTGGCCTGGGGTGCCAACATTCTGCCGGTGCGGGTCCTGGGTGTGTGCGGCGGTTTTACCTCGGACTCTGCAGCCGCCTTGCAATGGTCAGCCGGCCTGGCTGTGCCAGGTGTACCTTTGAACCCTCGTGCGGCCAAGGTCATCAACATGAGCCTCGGGCGCAGCGGCGCTTGCTCGCCCACCTACCAGGCCGCCATCAACGCCGTGCGGGCCGCGGGCAGCGTGGTGGTGGCGTCCACCGGCAACGATGGTACCAGGACCATTACGCAGCCCAGCAATTGTGTGGGCGTCATTGCAGTGACTGCGCACACCACCGCCGGAGCCTCCGCTGACTACGCCAATATCGGCACGGGCACCACCATCAGTGCACCAGGCAACACCATTTTCACCACCGGCAACGCCGGCACCACGGTGCCCGGGGCCGACAGCTACGATGCCTACTCGGGTACCAGTTTTGCGGCGCCGCAGGTGGCCGGTGTGGTCGCGCTGCTGATGCAGATAAAACCCGGCATCACACCCGCCGAAGTACAGGCCCATTTGATGAATTCGGCCCGCGCGCATCCGGCTGGAACCTATTGCGCAACCCGCATCGATTGCGGAGCGGGTCTACTGGATGCCTTCAAAGCCGTCTACACGCTGCTGCAGGCCCAGGGCATTGCCAATGCCGCACCAGTCATCAAGGCCATGCCCACCCAGTACGTTTTGCCGGGAGCCGCTTTGCAGTTCACGGTGACCGCGAGTGATGCCGACGGTGATGATGCTTCGTTTGTGGGCAGCGGCCTGCCCGGCGGCGCCACCTTCAACTCCAGCACCGGTGTGTTCACGTGGAGCAAGGCGCAACCGGTGGGCGACTACAGTTTTGTCGTGCAACCCACCGATGGGGCCACCCTGGGCGCCAGCGTAACGGTCAAAATTTCGGTCACAAACACGATACCGGTTGAACCGCCCCCGGTCGTAACCCCACCGGTGACCCCATCGGGCGGCGGCGGCGGTGGCGCTCTCGACGGCATGGACCTGTTGGCGGCTTGCCTGTTGTTACTGGCGACGCGGTGTCGCGTCTGGCCAGCGCGCCGTCGCGCGAGCCAGTGCGACCAGCAATAGCCCTCCCGCGGCCCCCGCTTCATGTGCCGGGTAGTAGCTGGCAAACCCCAACCAGCCCGCCACCACACTGTCGCTGCGCTGGTGCTGCACCAGCAGCTTGACAACCAGGCCCACCAACCCACCGAGGGCCAGCCAGGCGGTCACCCTGCCCTGCCCGCCGGATCGGTGGGCGGCCAGCCAAAGTCCCAGCAAATTACCCGCCAGCAGACCATGCAACGCACCGGATGCCCCGGCGTACCACGCGCAGGCAGTGTCCAACGCCAGAACCAGGGCCACACCCAGGTATCCCCCCAGCAGCGCCAGCCATTGAATGCGTCCGTCAACCCGATGGCGAAACACCACCAGCAGCACTGTCATACCGGCCACATTGGCACCGGCATGCGTCCACCCCAGGTGCACCCACTGTGCGCTGAATAATTGCCACCATGCCCCGCCTGCGTAGGCGCTACGCGCAAACTGCCAGCCACCGTGGGAAGCCGACAGACTTTGCGCCAACAGCGTGATGAACGCAAAGCCCAGTGCCCAGGCAGCCGGCCCGAAGCGCATCCGTTGGCCCAGTCGCCTATCAGGCAATCCAGTCCAGGGCATGCATGTAGTCGCCGTGCACCATCAATTCGTCCCAGGCCAGCGCGGGTGCGGTGGGCAAGAGCGCGCGGCGGCGCATTTCGCTGGCGTCGCTGGCCTGCCAATGGCCCTTGAGCTGGGCTTCGGTCAGTCCGGTCAGAAGGTCGTCGATGGCGTGGCCGCCGCCTTCGCTGCTGGGCACTGACTGGTTGCACAACAGCACCATGTCACAACCCGCTGCCAGGGCCGCTTGTGCCGCCTGGGTGTAACTGACCGCTTGGCCATCGACGACACGGGCACCGGCCATGGACAGGTCGTCGCTGAAAATGGCACCACCAAATCCCAATTGGCCGCGCAGAATGTCATTCAACCAGGTGCTGGAGAAACCGGCAGGGCGGCTGTCCACCTTGGGGTAGACCACATGGGCGGGCATCACGCTGCGGATCGCCGTACTGAGCCAGCGGTAGGGGGCAGCGTCGTCCGCCAAAATGGCCTTGAGACTGCGTTTGTCCACCGGAATGGCAGTGTGGGAGTCAGCTTTGACAAAGCCGTGGCCAGGGAAATGTTTGCCGCAGTTGGCCATGCCGCTTAGCAGCAAACCATGCATCAGACTCTTGGCCAACAGACTGACCACCCGCGGGTCGCGGGCAAAGGCGCGGTCGCCAATGACGCCGCTGCTGCCAAAATCAAGGTCCAGCACCGGCGTGAAGCTCAGGTCCACGCCACAGGCGCGCAACTCGGCACCGAGCACATAGCCGCAAGCCGTGGCGGCGTTGGTGGCGTCCAGCGGCCCGCCCTTGCCTTTGTTGCCAGGTGCCAGCATCCACATCGCCCCCAAGGCCCCCATGGGCGGCAGGTGGGTAAAACCATCGGTCTTGAAGCGCTGCACCCGCCCGCCTTCATGGTCCACGCAAATCAACAGGTCGGAACGGATCTTCTTGATGTCGCGGCACAGGGTGGTCAGTTGGGCGCGGTCTTGCCAGTTGCGGGCAAACAGAATCAGGCCGCCCACCAGCGGGTGCTTGAGGCGCTGGCGATCCGCCGTGCTCAGCGCGAGGCCTGCAATGTCAATGATGAGGGGGGCGTGAAAAGTCATGGGCAGAGTCCAGGAAGATACATTTCGCTATCAAATCAATAGCTGCTTGCGCATATTGTACGAGGGCTGGATGGCTTATTTGCTCAAGAGCTCGGCTTGGCTAGAATGTTTGGCCATGAATGACCGAACCCTGTTCATCCTCGCATTGACTGCCTCGATAGGAATGCCCGCCATGGCCATTGACCTCGCACCCCTTTGGGACTTCAACCAGCCCGAACTGAGTGAACAACGCTTCCAGAAAGCCATGGTAGGTGCCACCGCCGACGACCAGCTGGTACTAAAGACCCAGATCGCCCGCACCCACGGCCTGCGGCGCGATTTTGCCAAGGCCCAGGACATTTTGCGCGTCATGGAAGCCCAGATCGGCAAGGCCAGTGCCGAGGTTCGTGTGCGCCACGCGCTGGAGTGGGGCCGCACGCTGGCCTCGGCAACGCATGGCGCAGCCCAGACCCAGCAGGCCCTGGACGGCGCACGGGCCGCCTACACCAAGGCCTACTTCCTGGCAAAAGCGGAGCACCTGGACACACTGGCCATTGATGCCTTGCACATGCTGGCATTTGTCGACACCGCCCCTGCCGACCAGTTGAAGTGGGGGCGCGAAGCGTTGGTCGTCGCGCTGGCGTCCGAACAGCCTGCTGCGAAGAAGTGGGAGGCATCGCTGCGGAACAACATCGGCATGGCCCTGCACCAGTTGGGACGCTACGAAGAGGCCCTCGCCGAATTCCAGCAGGCTCTCCGACTGCGAGAGGCGAGCGGCAACGCGGAATCCACCCGCGTCGCCCACTGGATGGTGGCCTGGACGTTGCGAGCCCTGCAGCGCGTAGACGAAGCCCTGACCAAACAACTGTGGCTGGAACGCGAATGCGCGGCCGCTGGCGCACCCGACCCCTATGTGTTTGAGGAGCTGGAGCAGTTGTACCGGCTGAAAGGCGATGAGACCAAGGCGCAACACTACGCGCAACTCAGGCAAGCCCACGCACAGTAGGCACCAATAGACCGCGCTGGCCGACGCCTTTCCATGCTGACCATCGTATTGCTGCCGGGGATGGACGGAACCGGAAGCCTGTTTTCGCCTTTCGTGGCAGCCCTGGACGGCCGGTACCGGGTGCAGCATGTTGTCTACCCGGGAGACCAGGCTCTGGGCTATGCCGAGCTGGAAACACTGGCACGCCAGGCACTGCCGACACGGGGGCGTTATGTGCTGCTCGGAGAATCGTTTTCGGGCCCGATTGCCGTGGCCATTGCCGCGTCGCAGCCCCGGGGTCTGGTCGGTCTGGTGCTGTGCGCGACCTTTGTCCGCAATCCCTATCCGGTATACGGACCGCTCGCCCCGCTTTTAGGCGCACTGACGGGCGTCTTGCCGTTCAAAGCCTCCCCGGTCTTTGCCATGCGCCATCTGTTGCTGGGTCGCTTTGCAACACCGCAGTTGCTCGCTTCGCTGCGCCGGGCGCTGTCGCAGGTGTCGGCAACGGCGCTGCAAGCGCGGGTCAGGGCCATCATGACCGTCGACGTGTCGACACAACTTGCGGCCGTGCGGGTCCCTGTGCTGTACCTGCAGGCGCGGCATGACCGTGTGGTCCCCCACAGCGCTGCCAAAGCAATCGCCGAAAGCCTGCCTTCGGTGCAAATGGCTCAACTGGAATCGCCCCATTTGCTGCTGCAAGCCGTGCCGGATGATGCGACCCGGGTCATTCAGGTATTTATGCGTCCGCTGAAAGACACACCCGCAAAAAAGTTGCGCTGACATGAGCACAAGCTGGCCAGAACTGCCGGGTACAGCCCCGCTCTTCAAGTGGCTTGGGTCGCCCCGACCAAGGTGTCGCATAGGCTACAAGCCTGCACGTATTCCCTAGTAGCAAGCGCGTGTTGAAACGCAGAGCATTGGCTTCCGTTTTACACCCGCGAGGAAGTTTCATGTCAATTTTCAAAATCACCTGCGTCGCCGGCGCCGTGTCGCTACTGGTCGCTTGCGGCGGTGGTAACAACACACCCGATCGTGGATCACTGGTGGATGCCGCCACCACCGTGACCACGCTGACCGCCGCCCAGATCGATGCTTCCACGGCAGCCAGCGGGTTGCAGGCCATCAGCGGCAAGGCCCGGTGCGACGTCAAGGTGGTCAGCCTGAACTACAACACCATTGGCGTGAATGCCGAAGCTGCCAATGCATCTGGCGTGATGCTGGTGCCAACCGGGACTGCCTGCACCGCTGCAGCCCCCCTCTTGGCCTATGCGCGTGGGACCGAAGTGTCCAAAGTTCGCACGCTGGCCAATCCGGCGGACGGCGAAACTTTCCTGCTGGCTGCAGTCTATGCGGCGCAGGGCTACGCGGTGGTGGCGACCGACTACCTGGGCTTCGCAAAGTCCACCTACGCGTACCACCCCTACCTGCACGCAGACTCGGAAGCAAGCACTGTGATTGACTCCATTCGCGCCGCGCGCAACGCCGCGGGCGCCGTGGGTGCCAGCTTGTCGGGCAAAGTGGTGTTGAGCGGATACTCGCAAGGTGGGCATTCGTCCATGGCAGCCCACCGTGCCATCGAGCGTGACAATGCCTCCGAAATCAATGTGGTGGGTGGTGCCCACCTGGCAGGTCCTTACAACCTGTCGGGCTCGATCAAAGTGACCACTGCGGTCGCCGGCGTTCAGTTCTTCGTGCCATTTTTGGTAACGGCCTGGCAAAAGGTCTACGGTAACGTCTACGCTGACGTCAAGACCGTGTTCAAGGCACCGTACTCGGACTACATTGAATCCCTGCTGCCCAGCCCGACACTGACCTACACCACACTGGTGACCACCGGAAGATTGCCCGGCGCTTCTGGCGAGTCGCCCAACCAGGCCCGTGATGCGCTGTTTCAAAGCGCGTTTCTGGCCGACAGCCAGACCAACAACAGTAACGCTCTCTACCTGGCTGCCAAGAAAAACGACCTGATGGGTTGGAGCCCCAAGGCTAAGATGTTGTTGTGCGGCGGCGCAGGTGACCCCACCGTGCCACCGGCCGTGCACCAGAAAGTGGCCAAGGCCGACTTCGACGCCCGCGGACTCACCAATGTCACATCGGTGGATGTGGACCCCTTCGTTCAGGCAACCTATGGCCCCGGTGGCAAAGCACCAACCGACCCGACCACGGCTGCATTCGCCACCTATTACGGGGGCTACCACGGCACCTACGAGCCACCTTTCTGCGCTGCCCAGGCCAAGGCGTTTTTTGACACGGTGAAATAACAAAACAGCGGGTGGGCCTGAAGGCTGGAGTCCACCCGCATCAACAACAACCGGCGCCTGTTGACGCTCAGGCTTGAGAGGACGACAAAGACTCAACCACACAAAAACTTGCTGCGTAGTCCGTCTCGTCCGTCACACTGATGTGGGCCGTCAGTTTGCGCGCCTCAAACCAAACCTTGAGACCACCATGCAGCACGATGGTTGGTGCACCGCTGGGCAGTTTGGCAATTTCACACAGGCGCCAGGTCATGGGCATGCGCATACCCAAGCCGATGGCCTTGCTGAACGCCTCCTTGGCCGAGAAACGCGTGGCCAAGTAACGCACACCGCGCTCGGGCCAGCGCTGGCTGCGCGCCACCCATGTGGCAAATTCGCCTTCACTCAGTATCTTGCCAGCAAAGCGGTCGCCGTGCCGCTCCACACTGGCGCGGATGCGGCGCACGTCGCAGATGTCGGTGCCGATGCCATAAATCATTCGGTCAGGGCTCCCATGCTTATCGCTGCACATACTGC
>CAZMXB010000204.1:0-9049 GCA_964569855.1 uncultured Rhodoferax sp.
AAAAGCGCCTGGAGCTGGAACAGCGCACCGAGGATGCCCGCACCAAGGCGATGAAGATCGAGCTGGAATGGGTGCGCCAGAACGCCAAGGGCCGCCAGGCCAAGAGCAAGGCGCGCCTGGCCCGCTTCGAGGAACTGAGCGACGTCGAATACCAGAAGCGCAACGAGACCAACGAGATCTTCATCCCGGTGGCCGAGCGTCTGGGCAACCAGGTGATCGAGTTCAAGGGCGTGAGCAAGTCCTTCGGTGACCGCAAAATCGTCGACGACTTCACCGCCACCATTCTGCGCGGCGACAAGATTGGCCTGTTGGGTCCCAATGGTGCGGGCAAAACCACGCTGCTCAAACTGATTCTGGGCGACTACCAGCCCGATCCGGCACCGGCCAACTCTCCGAAGCCCGAACCCGGCCACAGCCCCTGGGGCACGGTGCGCCAGGGCGCGAACATCACGGTGGCCTACTTCGACCAGATGCGCAATGCGCTGGACCTGGATTCCACGCTGGAAGACTTCATCAGCCCCGGCAGCGAGTGGATCGAGATTGGCAACCAGAAGAAGCACCGCAAGAGTTACCTGGGCGACTTCCTGTTCTCGCCGGCGCGTGCCACATCGCCGGTACGGTCGCTGAGCGGTGGTGAACGCAACCGCTTGCTGCTGGCGCGCCTGTTTGCCCGCCCCGCCAACGTGCTGGTGCTGGACGAACCCACCAACGACCTGGACATCGACACGCTGGAGCTGCTGGAAGACCTGCTGCAAAACTACGACGGCACCGTGTTCCTGGTCAGCCATGACCGGACCTTTTTGGACAATGTCGTCACCAGCACCATTGCCTACGAGGGCGATGCCAAATGGCGCGAATACGAAGGTGGCGTAAGTGACTGGCTGATCCAGACCAAACGTGCCAACGCCATCAACGCCGCTCAAGGTAAAACCACGGCAAAGCCTTTTAACTACGAGCGGGAGCAGCTACAGAAGCAGGAGCTGGCCACCGCCCAGGTCAGCGCGCAGACCCCGGCCGCACCGCCACCCAGCAAGACCAAAAAGCTCAGTTTCAAGGAACAACGCGAGCTGGATGCGTTGCCGGACCTGATTGCCGCACTGGAGGCAGAGCAGCGCGAGGTTAATGAGGCGCTGGCCGACGGCAGCCTGTACGCGGTCGACAACGTGCGCGCCATGAAGCTGGCGACCCGCAACGCCCAGATCGACGATGAGCTGATGGCCGCGCTGGAGCGCTGGGAAGTGCTGGGCAAGCAAAGCTAGTTTGCTTGCGGGCGAGAGACGCGCCGGGGGTGTCACGCCGCCAAACGGCGGGCCTTAGACCACGCCCGCGTCGCGCAAACGTTCGATGGCATCGGGGCCAAGTCCCAGGCCGGTCAAGACCTCGACCGTGTGTTCCCCCAGCGCAGGCGGCGGCCGATGCACCACTGCAGGCGTGTCAACCAGTCGCAGGGGGCTGGCCACAGTTGCTATTGAAGTGATAGCTGTCTGTGCAATGGTTTCGAGGGCTAGGGGCTGATTGAGCTTGAGCCTTCTGGCCACAACCTGCTCGTCCGCAAAGGCCTGGTCCAGGCTGTTGATGGGGCCACAGGGTACAGCCTTGTCCTCCAGCAGCGCAATCCACTTGGCCGTGGTGCGCTGGCGGGTGACGGCTGATATCGCTGCTGCCAGCTCGCCACAGTTCTCGACCCGCAGTTTGTTGCTGGCAAAGCGCGGATCGGCGGCCCACTGGGGCTGGTCGGCCGCCGCGCAGAAGCGGGCAAACTGGCCATCGTTGCCAATGGCCAGCAGCATGGCACCATCCAGCGTGGGGAAGTCCTGGTAAGGCGCCAGGCTGGGGTGGCTGTTGCCCTGGCGTTGGGGCACCTTGCCGGTGTTCAAAAATCCCGCGCCCTGGTTGGCCAGAACCGCCATGCCGACATCCAGCAGGGCCATGTCGATCAGCTGCCCCTGACCGGTGCGATGGCGCACCTCGATGGCGGCCAGGATCGCGCTGCAGGCATAAACACCCGTGAGCACATCGATCAGCGCCACGCCCAACCGTTGCGGACCACCACCGGGTGTGCCGTCGGCACGGCCGGTGATGTCCATCATGCCGCTCATGGCCTGGATCATCAGGTCGTAACCCGCGCGCTCGGCATAGGGGCCGTCCTGTCCGAATCCGGTGATGGAGCAGTAGATCAGACGCGGGTTCAATGCTTTCAGGCTTTCATAGTCCATCCCGTACTTCGCCAGACCGCCAACCTTGAAGTTTTCCACCAGCACATCGCTGTTCAAAGCCATTTGCCGGATCAGCGCCTGGCCCTCTGGTTGGGCCATGTCCATGGTGACGGAGCGTTTGTTGCGGTTGCAGGCGGTGAAGTAGGTGGCGTGTTGGGTGGGGTTGCCATCGGCGTCCTGCAGGAAGGGCGGGCCCCAGTGGCGGGTGTCGTCGCCATCACCGGGTTTTTCGATTTTTATGACGTCTGCGCCCAGGTCGGCCAGCATTTGGGTGCACCAAGGGCCGGCCAGGACTCTGGAGAGGTCCAGGACCTTGATGTGGGGGAGGGCTGAGGGTTTTTCTTGGGTTGTCATGGGTTGCGTTTCTTGGCTGTCTGATTGGTTGGTTGGTTGTTTGGTTGTCTACTTGTTCGTTATTTGACTGGTTGGCTGGTTGCTTTGTTTGCTGCGCTGCTTTTGTGCCCCCACTCTCCCCCAGCCCCTCTCGCCCCGCCGGGCGAGAGGGGGGCCTTAACAGCCGATTTTGTGTGTTCGCGCCGAACACGGTGCTACTTTAGGGAGGTTGCGGTACGTGTTGGTGTGCTCAGGCTTTTGGCGCTGCGGTCGTAGTAAACGGCTGCAGGGCCTGCGCTCCCACAGCGGGCCGCTGCGCGGGCCCGCCAGCGCGTACGCGGCAACAGCACGAGGACTCTACGACCGCTGGCAACCACTCTGTGTACACCCAGCACGTTGGCAACGCCACTTCCGTAATTCCGTATTCGGCGCGAAGAACCCAAATCGGCTGTTAAGGCTCCCCTCTCGCCCGGCGGGGCGAGAGGGGCTGGGGGAGAGTGGGGGCTACAAAAGCTGCGCAGCAAACAACCTCCCTCAAAACACCCCTAGTCAGTTGGGGACAGAGCTTGTCCGCTTCGCGGCCTGCGGTCTGTCCCGCAAAGTGTCAGAAAGCCGCAATTCCTGTCTGCGCCCGACCCAATATCAGCGCATGGATATCGTGAGTCCCCTCATACGTATTCACCACTTCCAGATTCACCAAATGCCGCGCCACGCCAAACTCGTCCGAGATGCCATTCCCCCCCATCATGTCCCGCGCCAACCGCGCAATGTCCAATGACTTGCCACACGAATTGCGCTTCAAAATGGACGTAATCTCCACAGAAGCCGTACCCTCATCCTTCATCCGCCCCAACCGCAGACACCCCTGCAAACCCAACGCGATTTCAGTCTGCATATCCGCCAGCTTCTTCTGGATCAACTGGTTGGCGGCCAGAGGCTTGCCAAACTGTTTGCGGTCCATCGTGTACTGGCGGGCGCGCAGCCAGCAATCTTCGGCCGCGCCCAGTGCGCCCCAGGCAATGCCATAACGTGCGCTATTCAGGCAGGTGAAAGGTCCCTTCAAGCCCTGCACTTCAGGAAAAGCGTTTTCTTCGGGGCAGAACACGCCGTCCATGACGATCTCGCCGGTGATGGAGGCACGCAAGCCCACCTTGCCATGGATAGCAGGGGCGCTCAAACCGGCCATGCCTTTTTCCAGCACAAAGCCGCGGATCGGGCCAACCTGGCCGCCTTCCGATACTTCCTTGGCCCAGACGACGAACACGTCGGCGATCGGGCTATTGGAGATCCACATTTTGCTGCCGCTTAACTTGTAGCCCCCCGCCACCTTGTGGGCGCGCGTGGCCATGGAGCCGGGGTCGGAGCCGTGGTCGGGTTCGGTCAGGCCAAAGCAGCCAATCCACTCGCCAGTGGCGAGTTTGGGCAGATACTTCTGGCGCTGCGCTTCGGTACCAAATTCGAAGATCGGTACCATGACCAGCGAGCTTTGCACACTCATCATGGAGCGGTAACCGCTATCCACACGCTCGACTTCGCGGGCGATCAGGCCATAGGCCACATAGTTCAGGCCGGGGCCGCCGTATTGTTCGGGGATGGTGGGGCCCAGCAGGCCCAGTGCGCCCATCTCGCGAAAAATGGCGGGGTCGGTCGTGCCGTCCCGAAAAGCCTGCGTCACGCGGGGCAGCAGTTTGTCCTGGCAGTAGGCGGCGGCGGCATCGCGCACCATGCGCTCGTCGTCACTGAGTTGGCTGTCCAGCAGAAAGGGGTCTTGCCAGTTGAAAGCGGCGTGGGCCATTTGGGGGTTCCTCCGGTAGAGATGCCAGTAAAAGAAGCAATGGGATTGATGCCAATGGTAGTGCCGAACTCCAGCTGTCACAAACGATTGTTTGTCACCCAGGTATGCGCTTACCGCATACCTTGCGCGAGGTTGTGACTGGGGTTGGGTTACACCGGGCTACACTGCGACGGCATGCGCCGAAAAATTCCCGCCACCCATACCTTGCTCTGCTTCGAGGCGGCCGCGCGCCACCAAAGTTACACCCGGGCAGCGCAGGAACTGGCATTGACCCAAAGCGCGGTATCGCGCCAGGTGGCTGCGCTCGAAGCATACCTGGGCCAGGCCTTGTTTCAACGCACCCGCCATGGCGTCAGTTTGACGCCCCGGGGGCAGGAATACGCCCGCCAGGTGGCCGAGCGTTTGCTGGCACTGGAACGCGACACCCTCAACGCCATGTCCACCCAGGGCACCCAGGGCGCAATCCATCTGGCAGCCGTACCCACTTTTGCGACCCGCTGGCTGATTCCGCGCCTGCCCCAATTGCGCGCGCAACACCCCGATATCGTGGTGCACATCGAGACCCGCACCCGGCCTTTTTTGTTCGCCGACACCCCTTTCGACGCTGCTCTGTATGCGGGGACGGCCGAACAGGTGGCCAACTGGGCCGGCACCCGCTCGACGTTGCTGGTACACGAAGAGGTGCTGCCGGTGTGTGCTCCCGCGCTGCTGGGGCAACATCCCGCACTGGAGCCCCAAGCCGTTGCCCGGCTGCCGCTATTGCAACAAAGCACCCGCCCCTTCGGCTGGAGCCAATGGTTTGAGGCGATGGGGGTGGCCGCGCCCAATGCCCTCTCGGGGCCTCGGTATGAGTTGTTCTCCATGACCGCCACCGCCGCCATCCATGGGCTGGGTGTGGCGCTGGTGCCGCGATTGCTGGTGGAAGCGGAACTGGCCCGGGGCGACCTGGTGGTGGCCTGCAACCAGCCCCTGCGGGGTGAGCGTGCCTATTACCTGGTCGCACCACTCACAGCCGAGGCGCCTGCGGCCGTGGAACTATTCACCGCGTGGCTGGTGCGGGCCGCAGACCCGTCACACGGATAAACCCCTAGATACAGACTGGCACCACACTTGCTAGCATTCTTTTTGGAACTTGACTAAACGGTCAGATTTTTTTCGATACAGGAGTGCCCGCGTGTCCACCTCTCACCATCCCGATGTTCGCCCTGGCCGCCTGGGCGCAGCCGAATACGCCAAAGCGTTTGCCGACGCACAGCCCCGGCTCACACGCTCCCAGGCCCTGCTGGAGGCCGAACGCTGCCTTTACTGCTTTGATGCCCCGTGCGCAACGGCCTGCCCGACCAGCATCGACGTTCCATCTTTCATCAAACGCATTGCGGATGACAACCTGCGTGGTGCAGCGCGCACCATTCTGGAGTCCAACCCGCTCGGCGGCATGTGCGCGCGGGTCTGCCCGACCGAGAACCTCTGTGAAGCCGTGTGTGTGCGCTACACACAAGAGGATCGCCCGGTCGCCATCGGTCGCCTGCAGCGCCATGCGGTGGACGCGCTGCTGGAAAGCGCCAACCCGCAAATCTTCAGTCGCGCGCCTGCCACGGGCAAAAAAGTCGCGGTGGTCGGGGCTGGTCCGGCGGGCCTGAGTTGTGCACACACTTTGGCGCGAAAGGGCCATGACGTTGTCATTTTTGATGCCCGGCCCAAAGCCGGAGGCCTCAACGAATACGGTCTGGCCAGCTACAAAACACCCAACCAGTTTGCCCAGACCGAGGTGCAGTGGCTGCTGTCCATTGGCGGCATCACGGTGCACCACGACTGGAAACTGCAGACCACCAGCCAACTCGAAACCCTGCGCAGCGACTTCGACGCCGTGTTCCTGGGCATGGGTTTGTCCAGCACCCACACCCTGGGCATCCCCGGCGAGACATTGCCCGGGGTGCGCGACGCGGTCGACTTTATTGCCGAACTGCGCCAGTGCGCCGACCTGTCGACATTGCCGGTGGGCCGCCGCGTGGTTGTCATCGGGGGCGGCATGACCGCGGTGGACGCGGCTGTGCAATCCAAGCTGCTGGGCGCGCAGACCGTACACATGGTGTACCGGCGCGGACCCGAGGCCTTGTCGGCGTCGCAGGCTGAACAGGAATGGGCGCAAACCCACGGCGTCACTATCCACCACTGGATGGCACCGGTCGAAATTGTGGGCACCGGCACTGGCCCGGCGGCCCATGCCAGCGCGGTGCGCTTCGAATACCAGACCCTTGCCAATGGCAAGCTGGTTTCTACCGGCGAAACCGAGGCCATACAGGCCGACATGGTGCTCAAGGCCATCGGCCAGAAACTGGGCAACCCCATGTTGACCGATGCCAGGCTGGCGCTGGAAGGCGGACGCATTGCCACCGACGCCGAGGGTCAGACCAGCTTGCCCGATGTGTGGGCCGGTGGCGACTGCCGGGCCGGTGGGCTGGACCTGACGGTGGAGGCGGTGGAGCATGGCAAGCTATCGGCAAACGCCATCCACGCATTCCTCAACGCTTGATCGCCGCGACCACGCTATTCGGAGAAACTATGTACCCCCACGCTCACATTTGTTCACTGGCCCCCAAGGGGGCGCATGCTTCCCTAGCGGCGGCTTGTCAGGAGGCATGACCATGGCCAATCTCGCAACCAATTTTGTGGGCATCCAAAGCCCCAACCCCTTCTGGCTGGCATCCGCGCCGCCCACTGACAAGGCCTGCAACGTCAACCGCGCCTTTGAAGCCGGTTGGGGCGGCGTGGTCTGGAAGACGCTGGGCGAGGCCGGGCCGCCGGTCGTCAACGTCAACGGCCCGCGCTACGGCGCGCTGCTCACGCCCGACCGGCGCCTGATGGGCTTCAACAACATCGAGCTCATCACCGACCGGCCGCTGGCCGTGAACCTGGAGGAGATCCGCGAGGTCAAGCGCAACTGGCCGGACCGCGCCATGGTTGTCTCGCTGATGGTGCCCTGCCAGGAGGACAGCTGGAAAGCCATCCTGGCGCGCCTGGTCGACACCGGTGCCGACGGTATTGAGCTGAACTTCGGCTGCCCGCACGGCATGAGCGAGCGCGGCATGGGCGCCGCCGTCGGCCAGGTGCCGGAGTACATCCAGATGGTGACGGAGTGGTGCAAGCTCTACAGCCGGCTTCCCGTCATCGTCAAACTCACGCCCAACATTACCGACATCCGACTGCCC
Organism: uncultured Rhodoferax sp.; assembly: GCA_964569855.1. Lineage (GTDB taxonomy): Bacteria > Pseudomonadota > Gammaproteobacteria > Burkholderiales > Burkholderiaceae_C > Allorhodoferax. Next base: position 7,554 of record CAZMXB010000204.1, read on the forward strand.
GCCCGCGCCGCCAAGAAGGGCGGGGCTGACGCCGTGTCGCTGATCAACACCATCAACTCCATCATGGGGGTGGACCCCTACAGCCTGACCATGTCGCCATCCACCGGTGGCAAGGGCAGCCATGGCGGCTACTGCGGCCCGGCCGTCAAACCGATTGCGCTGAACATGGTGGCCGAGATCGCGCGCGACCCGCAAACCGCCGGCCTGCCCATCAGCGGCATTGGCGGCATTGGCAACTGGCGCGATGCGCTGGACTACATCGCGCTGGGCAGTGGCACGGTGCAGGTCTGCACCGCCGCCATGGTCTACGGCTTCAAGATCGTGCAGGAGATGGAGAGCGGTCTGTCCAACTACATGGACGAAATGGGCTTTACCAGCGTGGACCAGATCATCGGCAAGGCCCTGCCCTCGGTCACCAACTGGCAGTACCTGAACCTGAACCACATCAGCAAGGCCGTCATCAACCAGGACACCTGCATCCAGTGCGGGCGCTGCCACATTGCATGTGAAGACACGTCGCACCAGGCCATCACCAATATGAAGGATGGCAAACGCTTCTTCGAGGTCAAAGAGGACGAGTGTGTGGGCTGCAATCTGTGTGTAACCGTTTGCCCCGTGCCCGAATGCATCACGCTGCGCGACCTGGCACCCGGCGAAAAAGACTTGCGCACGGGGCTGGTTGTGAGCGATAAATACGCGAATTGGACGACACACGTGAACAATCCGATGCGCACAGCCGATCCGGCCTAATGTTGTAAGAAAAATCGGCTGCCAGCCCTCGTAAACATTGCGTGAGCAGCTACTAAATCAGGAGCATTCATGAGTACCCTCTTTATCCGTGGTGGCACCGTGGTCAACGCCGACCGTGCCTTCAAGGCCGATGTGATCACCAAGGACGGCAAGATTGTTGCCGTGGGCGAGGGGCTGATGGAGCCCGCCGGCTGCGCCGTGGTGGACGCCGGCGGCCAGTACGTGATGCCCGGTGGCATAGACCCGCACACCCACATGCAGTTGCCCTTCATGGGAACGGTCACCATGGACGACTTCTTCACGGGCACGGCGGCGGGTTTGGCCGGTGGCAACACCAGCATCATCGACTTTGTCATCCCCAATCCGCAGCAGTCCATCATGGAGGCCTACCAGACCTGGCGCGGCTGGGCCGAAAAGTCCGCGGGCGACTACGGCTTCCACGTCGCCATCACCTGGTGGGACGAAACCGTCAAGCGCGACATGGGTACTTTGGTGCAGCAGGAGGGTGTGAACAGCTTCAAGCACTTCATGGAACTGGGCGCCATGCCCACCGTGCACGCCGAGAACGGCGAACTGGTCTTTTTGCTGCAAAAGACCGTGGCCGAGATGGGCATCAAGGGGCCGGAGGGCCACCCGCTGTCGCGCCCACCGATGGTGGAAGCGGAAGCCGCGAACCGCGCCATCGCCATCGCCGATGTGCTGAACGTGCCGATCTACGTGGTACACGTGAGCTGCATCGAAGCGGC
>CAZMXB010000205.1:0-8966 GCA_964569855.1 uncultured Rhodoferax sp.
ATGCGCATGGTCAGATTGTCGCGGGTGATGCCTGCGTTATTGACCAGCACCTGCAACCCGCCGTATTCCTTGACGATGGCATCCACAAGCGCTTCGCCAGCAGCACCCTGGGTCACATCCAGCGCGCGTCCACTGCAACCGGGAAAGTCCGACAGGGTCTCGCTGATCTTGGCGGCGCCCGAATCCGTGGTGGCCGTACCCACGACCTTCAGACCCTTTCGGGCCAGTTCCAGCGCAATCGCCGCACCGATGCCGCGCGAGGCACCCGTCACCAGGGCCACCTGGCCCTCCAATTTCACTTCACTCATACCAATGCACCTTTGATGTCTTGCAACGTGGCGGAGTCAAACAGCGCCAGACCCGTCAACTCGGGGTCAATGCGCTTGACCATGCCGGCCAATACCTTGCCCGGACCGCATTCCACCAGTGTAGTCAAACCGCGTGCCTTGATCGTCCGCACACATTCCACCCAGCGGACCGGGCCAAAGGCCTGGCGGTACAGGGCATCCCGGATGCGGTTGGGGTCGGTTTCGACCGCCACATCAATATTGTTAATCAGAGGAATTTGTGGGGGTAGCAGTTCCACATTTGCCAGCCGCTCCTTGAGCTTTTCAGCGGCAGGTTGCATGAGCCGGGAATGGAACGGGGCCGACACCGGCAAGGGCAAGGCGCGCTTGGCGCCATTGGCCTTGAGCACCTCGCAGGCCTTTTCGACTGCGGCCTTGCTGCCGGCGATCACCGTCTGGGCCGGGTCATTGAAATTGACGGCTTCCACGGTTTCCGCAGAACCGACACCAAAGGACTGGGTCACTTCCAGGCAGCCAGCAGCCACTTTGGCGGCGTCCATGCCGAGAATCGCGGCCATGGCGCCCTGCCCGACCGGCACGGCGTCCTGCATGGCCTGTGCACGCAGGCGCACCAGCGGCGCGGCCTGTGCCAAGGTCAGGGACCCGGCTGCGACCAACGCGGTGTATTCGCCCAGCGAGTGACCAGCCACGGCAGACGGCGCCTGGCCGGCTTCGGCCATCCAGACACGGTAGGCGGCGACACCGGCCACCAGCATTACGGGCTGGGTGTTGGTGGTCAACGCCAGAGCTTCCTTGGGACCTTCGTGGATCAGCTTGGCGACGTCTTCACCCAGCGCATCCGAGGCTTCCTGCAGGGTTTGTGCAACCACCGGGTTGTCGCCCCAGGCATCCAGCATGCCAACCGATTGCGATCCTTGTCCGGGAAAAACAAATGCAAACTGTTTCATAGACTTGTTCTTATTAAAAATGACCACTAGCCCTCGCCGATTGGGCGCGAGCCGCTACAAAATAAGGAGCAAAGCACCCCAGGTGAAACCACCACCCACGCCTTCGAGCAGCAGGGTTTCGCCGGTCTTGACCTGGCCAGCGCGCACCGCGGTGTCCAGCGCCAACGGGATCGATGCGGCAGATGTGTTGCCGTGTTCACCCACCGTAACGACGACCTTGTCCATCGATAGCTTGAGCTTGCGCGCCGTGCTCTGCATGATGCGGATATTGGCCTGATGCGGTACCAGCCAGTCAATGTCAGCATCGGTCAAATGGGCCTTGGCCAGGGTCGCCCGGGCCGCACTTTCCAGCAGACCAACGGCCAGTTTGAATACTGCCTGGCCATCCATCTTGAGCAAGGGGTCACCCAAAACAGCGCCGCCCGATACATGACCGGGGACACACAGAATGCCCACATGTTTGCCATCGGCATGCAGGTCGCTGGCCAGAATGCCGGGCTTGTCGGACGCTTCCAGCACCACGGCGCCTGCGCCATCGCCAAACAGTACACAGGTGGTGCGGTCCTTGAAATCCAGGATGCGGGAAAAAATTTCGGCGCCCACAACCAGCGCGCACTTGGCAGCTCCGGTCTGAATCATCGCGTCGGCCACCGTCAATGCGTAGACAAAACCGCTGCACACCGCCTGCACGTCAAAAGCCGCGCCACCGTTGGCACCCAGTTTGTTTTGCAGAATACATGCGGTGGACGGGAACACCATGTCCGGCGTGGACGTGGCGACAATGATCAGGTCCACATCCTTGGCGCTACGACCAGCGGCCTGCAGTGCGTTCTTGGCGGCTTCCAGGCCCAGGTCACTGCTGAACACGCCATCATCAGCGAAATGACGCGCGCGGATACCGGTCCGGTCCACGATCCACGCGTCGGACGTCTCCACGCCTTGGTCTGCCAATTGCGTCACCAGATCGCCATTGGTCACCCTGCGGGGGGGCAAGTAGCTGCCAGTGCCTGTTATTCGCGAATATCGTTTCATGCTGAGGATGGTGGAATCACCCGTGCCGGCTACTGCGCACTCTCGGAATTCGCCAATAGAGGCGCTGCGTGGGCAATGCGGACCTGGACACGGTCAAGCAAATTGTTTCGGGCTGCATCATACGCCCGCTGCAAAGCGTAACCAAAACCCAACTCGTCGGCCGAGCCGTGGCTCTTGAAAACCAGACCACGCAGTCCCAACAACGCAGCGCCGTTATAACGACGGTGATCAACCCGCTTTTTAAGCGCATTTAGCACCGAATAGGCAGCAATTGCTGCCAATTTTGTAAAAACATTGCGAACAAACTCCGCCTTCAGGAATCCCAGAATCATGGCCGCGAGCCCTTCACTGGTCTTGAGTGCAACATTGCCGACAAAACCATCGCAAACGACTAAATCAACAGTCCCTTTGAAGATGTCGTTGCCTTCTACGTTGCCGAAGAAGTTCAAATCACCCGATTTGGCTGCAGAACGCAGCAAATCGCCCGCTTTTTTAATGGTTTCATTGCCTTTGATAACCTCTTCACCAATATTGAGAAGGCCAACGGTAGGCGACTCTTTGTTGCTCAATACCGAGACCAGGGCAGAACCCATCACCGCAAACTGCAACAAGTGCTCGGCGGTGCAGTCTACGTTGGCACCCAAATCCAGCATCGTGGTAGCACCGCCAGTGGCATTGGGAATTTGCCCGGCAATGGCGGGACGTTCGATTCCATCCACAGTTTTCAGAAGGTAGCGTGAGATCGCCATCAAAGCGCCCGTGTTGCCAGCCGATACAGCAGCTTGAGCGCTTCCATCCTTGACCTGCTGGATAGTCACCCGCATCGAGGAATCTTTCTTTCGGCGCAGGGCGACCTCCAGAGAATCATCCATGGTGACTACTTCGCTGGCCGCAACTATCTTGACGCGCTGGTGAGAGAACGCGGACAGGTGCTCAGCCAAACCGACCAGTATCAGGGATGCTTCAGGGTGCTGCTCCAGAAATTGCCGGCAGGCCGGCAGAGTGACGCGGGGGCCGTGGTCACCTCCCATGCAGTCAACAGCAATAGTGATCATGGGGCAGAACCCAGTAAGAAGGAGACATCAAACAAAGACCATAGGCCCAAAACAACAAAAGCCCGACGCTACAGGGCCTGTAGCTCCGGGCTTTGCGCGAACAACCGATTTCAGACTTCGGATTTGGTCTTCAGAACCTTGCGCCCACGGTAGAAACCGGTCGGGCTGATGTGGTGGCGCAGATGCGTTTCACCGGTGGTGGATTCCACCGCAATACCGGGCACAACCAGTGCATTGTGCGAGCGGTGCATGCCGCGCTTTGAAGGAGACTTTTTGTTTTGTTGAACGGCCATGATTGGCTCCTGGGCAATGGTGCTGCACAGGTTGCAACACGTTGGGGGTTGGTAAAAACGCGTAGAGATTCACACGCGAAGCCTCGAATTATAGCCCAAAGCCGGACTTGCGACTAGGTCTTGTTCTTCAGCTGCTGCAACATGGCAAACGGATTGGGCATTTGCTGGGTGTCTACCACAAAGTCCGGATCCGCCACCTGGAGTTTGACCGGCACAGGACAGTCCTCGTGCTTGGGCACCAGGGGCAGTGCCATCAGCAGCTCGTCTTCCACCAGTTCCAACAGGTTGAAATCGCGGCTCAGGACCAGCACATCCTCCTCGGACTCCTCGTCTTCCAACTCGGCCTGCTCTTCGGTGGCTACAAAACGGAACTCCCGCTCCACAACTACGGGCACAACCACCGGCCCCAGGCAACGTTGGCAGGTTTGCGCCAGAGCAACATCAGCCGTCAGCGTCAGCCAGACCTGTTCACCCTGGCCGCCGGCGGAGCGAATTTGCCCCTCGGCCGAGAAGCGCACGGGGCTGCTAGCAACAGCACCCTGGGCTTCCAGCTGCAGGCGCTTAAAGTGCGAGAGCTCTTTACTCCCCGTCAAGTTTCCCTGGGCGCGGGCAAAAGCTTCCAGGTTCAGGTGCCGTGCGTCATCGTCATGTTTCATGCGCGCAGTGTAAGAGAATCGGGACATGCCAGACATTACCCAGCGAAAACTCATACTCGGCTCCACCTCCACCTACCGGCGCGAACTGCTGGGCCGCCTGCAGGTTCCATTTTGTGTGGAGTCCCCCGACGTGGACGAAACGCCGCAGACCGGGGAAAACCCCGCCGCCCTTGCGCGCCGCCTAGCCTTGGCCAAGGCACAGGCTGTAGCCCAGCGCTTTCCGGACTGCGTGGTCATTGGGTCGGATCAGGTGGCCGACCTGAATGGCCAGGCACTGGGCAAGCCCGGCAACCACGAACGCGCGGTCGCCCAACTGCGCCAGATGCGCGGCAAGACGGTGATTTTCCAGACCGCCGTGGCCGTGGTCTGCCTACAAAGCGGCTTTTGCCAACAGGCTCTGGCACCGGTCAAGGTGACCTTTCGGGCACTGGATGATGCCGAAATCGAAACCTATCTGAGGGCCGAACAACCCTACGATTGCGCCGGCAGCGCCAAGAGCGAAGGCCTGGGCATAACACTGCTGCAGTCGATTGAGAACGACGACCCCACCGCCCTGGTTGGCCTACCGCTGATTCGCACCAGCCAGATGCTGCGCGCCGCTGGCATTGCCCTGCTGGGCGCCAAGCCATGACCCCCGGCACGCTGTACCTGGTGCCCGCGCCGCTGGACTTTGGCTGCGAATCCCTGGCACCGCTGGAGCGGGTCATGCCTGGGGGCACGCTGGCTGTGGCGGCCACACTCACGCACTGGGTGTGTGAAAACGCCAAGTCCACCCGCGCCTATTTGAAACGCATCCACGCTACCCACCCGCTGCGATTGCCGCTGCAGGAAATGCAGTTGCAGGAACTGCCACACGCTATCCACAAGAAGGGCGACCATCAGGGCCATTTCGATGCCCGGCCCTTGCTGCAGGCCGCACTGCGCGGCGAGAACATCGGTCTGGTGAGCGAGGCCGGCATGCCGGCGATTGCCGACCCTGGTTCGTCCGTTGTCCGGGCGGCCCATGAACTGGGTTTGCCGGTGGTGCCTCTGGTGGGACCGGTCTCACTCTTGCTGGCCCTGGCAGCCAGTGGTCTCAACGGCCAGAACTTTGCTTTTGTTGGTTACCTGCCCAGCACACCGGCCGAGCGCAGTCAACGCATACGCGAACTGGAGGCCCTGGCGCTGAAAACCGGGCAAACCCAGCTGTTTATCGAAACACCCTACCGCAATCCTGCCCTATTGCAAGCCCTGAAGCAAACGCTGCAACACAACACCCGCCTGGCAACCGCCAGCGGCCTTACGCTGGACAGCGCAAACTGCCATAGCGACCTGGCGAAAAACTGGAAGCACAAGCCGTGGGATCTGCGAGCCGATACGCCCGCCGTGTTTGCCATCGGGCGCTAGGCGTCAGGGGAGCATAGAGCGCCGCCCGCCCCCCCGGCGCGAAGTAGCCGGCAGGTCAGCGATCCTTGCAACCGCAGAGTCTGGGGGCTTTTTTAACGGATCGAGGGAGCCAGCCGCATCGCGCGCACGCTACCCTCACCAATGGCGGCACCAAACCGTTTGACCAGGCGTTCGGCCACGTTTTCCTTGCGGGTGTAATCAATCAGTTCCTCGGCCTTGACCACTTCGCGGGCCACAAAGTCCAGATTACCCAGTTGGTCGGCCAGTCCCTTGTCGATCGCTTGCTGTCCGGTCCAGAACAGGCCGCTGAAGGTTTCAGGTGTTTCCTTCAGACGCTCGCCCCGCCCTTTCTTCACCACGTCGATGAATTGCTGATGGATCTGGTCCAGCATGGCCTGGGCAAACACGCGCTGTTTCTCGGTCTGGGGGCTGAAGGGGTCCATGAAACCCTTGTTCTCACCGGCGGTCATCAATCGGCGCTCAACGCCCAGCTTGTCCATCAGCCCGGTGAAACCAAAGCCGTCCATCAACACGCCGATGCTGCCGACCACGCTGGCCTTGTCGACAAAAATCTTGTCAGCACCCACAGCGATGTAATAGGCAGCCGATGCACAGGTCTCTTCGACCACGGCATAAACCGGCTTGTTGTGCAGAGCCTTGAGGCGCTGGATTTCGTCGTTGATGATGCCTGCCTGCACCGGGCTGCCACCGGGCGAATTGATCAGCAGCACCACGGCCCGCGCGCCCTTGTCTTCAAACGCACTGCGCATCGCCGCCACGATCAGTTCCGCACTGGCCTCCGCGCCCGATGCTATTTCACCCTCAATCTTGACCAATGCCGTGTGCGGCGCCGATGTATCGGTCGCGCTGCCACTGCGGTCCATGCCCATCCACACCAACGCCACCAGAAAGGCCAGCCAAGCCAGGCGGATACCGTTGCGCCAGCGGCGTGCCTGCCGCTGCTCGGTGATGGCAGCCATGGCCAATTGCTCCAGCGTGGCGCGCTCCCACCCCGGTGCGGCGCCGCTGCCGGACGCGAACGCATCCTGCTTTGCTGCATTTTTCATAGCATCTTGCGCAGTGTCTGCGAGGGCTGAGGGCATATTTGGCGTTAAGCCTTGGTCGCTGGGGGTATGGGGATCGCTCATGGTCAGAACTCTAAAGGTTGCAAATTGGGGGCAGTATGCCAGTGCACGACGCCGTGCTGCACGGTCATATCGATCTTTCTCAGGCCACCCCGACAGGGGCCACCACGGCAATCGCCGGTTTTAGGGCTGTAAACGGCCCCATGGGTTGCGCACATCAGGTACTGACCGGTGCTGTCGAAAAAGCGGTTAGGCTGGTAATCCATCTCCATCGGGACGTGGGCGCACTGGTTCAGATAACCGTACACCGTGCCTTCGAAGCGGATGGCAAAGCCGCGGGCTGTCCGACCGCAGTACATGACATCAAAAGGCATGGCCTCACCGCTGTTGGCCAGGTCAGTGGAATTGCAAAGCGGAATGGAGATTGCGTCGGTCGGGTTCATGCACATCGTTTCGTTCGATCACGCATTGGTCAGAAACCAGCCATGCAACTCGGCGACTGAATGCGCCACAAAGCGTGGCTGCAATGCGGTAAAAGTGTCGTGCGCGTGGGCACCATAACTTACACCCACACTGTCGCACCCGGCGTTGAGCGCCATTTGCAGGTCGTGCGTAGTATCGCCCACCATCAGCACCCGCTCAGGCGCCACCCCCAAAGTCTGCATCAATTCGTGGAGCATCAGGGGATCAGGCTTGCCTGCAGTTTCATCTGCGGTTCGCGAGCCGTCAAATACGCCCTGCAAATCAACCGTCTTCAAGGCTCCGTCAAGTCCACGTCGGCTTTTGCCCGTAGCAACGGCCAGCATATGGTTGCGCGCGCGCAAATCGGCCAGCATCGGCAACACGCCGTCAAACAGGCTGATGTCGTTTTGGTGCGCCATGTAGTGGTGCTGGTAGCGCGCGCCGAGTTGCGGATACTTGTCGGGGGACACGTCTGGCGCCGCATGGGCCAGCGCCTGCTTCAGGCCCAGGCCAATTACGAAGGCGGCGTCCTTGTCGCTGGGCAGACGCCCGCCCACATCCACAACGGCCAGCTGGATGCAGCGGGTGATGATGGCCGTGGAATCGAACAGGGTGCCATCCCAGTCGAAGGCAATCAGGTCATAGCGGCGGGAGGTGTTTGGCAGTTGGGTTGTTGGCATGTTGCGAGCGTAATCCGAGCAAGATTCAGGCGGGTTGTTGTTGCAACTGTGCCGAGAACTGCGACAGCTCGGGAGGCAGTTCGGCCTTCAACTCCAGTGGTTCGCCACTCACCGGGTGCCTGCAACACAGGCGCCAGGCATGCAGGAACATGCGCTTGAGCGAAGGCTGAGTCCCAGCGCGGGCCAGGGCCTTGTTGCAGTCGAAGTCGCCGTACTTGTCATCCCCGGCAATGGGCATGCCTTCGCTTGCGAGGTGCACGCGGATCTGGTGGGTCCGGCCGGTCTTGATGGTCACTTCCAATAACGAATAGCCGCGTCCGGCGTCGACGCCGGCCACATTCTGCCCGCCCGCCGCCCGAATCTTGACCAAGGTGATGGACGGCATGCCGTCCGGGTCATCCTTGCCCACCACCTTGACGCGGCGTTCCCCGTCAGGCAATAGATACTTGTGCAGCGGCTTGTCCAGAACCTTCTTGTTTGCCGGCCACTGCCCCAGCACCATGGCCAGATACGTCTTGCCGGTTTCACGCTCGCGGAACTGGTCCTGCAGGTTTTTCAAGGCACTGCGTTTCTTTGCCACAAGAAGAATTCCGCTGGTTTCGCGGTCCAGGCGGTGCACCAGTTCCAGAAACTTGGCCTTGGGTCGCGCCATGCGCAATTGTTCGATGACGCCAAAGCTGATGCCAGAACCCCCATGCACCGCCACCCCGGCCGGCTTGTTGATGGCCAGCAAACATTCGTCTTCATACAGGACGGCGAATTCCCGGGCCGGCGCATGGCTGGCCGCCTGCTCGGCCATGGCCTGCGCTTTTTCAGTTGCGCGCTCGGACACGCGGACCGGCGGCAGGCGCACCACATCACCAGCGTTCAGACGCGTCTCGGCGCTGGCACGGCCTTTGTTGACGCGTACCTCGCCGCTACGGATGATGCGGTAGACGTGGGTCTTTGGCACGCCCTTGAGCTGGCGCATCAGAAAATTGTCCAGTCGCTGCCCTTCCCCATCCTCGTTGATAGTCAGGGTTTTCACCTGTGGCAGTGCGGGGGCAGGAATGCCCCCTATAA
>CAZMXB010000206.1:0-8925 GCA_964569855.1 uncultured Rhodoferax sp.
AACATCAAGGAGCGGCTGGACTTCAGTTGTGCGCTGTTTGATGCGGCAGGCAACCTGATCGCCAACGCGCCCCATATGCCCGTGCATTTGGGCAGCATGGGCGAGAGCATCAAGACGGTCGTGCGTGAGAACGCGGACACCATGCAGCCCGGCGATGTGTATGTGCTGAACGACCCTTACCATGGCGGAACGCACCTGCCTGACATCACTGTCATCACGCCGGTGTATTTGGAGGGGAAGCCGACGTTTTATGTAGGCTCCAGGGGTCACCACGCCGACATTGGCGGCACCACGCCGGGTTCCATGCCACCGTTCTCCACGCGTATCGAGGAGGAGGGCGTGCAGATCATCAACTTCAAGCTGGTGGACCGGGGCGTGCTGCGCGAGGCCGAGATGGTGGCGTTGCTGCAAAGCGGTGAGTTCCCAAGTCGCAATCCGCAGCAAAACATGGCCGACCTGAACGCGCAGATCGCCGCCAACGAGAAAGGCGTGCAGGAACTGCGCAAGATGGTGGACCACTTTGGGCTGGACGTGGTGCAGGCCTATATGCGCCACGTGCAGGACAACGCGGAAGAATCGGTGCGGCGGGTGATTACCCGCCTGAAGGATGGAGCGTTCACGCTCAAGCTGGACAACGGCGCGCAGATCCAGGTGGCGATTCGGGTCAACGCCAAGGAGCGCAGCGCGGTCATCGACTTCACCGGCACATCCGAGCAGCAGCTCAACAACTTCAACGCACCCACGGCCGTGTGTATGGCCGCCGTGTTGTACGTGTTTCGCACGCTGGTGGATGACGACATCCCGCTGAACGCCGGTTGCCTCAAACCGCTGCAGGTCATCATCCCGAGCGGCTCCATGCTCAATCCCAACCCGCCCGCGTCCGTCGTGGCCGGCAATGTGGAAACGTCAAGCTGTATCACCAATGCGCTGTATGGTGCACTCGGCGTCATGGCGGCCAGCCAGTGCACGATGAACAACTTCACCTTTGGCAATGCCCAGTACCAGTATTACGAGACGATTTCGGGTGGATCGGGCGCTGGGGTCCTGAGCAACGCGGCGGGCGAAGCGGTCGGCGGTTTCCACGGCACCAGCGTGGTCCAGACCCACATGACCAACTCGCGCCTGACCGACCCCGAGATTTTTGAGTTCCGCTTCCCGGTGCGGCTGGAAAGTTATGCCATTCGCGAAGGCTCGGGCGGTGCGGGCCAATGGCATGGCGGCGATGGCGGTATGCGGCGGGTGCGCTTTCTGCAGACCATGACGGCCAGCTTTTTGTCCAATGGGCGTATCCATGGTGCTTTCGGTATGGCGGGCGGGCAGGCAGGCCAGGTGGGTATTAACCGCGTGGTGCGCAGTGATGGCAGCGTGGAAGACCTGGGGCACATCGGCCAGGCCGAGATGTTGGCGGGGGATGTGTTCGAGATTCACACTCCGGGTGGAGGTGGGTATGGCCCCCCCAAGGTGGTTCTTTGACAGAATCGGCTGTCAGTCCTCGTAAACTAAGGATAGTTTGCTATTATTTTGGTAGCGTTTTGTGATGCTCCAAGGTACCAGGCGTTTGCATTTCACATCCGCAAGCCGTCAATTCAGGAGTGAATGCGCACCGATGAATACGTTTTGGCCACCAAAAGTGCTCAAGATACTGTCGGCCTGCGTGTGCGCCCGTTTTCAGCGCGCTTTAGCAACGGTTGGCCTGGCTAAGCCAGTGGTTCTGCGGTTCAAACTCCAGGTTGCAGGGTTGATTTTGCATATCCAATCCTTGCCACACTTGGCCGCATGCGGTTGGATTTCCTATCCGTGGGCATTGCACGTGGCGCGCAAACTGTAGACAGGTCCGTGCGCCTGCGAACCGACCGAATCGGACGCCGTCGAACCGCTTATTTCCTGTCACCCCATGAAAGGACTCGCCATGATTGAGCGGACGTCCCCGAGAGCCCTCTGGTTACCGCAGCTGAAACCCGCGCCCTGCCGCCTGCCCAGGTCATCAGTTTAGAGGCCGTGACCCGCTCGCGTCTGTTGAAAGTCGGCGTGGACGCGCTGCTTGCTGAAGTGGCGGCGCTGTTGTCGGCCTCCCAGATCAGTTTGGTCGTGCGGACGTGTTCACCACCCGTGCCGGTGAAGTCTTGAATCGCGACTTCACGGCCTGCGAGAACTCAGACTCTCTATCCGATGTGCTGGCCATGATGCACACGCGTGGACTCATCCACGTGCTGCTTGTGGACGCCGGCAACCAGCCCGTTGGTGTGCTCAATGCGCGCGACGGCTTGTGGGCATTGTTGGCCGCAGGCAACCACGAAGAAGCGCTCTTGCGCAGCTACGTGATGGGTGTCGGGTACCAATCGAGCAACCGACACGACGCAAATTCGCAAGGGGCGCCCCAAGTAGAGCGCCAGCGGTTTGTGTCAGCGTATGGACCTGGCCGCTTTCTTCGCCGGAGTGGGCGCCGGCATGGAATGGTGGTTTGCCTGTCCGGGCATGGGCATGGCGCTGGATTGCTCGGCCCTGCTGACGTCTGACTTGGCGGCCGAGGTTGTTCCGGCGGTTTCCTTGCCTGGGCCAGCGGGCACCACGCCGACTTGGGTGTCCGCTGGCACGCCAGACGCAACGCTGGTAGGTAGGCCATTGAGCATGGGCTGTGGTGCTGACTGTTCGGTACAGGCGACGACCATACCGAGTGCAAGGAATACGACAGCAGCGGCGTGGCATTGGCGGTCTGAAATTTCCATGCTGAAGTTCCTTTCGGTGACCCATGTTCATCGTGCGCGGTCCTCCCGTCGGTGCGCTATTGCACAGATAGATAGCCCGGCCCCGCCCAAAATTGGGGCGAGATTGGCTATCAACAACGGGAGCGCAATTGGAATCCATGTACTTTCGCGGCGTCGGCACAGCCACACCCACTGCGCGCTATACCAAGGCCGAGTGCCTTGACGCGTTCCAGCAGTCCGAGTGGTATGCACGGCTTGACACGCGCGCCCACCTGATTGCGCGCACCGTGCTGCAGCGCGACAACGGTATCGAGGCACGCCGACTGGCCGTCGACTCGCTGAATGACGTGTTCCAGATCGACCCCAACACATTGGCGCAGCGTTTTCGCCAGCACGCCCCGGCGCTGGCCATCCAGGCGGGTCGGCGTGCGCTGGCCGACGCGGGCCTGGACCCCGCCGACATTGGCGCCGTCATCGTGAGTACCTGTACCGGCTACCTCTGCCCCGGCCTGTCGGGCTATGTGATCGAAGGCCTGGGACTACCCCACGATGCAAAAGCATTTGATCTCGTAGGCCAGGGTTGCGCTGCGGCACTGCCCAATCTGCAGTTGGGTCAGGCGTTGCTCGCATCCGGCGCCTGCGCACACGTACTGTCGATTTGCGTGGAGGTCAGCAGCGCAGCCATGTACCTGGACAACGACGCCGGGGTGCTGATCAGTGCCTGCCTGTTCGGTGATGGTGCGGGAGCAGCGGTACTGTCACGCCAGCCCGGCCAGAGCGGGAGACGCATCGAGTGGCTTGACAGCGCCTCCCTGATAGAGCCGAATCTGCGCTCTGCGCTGATGTTCGAGCAGCGCGATGGCATGCTGCGCAATGTACTGTCGCGCGCAGTGCCAACCCTTGCGGCGGACTATGCGGGCCGGATTCTCGATACGGTGCTAGAACGCAACGGACTGCACCCTGACACCGTCAATGCATGGATCTTCCATGCCGGTGGGCGCGACGTCTTGCTCGCGCTGGAACGTCGCCTGAAATTACAAACCGCAGACTTGCGCTACAGCGCCGCCATGCTGCGCGAATATGGCAATCTGTCCAGCGCCTTCGTCTATTTTGTGCTGCAGGCTGCACTGGCCGACGATGCGCCGGACGGCTGGTGGTGGCTGTCATCGTTTGGCGCCGGCTTTAGTTGCCACGGCGCATTGCTCAAAGTGCATTGATGCTGACCAGAGTGGTTTCACCGGAGGTGCTGGACGACCTGCCCGCGGACGCCCCGCAGGCCATGCAGTCGCGGCGCGATCTCAAGCGCGTGCATGTTGCGATGGGAACCCGCTCCATCTTGCTGCATGCCCTGCAGAATATGTCTGCGCTGCGCCGGACCGCAGAACCGCTACGCATACTTGAACTGGGTGCCGGAGACGGTAGTCTGATGCTGGGTGTCGCCCGGGCTCTCGCACCGACCTGGGCACCCGTTCATCTGACGCTCCTGGATGCCCAGCCACTCGTCTCACAAGGCACGATCGCAAGTTATGCGGAGCTGGGGTGGACTGCGGTTGCATCCGTGCGCGACGTGTTCGAGTGGGCGGATGGAGCGACCGGCGCGGACCGCCTTGGCAAACGGTCCGCTCCTTGGGATCTGATTGTTGCCAATCTGTTCCTGCACCACTTCGAAGGCGCGCAACTTGCCGGCCTGCTACGCACCATTGCGGACCGATCTGATCGATTCTTGGCCTGCGAGCCGCGGCGCACTTGGCTGTCGCTGGTTGGCAGCCATCTCATAGGTGCACTCGGCACCAACGCAGTCACGCGTGAGGATGCCGTGATCAGTGTGCACGCCGGTTTTCGCGGGGGCGAGCTGACGGCGCTCTGGCCCGATGTGGGCGACCAGTGGGAGGTGCAGGAATATGCGGCAGGCCTGTTCAGCCATTGCTTTCGCGCCGAACCCATCGAGGCCCATTGATGCGCACCGACTTTGACGCCATCGTCGTCGGAGCGGGCCCGGCGGGAGCGACCGCGGCCATTCTGTTGGCACGCGCAGGCTGGTCAGTCGCTTTGGTGGAAAAGCAGCGCTTCCCCCGCCGTAAGGTGTGTGGGGAATGCATCGCTGCAAGCAACATGCCGCTGTTGACGGCATTGGGCATTGGCGGCGCGCTCGAAACCACCGCCGGGCCGGAGCTGCGCCAGGTTGCGTTGATGCGTGGCATGCGTACCGTGGTGGCGGACTTGCCTCCCAATGCCGACAAAAGACACCTGTGGGGCAGGGCACTGGCTCGGGAGACGCTGGACACACTCTTGGTCGAGCAAGCCCGTTTGGTCGGCGCCCGCGTGCTGCAACCCTGGTCGGTCAAACGCATTCAGGGATCGGTCGGCACTTGGCAATGTGAAGTGCGCGCCACCGATTGCGCCCATGCGCAGAACCTGCGCGCACCGGTACTGATCGACGCACACGGTTCGTGGGAGCCGTTGGCGGCTGACCGTGCGCCACGGCGCTTGACCCGCAGCGGTTCGGACCTGCTGGCCTTCAAGGCAAACTTTCACGGCGCCCAGCTCACGCCCGGTGTACTGCCCGTGCTCATGTTCGAGGGCGGCTATGGCGGTATGGTCACGGCCGGGGCAGAGATGACCACCGTGGCGGGCTGTATCCGGCGTGATCGCCTCGAAGCGCTCAGGGCCGCAGAGCCCGGCGTGAGCGCCGGCGACACATTTGATGCTCTGCTGCGGCGGGAGTGCTCTGGCGTGCGCCAAGCCTTGTGTTCGGCCACACGCGAGGGTCCCTGGCTCGCCGCCGGACCGTTGGCTCCCGGCATCCGCGTGGGCATCACAGATCGAATCTTTCGCATCGGCAATGCAGCCGGTGAGGCCCATCCCATCATTGGCGAGGGCATGAGCATGGCGCTGCAATCGGCGTGGCTTCTGTGTGGACATCTGTTGGCACCGGGGCAGCGCGCGGCAACACCTTCCGTGGCACGGCAGGGGCGGGTGGCGCGCGAATATGCAACCGACTGGCGCCGTCTGTTTCAGACCCGCATTCGACTGGCGAGCATTTTTGCGCATGCCGCCATGCGCCCGGTTTTATCAGCTCCACTGCTGACCATGGCCCAGCATTGGCCCGGCCTGCTGACTCTGGGTGCCATCCACGGCGGCAAGACCCGCCCCATCACACCAACCGAAAGGACATCCCATGACAAC
The DNA here is from genome assembly GCA_964569855.1 of uncultured Rhodoferax sp. GTDB lineage: Bacteria > Pseudomonadota > Gammaproteobacteria > Burkholderiales > Burkholderiaceae_C > Allorhodoferax. Next base: position 5,892 of record CAZMXB010000206.1, read on the forward strand.
CACCTATGAGCGGCTGCGCGCCATCCTGGCCAAGGACTACCAACTGGCGCCCGAGCGCATCACTCTGGACGCCCCACTCGAAGCGCTTGGCATTGACTCCCTTGGACTGGCCGACATGCTGTTCAATATCGAAGACGAATTCCACATCATCCTGCCAGCAGAGGCGGTTGAGTTGCCCACCATAGCTGACGTGGTCGCCTTTATTGATGGATTGATCGCCAAGCAGAGCAACCCTGCGATGTCTTCAGGTGTGGAGACGATGCCGATCCTGCAGACCCCATGAAACGCGTTGCGGTGACCGGGATCGGAGTGGTCTCGTCGCTGGGCAATAGCGCATCCGAGCTTTACGCCAACGCCTATGCTGGGCGAAGCGGCATAGCGCGCCTGCAGGTCCCATTTTCGGAGCGCCTGCTGGCGCCCTTGGCGGCGACCGCGCATTTTGACGGATCTGACCACTTTGAACCCAGCAAGCTGCGCATGATGGATCGCTTCGCCCAATTTGCGCTGGTGGCGGCCAGGCAGGCCATGGCCGATACGCGCCTGGAAATGGAAATGATGGATCGCGGCCGCGCCGGGGTTTTTGTTGGCACCGGCATGGGCGGCACCCTCAGCAACGACGCGGGCTACCAGACGCTGTATGCCAAGGGGTCCGACCGCATTCCGCCCTTTACCGTGTTGCTGGGCATGTACAACGCAGCCGCGGCCTGGATCGCAATGGAGTACCAATTGCGTGGCCCCAATTTGACCTACACCACCGCCTGCTCCTCGTCCGCCGTGGCCATCGGCGAGGCCTGGTTGCGCGTAGCCAGCGGTGAGTTGGATATGGCGATCGCCGGCGGGGCCGAGGCACCGCTCTCATTTGGATCACTGAAAGCCTGGGAGGCGTTGCACACGTTGGCGACCATCGACGCCGAGCTGCCTTCCGCGTCCTGCAAGCCGTTCTCGAAGAACCGCAGCGGCATGGTGCTGGGCGAAGGCTCGGCCATGGTGGTGCTGGAGCCCTGGGACCGTGCTCAAGCGCGCGGTGCCACCATCCACGGCGAGATCCTGGGTTATGGCTTGTCCACCGACGTCGGTCACATCACACGCCCAAGCGTCGAGGGCCAAGCCGCCGCCATGCGCGCGGCGCTCGCATCCGCCGCCTGCTCTGCCACGCGGATTGACGCCATCAATGCGCACGGCACCGGCACACAAGCCAACGACGTCACCGAGACAGCCGCCATCAAATCGGTCTTTGGGGAACGGGCTGCTGGCATACCCATTAGCGCTACCAAGGCCATGCACGGCCACCTGCTGGGCGCCGCGGGCGCGCTTGAATGCGTGCTGTCCCTGCTGGCCATGCAACACGCGGTGGCTTTGCCAACCCTGCACCTGCGCGTGGCGGACCCTGAGTGTGACCTGGACTATGTGCCCAACGTGGTGCGGGACAACGTTGCTGTGCGCACCATGCTGACGAATTCGTTTGCGTTTGGTGGTACCAATGCGGTGCTAGTTCTGACCAATGCGATCCATCGCACGGACTGATTTCTTTCAAATCCCGCAATACAGCGCGGAGCGTGCAGCAGTCATCGATCAACTCAACCACGTTGGCCACGCAACGGCTTTACGTACTGCGCACGGCCGACCTGAACGCCCAGATCTCCGCCAACGAGAAAGGCGTGCAGGAGCTGCGCAAGATGGTGGACCACTTTGGTCTGGAGGTGGTTCAGGCCTATATGCGCCACGTGCAGGACAACGCCGAGGAATCGGTGCGGCGCGTGATTACCCTCCTGAAGGATGGCGCGTTTACGCTCAAGCTGGACAACGGCGCGCAGATTCAGGTGGCGATTCGGGTGAATGCGGCAGAGCGCAGCGCGGTCATCGACTTCACCGGCACATCCGAGCAACAGCTCAACAACTTCAACGCACCAACCGCCGTATGTATGGCCGCCGCGCTGTATGTGTTTCGCACGCTGGTGGATGGCGGGCAGTCAGTGCACGATGAACAACTTCACCTTTGGCAATGCCCAGTACCAGTACTACGAGACAATTTCCGGCGGCTCCGGCGCTGGGGTCCTGAGCAACGCGGCGGGCGAAGCGGTCGGCGGTTTCCACGGCACCAGCGTGGTCCAGACCCACATGACCAACTCGCGCCTGACCGACCCCGAGATTTTTGAGTTCCGCTTCCCGGTGCGGCTGGAAAGTTATGCCATTCGCGAAGGCTCGGGCGGTGCGGGCCAATGGCATGGCGGCGATGGCGGTATGCGGCGGGTGCGCTTTCTGCAGACCATGACGGCCAGCTTTTTGTCCAATGGGCGTATCCATGGTGCTTTCGGTATGGCGGGCGGGCAGGCAGGTCAGGTAGGTATCAACCGCGTAGTGCGCAGTGATGGCAGCGTGGAAGAACTGGGCCATATCGGGCAGGCCGAGATGATGCCCGGGGATGTGTTTGAGATACACACGCCGGGTGGAGGCGGCTATGGAGCGCCCGACGCAGTCGAACATCCACTCACCGGGGTTGTGAGAGCGGCCTGACGGATGACCCGCTGCACAGCGTGGCGCTGCTGTACGCGCTGCGCGACATCGGCACGCAGTTGTCGATTGACGACTTTGGTACCGGTTGCTCGTCGCTGGCGTTCCTGCAAAAGCCGCCGGTGAGCGGCCTCATAATCGACCTCAGTTTCATCGACAAACTGGATCAATCACCCGGCACACAAAAGCTGGTGCGTGCCATGACCGAAATGGGCCACGGGCTTGATTTGATGGTGACCGCCGAGGGTATGGAAACAGAGGCCGAGCGTGAAACCATCACCCGCCTGGGTTGCGACGTCATGCAGGGCTACCTGGCCAGCCGGCCGCTGCACGGGGGCAAGCTGCAGGCCTGGCATGAACTCGCCAGTGCAGGCCAGTTCGACGGGCAGGGTGACCACTACACCCCCAATCCCTATGTCCGCCAGACCTTTCGCAAGTAGCTGGAATGCGGCATCTTCGCGCAAGGTTTTGCCCGGGCGTGGTGTGACGACTGTGGACACGACCACTTCGTCGCCTGTTCCTG
>CAZMXB010000207.1:0-8913 GCA_964569855.1 uncultured Rhodoferax sp.
GGGGCATCACGATTCTGGCCAAGAACTGTGCCGTGACCTGGGAAGGCACCCACATCAACATCGTCGATACCCCCGGTCACGCCGACTTCGGTGGTGAAGTGGAGCGCGCCCTGTCCATGGTGGACGGCGTGGTGCTGCTGATCGATGCACAGGAAGGCCCCATGCCCCAGACACGTTTTGTGACCAAGAAGGCGCTGGCCCTTGGCTTGAAACCCATTCTGGTGGTGAACAAGGTGGACAAACCAGGTGCCCGTCCTGATTTTGTGGTCAATGCCGCTTTCGATCTGTTTGACAAGCTCGGCGCCACGGATGAGCAACTGGACTTCCCGGTGGTTTACGCCTCAGGCATAAACGGTTGGTCGTCGATGGAGGAGGGCGGTCAAGGCGAGCAATGGGGCCCCGACATGTCGGCCCTGTTCAATACCATTCTCAAACACGTGCCGCACCAGGAAGGTGATCCTGCAGCGCCGTTGCAGTTGCAGATCTCGGCGCTGGACTTCTCAACCTTCGTTGGTCGCATTGGTGTGGGTCGCATCAGCCAGGGCACGATTCGTCCCATGATGGACGTGGTGGTGATGGAAGGCCCGGACGGCAAACCTGTCAAAGGCCGCATCAACCAGGTCTTGACCTTCGAAGGTCTGGAGCGGATGCAGACCACGGAAGCCGGTCCCGGTGAGATCGTGCTGATCAACGGTTTGACGGATATCGGCATTGGCGTCACCATTACCGACCCGGTCAATCCCATGCCGTTGCCGATGCTGAAGGTTGACGAGCCGACCCTGACCATGAACTTCTGCGTCAACACAAGCCCGCTGGCCGGTCGTGAAGGCAAATATGTCACCAGTCGTCAGATCTGGGACCGGCTGCAAAAGGAACTTCAGCACAACGTGGCCCTGCGCGTTAAAGAGACCGACGAAGAGGGCATCTTTGAAGTCATGGGCCGAGGCGAACTACACCTGACCATTCTGCTGGAAAACATGCGCCGCGAAGGCTTTGAGATGGCAGTCAGCAAGCCACGCGTGGTGATGAAAGAAGTCAACGGCGAAAAATACGAGCCCATTGAAATGGTGACCGCCGACATCGAAGAGCAGCACCAGGGTGGCGTGATGCAAGCCTTGGGCGAGCGCAAGGGTGATCTCGTCAACATGGAGCCGGACGGCCGTGGCCGTGTGCGCCTGGAATACCGTATTCCGGCACGCGGCTTGATCGGGTTCACCAATGAATTCATGAATCTGACCCGTGGTTCGGGGCTGATTTCGAACATTTTCGACAGCTATGAGCCACACAAGGGTGAAATTGGCGGGCGTAAAAACGGCGTGCTGATTTCCATGGACGCCGGTGAAATCTTCACCTACGCGCTGGGCAAGCTGGACGACCGCGGCCGCATGTTTGTGCGCGCCAATGATCCAGTTTACGAAGGCATGATTGTGGGCATCCACAGCCGTGACAACGACCTGGTGGTCAATGCCACGCGGACCAAGCAGTTGACCAACTTCCGTGTATCCGGCAAGGAAGACGTGATCAAGATCACGCCACCGATTGAGTTGACGCTGGAATACGGCGTGGAATTCATTGAGGACGACGAACTGGTCGAAATCACGCCCAAGTCGGTGCGTCTGCGCAAACGCCACCTGACCGAAAGCGAGCGCAAGCGCGCTGGAAGGTCTTAAGCTCCCCCCGAAGAGGCCTGCAGCCGCCTCCCCCCAGAGGGGACGCTACCAGCGGCCCGGCAACGCCAGGTCCGCGGTGGCCCTGGTCCTGTGAGGCACGCGGTCCGAGTTGGGCCTGTGCGCAAGGCCTCTGTTTCGGTGAGGTCTCTGTTTTTTGCAATGAAACTCACACACAACCGTGCGGTTTTCTTAATGGTCGTGGTGGCCTTTATGTGGTCCACCGCGGGCGTGGTCACGCGCCATCTGGATGGCGCACGCAGTTTTGAGGTGACGTTCTGGCGGGCGCTGTTCACGGTGATCGCCATGATCGTCATTCTGCCGCTGATGCGGGGGCGTGCCGTTTTCGCCAAGATCCTTCATGCAGGTAGGGCGTTCTGGATCTCCGGCGTGTGCTGGAGCGTGATGTTCACCGCCTACATGGTCGCGCTCACGCTGACCAGTGTGGCCAATGTATTGATCACCATGTCGCTGGGGCCATTGATGACGGCCCTGATTGCCCGCATCTTTATCGGCCACCGCATTGCGTTGCGTACCTGGGTGGCCATTGTCGTAGCCGGATTCGGCATTGCCTACATGTACGCCCCACAGATCGCTGGCGGCCAGCTTCTGGGCACGCTGGTGGCCCTGTGCGTGCCCATTGCCGGTGCCACCAACTGGACCGTGACCCAAAATGCCCATGCGAAGGGGAACGATGTGGATCTGGTGCCCGCTGTCTTTATCGGTGCGGTGATCAGTGCGCTGTTCACGTTGCCGCTGGCCTACCCGTTTCAAGCGACCGTGCATGATCTGGGTCTGCTGGCCTATTTGGGCGCCTTTCAGCTCGCCATTCCCTGCGTACTGTCGGTGCTGTGCGCCCGCGTGCTCAAGGCGCCAGAATTGTCCCTGCTGGCCTTGCTGGAAGTGCTGTTCGGCATTCTGCTGGTGTGGCTGGGGGCAGGGGAGGCTCCGGGCACCACGGTGTTGCTGGGCGGCACATTGGTCATCAGTGCCCTGGTAGCCAATGAGCTGCTGGGCTGGAAACAAAGGAGTCAAACACCATGAAACACGACAACGTTGCGATCGCCGAAGTCCACACCACGGTGGCCGGTGGCATTGGCCTGATCACATTGAACCGTCCCAAGGCGCTCAACGCCCTGTCTCTGTCCATGGTGCAGGCATTGCTGGCCACCTTGCGCGCGTGGCGCGATGACCCGGCCGTGTTTGCGGTGGCCATCCGTGGCAGTAACAAGATCGGTCGCCCTGGCAGCCCAGAGGCTCTGTTCGGCGGATTCTGCGCGGGGGGCGACATCCGCTTCTTTCACCAGGCAGCCCTGGCAGGTGATGCGGCGTTGGACGCGTTCTTCACTGATGAATACACGCTGAACCACCTGATCCACAACTACCCCAAGCCCTACATCGCTTTCATGGACGGCATTGTCATGGGTGGTGGCATGGGGATCTGCCAAGGCCCTGCCTTGGCATCCCCTGCGGGAAAGATTGGAAGTGCTTCCGGCAAGCTGTTCGCACGTCAAGGCGGTGTCGTTCGCATCGTTACAGAGACCACGAAGATGGCGATGCCAGAGACGGGCATCGGCCTGTTCCCCGATGTGGGGGGCGGTTATTTTCTAAGCCGCTGTCCCGGCCATGTGGGCGAGTATCTGGCCTTGACCGGGGACACCATCACCGGCGCACAGGCCGTGGGCTGGGGATTGGCGGACATCTGTGTGCCGTCCGTAACCTTGCCGGATTTGTGGGTTGCCATGCAGGCGCAAGGCTCGCTGGAGGGGTTGCTGCAATGGATTGCTACGAATGTGATAGCTGCTCACAATGATTCCACGAGGGCTAGCGGCACATTTGGCGTAAAGGACTACGCCGCATTTGGCCTGGGCGGCATTCCCGCCATCGTCGCTGCGCTGGAGGCCTCAGGCACCAAACCCGCACGCGCCATGGCTGCCACTTTGCGCCACCGCAGCCCACTGATGCTGCACGTGGTGCTTGAGCAGGTCCGCCGTGCCCGCAATATGACGCTGGCCGATGACCTGCGTATGGAGCGTGACCTGGTGCAGCATTGCTTCTACACCGCCCATCTGGACCGCACTGGGCGCGCCAGTGAAACCGTGGAAGGTATTCGTGCCCTGGCCATCGACAAGGATTACAAACCTGTGTGGAACCCGGCGCGCATTGCCGATGTGACACCGGACATGGTCGCACCGTTCTTTGTCAGCCCGTGGCCCACAGGTACCCATCCACTTAAAGAACTTGCCTAACGCGCCTTACTCTTCATTGCCCGCTCCACCTCCCGCTTGCCTTCACGGTCCTTGATGGTGTCGCGTTTGTCATGCTCTGCCTTGCCCTTGGCCAGTGCAATCTCGCACTTCACTTTGCCTTCCTTCCAATGCAGATTGATGGGAACCAGGGTGTAGCCTTTTTGTTCCACTTTGCCGGTCAAACGCTGGATCTGTTCCTTGTGCATCAATAGCTTCTTGGTCCGCACGTTGTCGGGGTTGACGTGCGTGGATGCGGTGTGCAATGGGTTGATCTGCAGGCCGATGATGAAGAGTTCGCCATTACGGATCACAACGTAACCGTCGGTCAACTGAACCTTGCCTTCGCGCAGGGATTTGACCTCCCAGCCTTCCAGCACCAATCCCGCCTCAAAGCGCTCTTCAAAAAAATAGTTGTATGCAGCCTTCTTGTTGTCGGCGATGCGGGTGTTGATTGCAGGTTTCTTGGCCATGAGACTCAAATGGGGATGACAGACGGAAAAAGAAGATGTGCTCCTGGGCTTGTCTACAATCCCGCGCAGACCGCCATTCTATGAAAACCGTTCACAAGTCCGTATTGATCTGGTACAGCCCACGGGAAATGTATGTGCTGGTGACTGATGTCGACCAGTATTCCAAGTTTCTACCCTGGTGCGAAAACGCGCGGGTCGTGGAACAGCATGCGGACGGAATGATTGCCGAGATGGGTATCGCCTTCGGGGGCGTTCACCAGAAGTTCAGCACCCGTAATGTCCATGTAACCGACAGCCGGGTCGATATGGAATTGCTGAACGGCCCGTTTTCACATCTGGATGGGCAATGGAACTTCATTCCTTTGGGAGATGGCTCGCAGCGCGCGTGTAAAGTCGAGCTGATCCTCAACTACGGCTTTGACAGTTCGACACTGAGCACCTTGGTTGGGCCGGTTTTTGACAAGATTGCGGCCAGTTTGGTGGATGCCTTTGTCAAACGGGCGGAGCAGGTGTATGGCTGATGAAAAGTACCTGACGATTACGCTGGTCTTTTCACCGGCGCCGCGTGAGATCCGGGAACAGCAGATGACCCTTCCTGAGGGGTGCACGGTTGCGCAGGCGTTGTCGTCAAGTGACATCCTGAGCGTCATCCCCGACAGCGGCCGCTCTGCGTTGACCATGGGCCTCTGGGCGCGCAAGGTGAGTGGGAGTCACGTTTTATTGGATCAGGACCGGTTGGAGATTTATCGCGGCTTGACGGTGGATCCTAAGGTCGCTCGTCGCGAACGGTTTGTGCGCCAAGGGGCCAGGACTGCTGCAGGACTCTTTGCAAAACGCCGAGTTGGTGCTAAAGCCGGTTACTAAGGAAGCCAGCGAGCTGCGAGCGTGCTACTTGCAGTCCCGCGCAATGATGGTCTGAATCCGTTTTTGCTCCTCGGCAATGGCTGATTCATCCATCACTTCGCGTTCACCGGCATCATTGGTACGCACAAGCCGCGTACCGGAGTCGAAGCTGGCCTTGGCACGTTTGGCCCGCGTACAGTTGTCGGCCCTGCCTTTTGCAACACGGTCATCTTCGAGCTTGCGCTTGGCTGCTTCGGCCTCCAGCGCCTTCTTTTTCTTGGCTTCAAGCTCCTTGTCCAGCCCACCGCCGGGCTTGGAACTGGCTGGCACGGGGATGGCCAACGCGGTTTCTCCGTTCGCGGACGGTTCTGCGGGCGCTACGGAGGAGGGCATGCGACCTGCGGGCCGTTTGAGAATGTTTTTGTCCGGAATGTCTGCCGACGGTGCGCGGTCGCTGTATACCTTGTGGCCATCTTTGTCGACCCATTGCCACTGCGCAAACGCATTGAGGCAAAGCGCGGCTGCCACAGCCATCAGGAGTGTTTGAATCCATTTCATACTCAAAGTGTAGCGTTCAAGCTGACTATGCGGTTGAAGAATCGATCAGAACATGGTGTTTTTGACACGCCAGAATGGCTGCTGACATGCGTCCTGCGGGACGCCACGGGTACAATTTCGACATTTGGAGCTTTGACATGCGCCTCCTCGGCAAAGCGCTCACCTTCGACGATGTGTTGTTGGTTCCCGCTTACTCCCAGGTCCTGCCCAAGGACACCTCCCTCGCCACCCGATTCTCACGCAACATCACCTTGAACCTGCCCCTGGTCTCTGCCGCCATGGATACGGTCACTGAATCGCGACTGGCAATTGCGATTGCCCAGGAAGGCGGAATTGGCATTGTGCACAAAAACCTGACGGCCGCGGAACAGGCCGCGCAGGTGTCCAAGGTCAAGCGTTACGAGTCCGGCGTGTTGCGTGATCCGGTCGTGATTACGCCGTCGCACACGGTGCGCCAGGTCAAAAACCTGTCCGAACAACTGGGGGTTTCCGGGTTCCCGGTGTGTGATGGCGGAAAGGTGGTCGGCATTGTTACCGGCCGTGACTTGCGATTCGAGACCCGCTATGACCTGCCGGTGAGCCAGATCATGACGCCGAAAAACAAATTGGTGACCGTGCCCGACGGCACGACCATCAACGAAGCCAAAGTGCTGTTGAACCAGTTCAAAATCGAGCGCTTGCTGGTAGTCAACGATGCTTTCGAGCTCAAAGGCTTGATCACCGTCAAAGATATTACCAAACAAACCAGCTTTCCCAATGCAGCGCGGGACGCCCAGGGCAAATTGCGTGTGGGTGCGGCGGTGGGTGTGGGAGAGGGCACTGAAGAGCGCGTCGAGGCCCTCGTGCGTGCGGGGGTGGACGCCATTGTGGTCGATACCGCGCATGGCCATAGCCATGGTGTCATTGAGCGGGTCCGCTGGGTCAAGAGGAACTATCCGCAGGTGGATGTAATCGGAGGCAACATAGCCACCGGCGCAGCCGCCTTGGCCCTGGCGGAGGCCGGAGCCGATGCGGTAAAGGTGGGTATCGGACCGGGTTCCATTTGCACCACGCGTATTGTGGCGGGCGTGGGCGTCCCTCAGATCATGGCAATTGACAGTGTTGCAACGGCGCTCAAAGGCACCGGAATCCCATTGATCGCAGACGGCGGCATCCGCTATAGCGGCGATATTGCCAAAGCGCTGGCCGCCGGTGCCAGTTCGGTGATGATGGGCGGCATGTTTGCGGGTACCGAGGAAGCGCCGGGCGAAGTCATTCTGTTTCAGGGCCGCAGCTACAAGAGCTACCGGGGTATGGGTTCCATTGGTGCCATGCAGCAGGGTAGCGCGGACCGCTACTTCCAGGAATCGAGCACCGGCAACCCGAACGCCGACAAGCTGGTGCCCGAAGGCATTGAAGGCCGTGTGCCGTACAAGGGTTCCATGGTGTCCATCGTCTACCAGATGGCCGGTGGCATCCGGGCCAGTATGGGCTACTGCGGCTGCCCGACCATCGAAAACATGCAGGACAAAGCGGAATTTGTAGAGATCACCACGGCCGGTATCCGTGAAAGCCATGTCCACGACGTGCAAATTACCAAAGAGGCTCCCAATTACCGCGCCGACTGAGACACCGGTCGCGCTGGCCGAGGGCCGGCCCGCTGCGATGCGTTTCATCATGATCGCCGTGCTGATCGACATGATGTCGATCGGTCTGATGATCCCGGTGTTGCCGCATCTGGTCGGTCAGTTTACGCATTCGCAAGGCGATCAGGCCATGTGGTTTGGCGCCATGATGTTCGCCTTTGGTATCGCGAACTTCTTTGGCGCACCGATTCTGGGTGCGTTGTCAGACCGGTTTGGGCGTCGCCCGGTGTTGCTGTTGGGTTTTTGCGGGTTGGCCTTTACTTTTTTCATGACGGCTGCGGCCAATAGTCTTTGGATGTTGGTCGTGGTGCGGCTGATTGGCGGCGCCATGCAGGCCAACATCGCAGTGGCCAACGCCTACGTTGCTGACATCACACCGGCTTCTGACCGGGCACGACGCTTTGGACTGCTAGGCGCCATGATGGGCCTGGGTTTCATCCTTGGGCCTGCTGTGGGGGGTATTCTGGGTGACCTGGATTTGCGTTTGCCTTTCGTGGCCTCTGGGTCTTTGGCCGTTATCAATTGGGTTTACGGTTACTTTGTTTTGCCGGAAAGTCTGCCCATGGCCAGGCGCCACGCGTTCCAATGGCGCAACGCCAACCCGATCGCTGCACTGCGTGGCCTGATAGACCTGCGCGGCGTGGGACCTTTGGTAGCCGTCATTGCGCTGACCACCCTGGCCCAGTTCATGTTGCACGCCACCTGGGTGCTCTACACCACGTTCAAATTTGGTTGGGGACCACGTGAAACGGGTTGGTCTTTGATGGTGGTCGGCGTGGTCAGCGTGCTGATGCAGGGGGTTCTGCTCAAACACATTCTCAGGCGCATTTCCACCCAGCGCCTGGCAGTCATCGGCATGTGCAGCGCCAGTCTGGCCTATGTGGCCTATGGGCTGGTACCGCAGGGCTGGATGCTGTTCGTGATCATTGTCCTCAACATGTTCTCGGCCGCGAACGGGTCCAATCTGCAAAGTATCGTGTCGGGTGCTGCCGACGAAACCATACAGGGCCGCACGCTGGGAGCGGTGTCGTCCGTCAACAGCCTGATGGCAGTCTTTGCGCCGGTAGCAGGCGCCGGCATGCTGGCGCTGGTGTCTGACGCACCACCTGGCGACATTCGCCTGGGCCTGCCCTTCTTTGTAGGCGGGCTGATCCAACTGCTGGCCCTGGGCCTTGCCGTTTGGCACTTTCAACGCCAGCGTGTCCTCAGGGCTGGCATTTCCCAAATTTGATTTCCATGACACACGAACGCATCCTCATCCTCGATTTCGGTTCCCAGGTCACCCAGCTGATAGCCCGTCGCATCCGTGAAGCCCATGTTTTTTGCGAAGTGCATCCTTGCGATGTCAGTGAAGAATGGGTCCGCAACTATGCAAAGGATGGGTCGCTCAAGGGCGTCATCCTGTCCGGCAGCCATGCCAGCATTTACGAAGAAACCACCGACAAGGCGCCACAAGTGGTGTTTGAGCTGGGGGTTCCGGTGCTGGGTATTTGCTACGGCA
>CAZMXB010000208.1:0-8852 GCA_964569855.1 uncultured Rhodoferax sp.
TAATGCGTTTGAGGCGTTTGCCATGGCGGGCAAAGATTTCAATGCCCAGCTCTTCTTCCAGCTCGATGATGGCCTTGGAGACGCCCGGCTGCGAGGTGTGCAGGGCTTTGGCGGCCTCGGTCAGGTTGAGGTTGCGGCGAACGGCTTCCTGAACAAAACGGAATTGGTGCAGGTTCATATCGAATCTCAACTAAAGAAGTGATTCATTATGCCGTACCAGTTACCAGGGTCAGTGTTTTCTACTGCCCGTCAAGGGCGATTTGCGCCATCAAATGCACCAGGCGTGTGTCTTCACCCACAGTGGCTTTGAGTGTGAAGCGGACTTCCGGGTGGTTGGCCCGAAGCCCGCCAACCAGGTGGGGCAGGTCTTCACGGGCATGTTTACCAACCCCCAGAAACAGGGGCAGTATGGCGATGCTCCGCACGCCGCGCTGGATCAATGTTTGGGTTGCAGTAGCAAGGTCGGGTGTGCTGAGTTCGAGATAGGCGCAAACCACCGGTGTTTGGGGGGACAGAGTGGCAATACGTGATGCCACCGCTTCCATGGGCTTGTGCCAGTGCGGGTCACGCGATCCATGCGCGAACAGGACGATGCCGTTGTTGGTCGTGTCAGTGCTTGTCATCGTCGAATTACCAGCCAGGAAAATGCCGTCAAGGAAACAATCGAGTAAATCAGGCCGGGCAGGGCCGCAGTAATCCAGGGCAACCAACCGCGAAGTGCGCCCAAGTCGCCCAGCACGTTGTTTAGCAGCACAAAGCTGATACCGGCCATGACACCGCCAAACACATAGGTGGCGACGCTGCCCGAGCGGAAGTGCAGATAGGCAAATGGCAGGGCCAGAACCACCATGACCAGGCAACTCAGTGGGTAAAACACTTTCTTCCAGAACTGGATTTCGTACTTCTGCGCGGTCTGCCCATTGGTTTGAAGGTGTTGGATGTATTGGAACAGGTCAATGGTGCCCATGCGTTCGGGTCGCAATACAGCCGTGGCAACCATTTCCGCACTGATCTGCGTGGGCCAGCGAAAGCTCTCCATATGATTGCGATCCACCCGGGTGGCATTGGCGTCCGCCGTTTTGAATTCGGTGTGGTCCACATTGGTCAGTAACCAGGATTCGTCTTTGCCAAATTTGGCATTCTGTCCTTCGGTCATGGAAACGAGGAATCCCTGGTTATCGAATTCAAAAATTCGCACATCACGCATGCTGGCGTCAGGTGCCAGCGCACCTACGTTGACGGCATAGTGGCTGTAGGGCTGGCGCTCCCGTAGCCAGGCCCCGGTCTTGCCGACGCTGACCTTGCCCTGGTAACGCGACTTCAGCAGCTGTGCGGTCTTGTCCGCTATGGGCGCCAGGTAGTCACCTACGGCAAACGTTAAAAAAACGAAAAACAGCCCCAGGGTGAGCAGTGTACGCAGTGCCAACCAGGGTCCCAAGCCACTGGTGCGCAGGATGGTGAATTCGGAGCTTTGCGCCAGACGCGCCATGACAAAAATGGTGCCAATCAACACCGTAATTGGCAATAACTCGTACAGGTGGCTGGGCAGCATCAGCGCCACGTACAGCAGAGCCTGAACAACGGTGTAGCCGGTATCGCGGTGTTTGCCCACCGACTGCAGTTCCTCGACAAAATCAAAAAAGTAGAACAGGGAAACAAAGCCGAGTGTCACCAGGACAACGGCGAGCACCACCTCCGAATACAAGAGCCGGCGGACCGTCTTCATGCCATTTCCCCCGCGCTGGCCTTCGAAGATCTGGGCTTGTGGTGGCGCAATACCCAGTTGTTATTCCGCTTGGCAAGCCACAACAATGCCAGGGCAAGGGCACCCCCATGCAGCGTCAGCAGGTACGGGATTACCTGCACCTGCCCAGTCTCAATCCAGCTTTTGCCCAGCACCAGCATATTGAAATAGACCACAAACACCATGAAGGCAAAGCCCAGATTGGCGGTGCGCCCTACTCGGGGATTGACCCCGGCCGTTACCAGGCCAATGATGACAAAGTTGAAGGCCGCCAACGCCAGACCCGCGCGCCATGACAGCTCGGCAAGATGAACTTTGTTCGGGTTCTGCAAAAGCTCCAGGGTACCCTTTGCGCCGGATGGCACGAAACTGCGCGCTGACTGGTCGTCGGAGTCGACTTGCGCGCCGTAGGTCTTGAATTCGGCAACCGAAATATCCGGTTTACTGGCTGCTTTTTCCAGGCGCTGGCCGTTCTCAAGGATCAGAAACTTTTCACCCTTGATGCTCTCGATCCTGCCATTGCGGGCAGAAGTGATGGTTTCCTTGTTGGGTGTGTGCGTGGCGATAAACACATTGTTGCCCGCCTGAAGGCCGCTTGCATCCTTTTCGATAAAGAACACCCGCTCCCCATTGGCGGACTCCTGAAACTGGCCCGGTTGAATACGGGAGATGTCGCCCCGCTTTTCATACCGGTCGCGCATGTCTTCAATGCGCCCCAGGGCCCAGGGCAGGATCAAAAACGCCAGAGCTGTGATCACCACCAAAATGGGCCAGGCAAACCGGAACAACGGTCGAACCAAGGAAGACAACCCCCGGCCGCTGCCAAACCAGATCACCATTTCACTGTCGCGGAACATCCGGGTCAATACGCTGAGGACCGCCAGAAACAGGCACAGCGACAAAATGACCGGCATGTTGGACAACACCGTGTATCCCATCACGATCATCACGTCGGCGGGATTGAAAACCCCCCGACCCGCTTCGCCCAACGTGCGTATCAGGGTCATTGTCATGACCACCGTGACCAACACGACCAGCGTAGCGCCAAAACTGCGGGCGAGTTCTTTGCGAATGGAGGAATGGAATAACATGGCGGGTTAACGAAAACCTGAATTATGAACTTTGAACTCAAACCCATTGGCTTGGTCGCAGCCTCTACCGAGAAATCTGATGCACTGATTGTGCTGGTGCCACAGGACTTCAAAGCGGGCAAGGACGACCTGTCGGCCTTGATAGCCCAGGCCATCAAATCAGCAGATCTTGAAACCAAACCTGGCAAGTTGCTGTCGCTTTACCGCCCGGTTCAGGCCAACGCCGCCCGTGTGGTGCTGGTCGGCATCGGCACCGGTTCGGCGCGCGATGTGCGTACGGCGTTACTGGCGGCGGTGGGGGTGGTCAAATCACCGACCCTCAAGAAATTGTTGGTCTGTTTTGCGTCTCCAGCGCTTGAAGAGGCCGTCCGCGCTGTGGTCCTGGCAGTCGCCGATGCAACCTATGTTTACACGCACACCAAATCCAAACCCGAAGGCCGTACCCTGAGCAAAGTGATGGTAGGTGCATCCAACGCCACGGAAGTGCAGGTCTCGTTCGACCGAGCGGTGGGCATTGTGGCGGGCGCTGAACTGGCGAAGGAATGGGCCAACCGGCCTGCCAACCATGCAACTCCGACCTTGCTGGGGCAGGCGGCGCAAGAACTGGCCAAGCTGCCAAAAATCACCTGTGAAGTGCTGGGCCCAAAAGAGGTAGCCAAGCTGGGCATGGGTTCCTTTATGGCCGTGGCCCAGGGCTCGGACCAGCCGCTGCGCTTTATTGTCCTGCGCTACAACGGTGCGGCAAAAACACAAGCACCTACCGTATTGGTCGGCAAGGGCATCACCTTTGATAGCGGTGGTATCTCCATCAAACCGGCGCCGGAAATGGACGAAATGAAGTTCGACATGTCGGGTGCTGCCAGCGTGTTGGGCACCTTCAAGTCTTTGTCAGTCCTCAAGCCCAACATCAATGTCGTGGGCCTGATTGCCGCCTGTGAGAACCTGATCAACGGACAAGCCGTCAAACCCGGTGACGTGGTGACGAGCATGAGTGGTCAGACCATTGAAATCTTGAACACCGATGCCGAAGGACGTTTGGTCTTGTGTGATGCCCTGACTTATGCCGAGCGCTTCAAACCCACTGCCGTGGTGGACATCGCCACCTTGACCGGCGCTTGTGTGATTGCCCTGGGTGGCGTGCGCAGTGGTTTGTTTGCGTCGCAAGATGAACTGGCGAAGGCCTTGTATGCGGCCGGTGACGCCGCGCAAGATCTGTGCTGGAGGATGCCGCTGGACGAGGACTACGCCGAAGGTTTGAAGACCAGCTTTGCCGATGTGGCCAACGTGGCAGGGCGTGCGGGTGGTTCCATCACGGCCGCCAAATTTTTGCAGCGCTTTGCCGAGAAGTTCCCATGGGCGCACCTCGACATTGCGGGTACCGCATGGAAGGGCGGGGCCGCCAAAGGTGCCACTGGACGACCTGTCGGCCTGCTGGTCGAGTACCTGATGAGCCAGGCACGCAGCACGTGACGGAACTGGCCTTTCATTTTGGCGCGCCGGACAAGTTGGCTTACGCGAGCCGTTTGTTGCGCAAGGCGGCCGGCAGTGGGGCCAAAGTGGTAGCAGTGGCGGATTCCGATGCGGTTGCCCGACTTGACGTCGACCTGTGGGCGGTGTCGCCGACCGACTTTGTCACCCATTGCAGTGGCTCCGCGGACCCTGCGGTTCAAAATCGTTCTGCTGTCGTGCTGGTCACGGATATCCGTCAGGCCGCCGGCGCAAACGACGTGCTGGTCAACCTGGGTGACTTCATACCGGATGGTTTTGATCGGTTCAAACGTCTGATAGAAGTCGTCAGCACGGACGAGGCGGACCGCGACCGTGCGCGCAAACGCTGGAAGCTCTACACGGCGCAGGGCTATGCCATTACCCGCCATGACCTGGCCTTGAAGCGCGCCGACTGATGCCATCGAACAAGCCTTTCCCCCGATTTGTTCCAACCTTGACCGAAGTGGTGCGAACAGGTAAGGCGCCGCTCGCGCCCACGCTGGATCGCGAACGATTGGTGGAGCAGGTGCTGCAAGCCGTCATTCCGCGACTGGAGCAACAACTTCGCCAAACGCTCGGCAGGTTGGTTGATGAACAGATACGCCGGGCTTCACCACAGTGGCGCAGTGAGATCGAAGCGACGGTTGAGTCTGTCGTAACGAAGGCATTGGCGCAGAGTGGCCAAGATAAATTGTGAGGGCACTGCGGTTTACCAATGTTATCGGCAGCCTTGACATGAGTTGGCCGTATTTGTGGAGCGTCTATGCTGAGTAAGTTGATAAACACGCTGACTGTCTGGGCGGCAGCGGTACTGCTGCTCGCTTGTGGTCAGCATCAGGAATCCAGCGCACCAGGTGCAACCACCGCCAGTGTGGTGCTTACGCCAACAGCCGCTGTTCGAATCGGGCATGTGGGTCCTGTCAGTGGCGCTGTGTCCCATCTGGGCAAAGACTCTGAAAACGGTGCGCGCATGGCGATCGAGGAATTGAACGCGCAGGGCGTTTTGATTCACGGACAAGTTGTAACATTGGAGTTGATGGCCGAGGACGACGCCGCCGACTCCAGGCTGGCAACCCGGGCCGCGCAAAAGTTGGTGGACGCCAGGGTCGCCGGTGTGGTCGGACACCTGAACTCTGGTGCCACATTACCGGCTTCCAAGCTGTACAGTGATGCGGGCATTCCTCAACTCGCGCCATCATCAACCAGCCCCAGGTACACGCGCCAAGGCTTCAAAACGACGTTTCGGCTGGTTGCGGACGATGCGCAACTGGGGATGACACTGGGCAAGTATGCGGTGGGCACTTTGAAGGCAAAGGCGATCGTAGTTATCGACGACCGCGCGGCAAATGGCCAAGGACTGGCCGCCGAGTTCAGCAAGGCGGTGGTCGCTGCGGGTGGCAAGGTGGTCCTGAAGGAATTCACCACGGACCAAGGAACCAATTTCAACGCGACGCTCACCGCGATCAAAGGCAAGAAGCCGGATCTGGTGTTCTTTAGCGGCATGGATGCGGCGGCGGGACCTATGCTCAAACAAATGAAGTCCCTGGGCATTCGCGCGAAGTTCATGGGCGGTGATGGCATTTGCTCCGCTGAATTGCTCAAGCTCGCTGGTGACGCCATCGCCGATGATGCGGTGTTTTGCGCCGAAGCCGGTGGAGTGGAGGGTGCAGCCCGTGCCGAGCTGGACGCCTTCAAGGCCCGGTTCAAGACCAAATATGGAACCGATGTCCAGATCTTTGCCCCCTACGGGTACGACGCGGTAAAAATCCTGGTGGCGGCCATGGTCAAGGCCGAATCGGCGGATCCGGCAAAGTACCGGCCATTACTGGCGGCAACCTCGAATTACAAGGGTGTTACGGGGTCTGTCACTTTCGATGGCAACGGAGGTATCAAGAACGGTGCAGTGACACTCAAGACCATTCGCGCCGGTCGTTTTGAAACCCTCGCTTTGATTCGCTAGTTCTCTTTTGGGACGGTCTGTCCTTGCGCTTTCGGCGCAAGCCGTCAGCTTGGAGTGTGGTCCTCTTTGCACTTTTGTACGACACTGCCGTGAATCCGGTCAAAAGGCAGGTTAAACTCTAAGGCTCTGGAGCGGTGGATGAGCGGTTTAAGTCACACGCCTGGAAAGCGTGCGAGGGGTAAAACCCTCCGCGGGTTCGAATCCCGCCTGCTCCGCCAGTGACAAGTCTTTGTTGGTCTCCAACCGTACAAAGCAGACCCCTAAAGGCCCTAGTTTCCCTGTGAAACTGGGGCTTTTTTGTTGCCTTGCGTCTTTTCCAGTCTTCTTGAAGCCCTGGTCTGGTATGGGTTTGTTTGTGGGTATGGTGTGTAATCTGCGCGTTAGGGGGCTGGCATTGGAACGCATTTGTAACTATGCTCTTGCCACCCCCCCTGGTCAAGGAGCCACAGCATGGTGAAGTTTGGCAGTAAGTTTTCCCTTGAATTGCTGGTGTTTTCCTGCGTTTCATTTCTCTGGGCACCGCCCGTCTTGGCTGCGGATGCGTCCTACTTGTTTACGACGCTGGCTGGAGTGGCGGGAACGGTCATCAGCAGCGCGGATGGCACGGGCAACGCGGCCCAGTTTAGCGCTCCGCGCGGCGTGGCGGTTGATGGCGCAGGGAACGTTTATGTTGCCGACAGTTCCAACCATACCATCCGCAAGATCACCCCTGCTGGCGTCGTCACTACGCTGGCGGGCAAAGCCGGAAGTAGCGGCTACAAGGATGGTACCGGTACGGCGGCATTGTTTAATGAACCTTTTGGCGTAGTGGCAGATAGCGCAGGCAACGTTTTCGTCGCTGACACCAATAGCAATGCGATCCGCAAGATCACGTCCGATGGGGTGGTCACCACACTGGCTGGCGGGAGCGGTCAGGGCACCACCGATGGCACCGGCACTGCGGCCAAGTTCCACGAGCCCCACGGTATCGCCATTGATAGTGCTGGCACGCTCTACGTGGCCGACTACGAAAATCACCTTGTTCGCAAGATCACCCCGGCGGGAGTGGTGACTACCTTGGCTGGCGGGGCTGATATTCTCGGCTACGCTGACGGTCAGGGGACGGCAGCCCGTTTCATGGCCTTGCAGGGCATTGCTGTTGACAGTGCAGGCAATGTCTACGTCACCGAAAGTGGCAACAAGGACGTGCGCAAGATTACAGCTTCGGGGTTGGTAACGACCCTGGTGACAAGTGGCCCAGGCAAGCTCGGCGCACCCCATGGTATTGCATTGGACGCCAGCGGCAACCTGTACATCGGGGACTACGGCGTCAACGTGGTGCGAAAGGTCACTTCAACAGGCACAATCAGCACGCACGCGGGCACCCTGGGCACTGCCGGTAGCAATGATGGCACGACTAGCACCGCCTTGTTCAACGGTCCATCGGGTGTTGCCATCGACAGCAGCAACAATCTCTATATCGCCGACACGCTGAATAACACCATCCGCAAAATCAGCCCGGCAGGCACGGTGACCACTATTGCCGGCCTTGCCGGGCGCACCAGCAGTGTAGATGGAACTGCGACCAATGCACGGTTTGACGACCCCTACGCCGTCGCAGCGGACGGTTCCGGTAACCTCTACGTTGCAGATGCGACCGATCACAGCATTCGCAAAGTGACGAGCGATGGCACCGTTACCACCTTTGCGGGCAAAGGCGGCAGTTTTGGCAGCGATGATGGCACTGGATCGGCGGCGCGCTTTAAAGGACCCCTTGGAATCGCAGCTGACAGCGCGGGCAATGTTTACGTGGCCGACACGGGCAATGCAACGATACGCATGATCACTCCTGCGGGCGTCGTAAGCACTTTGGCTGGACGCGCCGGATTGGCAGGAAGCCAGGATGGCACAGGAACAGCGGCACGGTTCATGAGTCCATATGGCATTGCGGTTGATGCAAGCGGTACTCTGTACATTGTTGAGTCGTCAGCAGTGGTCAGAAAAATCACTGCCGCCGGCGTTGTCACCACCCTGGCGGGTACTGCCGGGACCAACGGTTTCACCAATGGCACAGGTACGGCCGCTCGATTCTCCGTGCCCTTTGACATTGCTGTCGATGGCGCGGGTAATCTTTACGTGAGCGATCACGGCAACCACGCCGTGCGGGCAGTCACCCCGACCGGTGTCGTTACTACACTGGCAGGGTCGGGCACTGCGGGCAAATTAGATGGTACGGGTACTGCTGCGAGCTTCAAGTTTCCATCCGGCCTTGCCGCTGACACCTCCGGGAATGTCTACCTGGCGGATACAGACAATCAGGTCGTTCGCAAAATCACCTCGGCCGGTGTGGTAACTACCATCGCCGGAACCAACGTGACAGGCTCCGCCGACGGTTTGGGCACCGCCGCTAGTTTTTTTAATCCCAAGGACGTGGCGGTTGACACCAGCGGCAACCTCTATATCGTCGACCGGGGCAATCACACCATTCGCAAAGGCACTTTGCAGGCCAGTGCGACTGCGGCGCCCGTCTGCACTGTGAGCGCTTCGGCGAGTAACATCAATGCTGGAAGCAGTGCCACACTAACTGCCA
>CAZMXB010000209.1:0-8828 GCA_964569855.1 uncultured Rhodoferax sp.
CGTTTGACGCATGCCCGCCGACTTGGTTCCCATCATTACAATCAGTTACACATTGCTCCATCGTGGTGCAAGCCCATCGCCCGCCGACATGCCCCAAGCCGTCATGGCCGGACCTGTTGCGCACCAGCCACGCGATCCGCCAGCTGTTGCGTCCGCCCCACTGTGGCGGGAAAGCTACACATGAATTCAGCCGGGTGGGGGGAAAACCACTGCAGGGGCCTAAAATGTGTAATCCACCTAGTACTGCTGCAGCGATTTTTGAATCACGCGCGAATTATCGCCGTATAATCCACGCGAAGCGTCTCGACCCTAAGTGCCTCAGCCGGGAACTTCTTTGGGTGCCTCCGCGTCTAATAGGTATCTAGGCGAAAGGAGGTGAGAGATGTTGGATGCTGATAACGTGGAAGAATTGCTGGGGGATCTGGCCCAGGCCCCGCCGCCCTCTCACGCGCCGACGATGGGGACTCTGCAGAAAGTCTCCTACACCCACACGGACATGATTGACTATATCATCGCCCACCCCGGCTGTAACAACAACCAGCTCGCGATCCGCTATGGTTACTCGCCCAGCTGGATTTCGAGTGTCATGGCCTCGGATGCGTGGAAGGCCGCGATGGCCGCCCGCCGGGAAGAACTGGTCGATCCCGTCCTCCTCATGAGCCTCAACGAGCGCTTCGAAGGCATGACCCGCCGGTCCCTCGAACGGTTGCAAGAAAAACTCGACGCCCCCAACGTCTCGGACCAGGTGGTCCTCAAGGCGGTTGAACTGGGCGCCAAGGCAATGGGGATCGGGGGCAATGCAGCCGCCGCTCCCCCCGTTCCCGCCGGCGACCACCTCGCCCAACTCGCCGAGCGCATGCTCGCCCTGCAATCCAAAGTCCGACAAGGAGCCCTGCAATATGTCGAAACAGTCGAAGCCCGTACCGTCACCGTTTCCTAAGGCGAATGACGAAGGCGGCAAGTTCGTCTCGCGCAATCTGCTGCCAGTGAACCCGAAACAGCAGCAGTTCGAGCCCACGCCCGCCGAGCCCGTGCGCCTGCGGTACAAAATGGCAGGGGGTTGCTAGCCTCCGGCGAAAGCCGGCGACCAGCCACGGCGGAATCATGTCACAGATAATCCCTTTCCCAAGTGTCACGAAGCTTGACCTCGAGCCAGATGTGATCTTAGAAAACCTGAAAGGAAAGTGCCGGGGTTTTGTACTGCTTGGGTGGGATGCCGCCGGCGAGGAGTTCTTTAGCTCCACTTACGCAGATGGCGGCACAGTGTTATGGCTTCTCGAACGTTGTAAGAAGCGTCTGTTGGAGGAAGCAGAGTGATCCGCCAGCGCGCCCCCTTCCGCGCCCCTCCGGGGCAGAAAGCGCCTGGCCGTCTCGCGCCCCTACCGAAGAAACCTCGTGCCGTTCGCTCTCGCGCTCCGGTGAAACGCAAATGACTGGCCGCCTCTTCTCCGCCGTCGCTGTCCCTGCCTGGGGTCTGTGCAGCGCATGTTTGGGTTTGGAGGCGGCCACCTTATGAGCAAGCTCATCTTCGAAAGCAAGTATGCCGACGCATCGACCCGCCTCACGTTCGATTTCATCTCCCGTCTCGCGATCGGAGAAACGATCAGCTCTGTCAACCTTAGCTCGTCTGTCTACTCCGGAGTCTCCGTCACGGCCCTCACGCTCGGGGCGGGCAGCATCTCCGGGACGCGCGTCACCAGCCTCTGCGCGGGCGGGACGGAAGGGGTAACCTACCTGGTCGCCGCCTACGCTACGACCTCGGAAGGCCAGATACTCCCCCTCACCGGCTACCTCACGATCGTCCCGAAGAACTACTGATGCAAGCCGTCAAGCTCTCCGCCGACCTCATCGAGTCCTTTGCAGGGATGTACATCTCTCCCCGCTTCGACGACGCGCGCCCGACGCCGCCCTTTCACCGTAAAGCCTGGGCCCTCTACTCCTCCGACGCCCAGGCCGCGATGATCATCGCCCCTCGAGATCACGCCAAGTCAACCGGCCTCACCACGGTCTACATCTTGGCAGAAGCTCTCTTCCGCTCGTCCGACTACATCATCCTCGTCGGTTCGACGGAGGACAACGCGGCAGAGCAACTCGGCAACATCACCGAGGAGCTGGTGGAAAACGAAGAGCTGATCCGCGACTTCGGCATTAAGAAGTTCCTGCGCACCTCCAACACCGACGTGATCTGCGAATGCACCGACGGGCACAGGTTCCGTATCCTGGCCAAGGGCGCTGAGCAGCGGATTCGCGGCAAGCTCTGGAAGGGCAAGCGGCCTAACCTGCTGGTAGCGGACGACATGGAAGATGACGAGCAGGTGGAGAATCCAGACCGCCGGCTGAAATTCCGTCGCTGGTTCTTCCGGGCCGCGAAGCAAGCACTCAGCAAGTCTGGCCGCATCCGAGTCCACGGCACCATCCTGCACGAGGATTCCCTCCTTTCCCGCCTGCGGAAGAACCGCACGTGGAAGCATCAGTTCTACGCCGCTCACGCCGGCTTCGACGACTTCTCCGACATCCTCTGGCCCGAGCGCTGGAGCGAGGCGGAGCTGCGAAACCGCCGCCAGGAGTTCATCGAAGACAACGACGCGCCGGGTTACTCGCAAGAGTTCTTGCACAACCCCCTCGACAACTCCGAGGCGTACCTGAAAAAGGATGACTTCATCCCGATGAAGGACGCGGACTACGAGGAAGA
This sequence comes from uncultured Rhodoferax sp., assembly GCA_964569855.1. Lineage (GTDB taxonomy): Bacteria > Pseudomonadota > Gammaproteobacteria > Burkholderiales > Burkholderiaceae_C > Allorhodoferax. Next base: position 2,693 of record CAZMXB010000209.1, read on the forward strand.
GAAGATCATCTGCGCGGCCGCGGACTTTGCCGTCTCCAAGGCGGATAAGGCCAACCGCACTTCCTTCACCGTCGGCGGCAAGGACATCGCCAACCTCCTCCACTACGTCGGCCAGCGGGTCGGCCGGTGGGACTCTCTCGAGTGGATCGACGAGATGTTCGACATCCAGGTCCGCTGGAATCCCGAAGTCTTCTGGGTGGAGGATGGGGTGATCTGGAAGGCGGTCAAGTCGATGGTCTACCGCGAGATGCAGATTCGTGACATCCGCATCAACATCGAGGCGATTCCTTCCATCAAAGACAAGGCAACCCGCGGCCGCTCCTTCCAGCGCCGGATGCGGGCGGGCCAGTGCCGCTTCGACAAGCGGGCCGAGTGGTATCCCGGCTTCGAGCACGAGCTACTCCGCTTCACTGGCAATGCGGCCGCGACCCTCGATGACCAGTTCGATTCCGCCGCCCTCCTCTCCCTTGGCTTCGACAAGTTCGCTCACGTGGAGGAGGAGGACCTGATGTCCGACGAGGAGCTCGATTTCGAGCGCGGGTTCTGGAACTCCCGCAAGACGCACGCTGCGGATGGCCGTTCAGCTGTAACTGGATATTGACATGCTGACTCTGCAGAACCCCATCACACTCGACGCGGCGGCCCTCAAGTCCCCGAACCTTTGCTCCCGCTTCTCCGACGCAGACCTCACTGCGATTGGGCAGAACTGCAAGCACGGATACGACCAGGACGAGTTGTCCCGCGAGGACTGGCTCCGTTGCAACGAGGCGGGGATGGACCTCGCCCTGCAGGTGAGTAAGGAAAAGACCTTCCCCTGGGCCAACGCCGCGAACGTCGCCTTCCCCCTCGTCACCATCGCCGCGATGCAGTTCCATGCGCGCGCCTACCCCGCCCTTGTCGGCGGCCCCAAGGTGGTGAAGTGCAACGTCTTCGGCCCCGATGCAGATGGCGAGCTCAGCCAGCGTGCCGAGCGCGTCTCAACCCATATGTCCTGGCAGGTACTCGAGCAAGACGGCGCCTGGGAAGAGCAGACGGACAAGGCGATCCTCAACCTTTCCATCGTTGGGACGAACTTTAAGAAGTCTTACTTCTCCGCCTCCCTCGGCCATAACGTCAGCGAACTCGTCCTTGCCAAGGACCTCGTCGTTAACTACTGGACCAAGTCCCTCGACACCTGCCCGCGGATGACTCACATCATCCCGCGCTTCCGCAACGAGGTTCACGAGAACGTCCTGCGGGAGACGTGGCGCGACTGCCTGGAGGAAGGTTGGTACACCTCCCCGGCTGCCCCGGCCACTACAGAGGCTCGCCGCGGGGAGGACAGTCGCCAGCGGGTCACACCTCCCCAGCCTGATCACACTACCAGCATCATCTTCCTCGAGCAGCACGTCAACCTCGACCTGGACGCGGACGGTTACGCCGAGCCTTACATCGTCACTTTCGAGAAGACCAGCGGCTTCGTCGTCCGCATCGTCACCCTCTTCGACTCGGAGAAGGCCATCGAGCGCCTGGCTGCCGGTCCGCGCAGGGGCCAGATCATCAGCATCAAGCGTGACCACTACTTCACCAAGTCCACCTTCATCCCCTCCCCGGACGGCGGCTTCTACGACATCGGCTTCGGAGTGTTTCTCGGGCCGCTGAACGAAGCGGTCAATTCCCTCGTCAACATGCTGTTAGATGCAGGGACGCTCCAAACTACTGCGGGCGGCTTTTTGGGCCGAGGTGCGAAGGTTCGTGGTGGTGTACAGACTTTCGCTCCATTCGAGTGGAAGCGGGTGGATGCTACGGGCGATGACCTGCGGAAGTCCATCTTTCCCCTGCCCGTTAACGCCCCCTCGGACGTGCTGTTCCAGCTGCTCAGCCTCCTCATCAACTACGCGTCGCGGGTGAGTGGGACTACCGACATCACGGTGGGAGAGAATCCCGGCCAGAACACCCCTGCCCAGACCACTCAGACGATGGTGGAAATGGGGCAGAAGATCTACACGGCGATCTTCAAGCGCGTCTGGCGGTCGATGAAAGAGGAGTTTCAGAAACTCTACCATCTCAACAGCCTGTTCTTGCCCCTTGATCAACCAGGGCCGGGCGGTGCAACGCGTCTCGACTATATGGGCGGGAAGGAGCTGATCGCTCCCGCCGCCGACCCGAACGTGACCAGCGATTCTATGCGCTTGCAGATCGCCCTGACGCTCAAGCAAGCCGCCGCGACGACGCCAGGCTACAACAAGGACGCCGTGGAGCGTCTGTTCCTCAACGCACTGCGCGTGCCGGATGTCCAGTCGATCTTTACAGGGACCGAGGGCATGCCGCCGCCGAAAGACCCGAAGGTTGCGCTGCAGGAAATGAAAGAGCAGGGTGCTACGAGCCGGCTGCAGATGCAGCTCCAGTTCGACACGCAGGAACTCATTGCGAAGTTGCAGACGGAACAGCAGCTCAACAACGCGAAGATGGTGCAACTGCAGGCGCAGGCCGCCGAGCACGCAGCAAATGCGCAAAGCGAAGAAGCCTACGCTCAGGTGGCGATGGTGAACGCGCAGATCGCTGTGGCAAAGCACGAAAACGAACGGATAACTGCCCACGTCAATGCCCTTTTGGAGGCCGCGCGCATCCAATCTCAGCATATCGTGGGCATGAAACAGGCGAGTAAAGAAGGAGCTTCGGCATGAGTGATCGCGCCCTGACAGAGGCCGAATTCCAGGAGTGGTGGAGTCACCCTGGCACGGTCGCGCTGGTGGAAATCCTGCACAAAAAGCGGGAAGCACTGCGTCAGGACTGGGAAGGCGGCTCATTCACCGACTATGATGACAGAAAAACAGCCCTGGTGAATGTAGGTAACCTGGGCACGTGCAAAGGATACGCCTTTGTAACGGACTTTTCCTACGAGCAGTATGTGACGGAGATCGAAAATGAGTGAAAATACGAGTGGACTAGAGCCGCGAGGGGTCGCGGTGCTGATTCAATCCTACGAACCGGAGCGCAAAGGCGCGCTGATCGAGCTTCCTGACTCGGTCAAGGGCCGGATGGACATGGTGGACGTGCGCGCTACGGTGATCGCCATTGGCCCGCATGCCTGGTTTGACGAAGGCTCCCCGCGGGCTGCTGTTGGCGAGCATGTCATGGTGACGAAGTTCGCCGGCACCCTTGTCAAGGGCACTGCGGACGGCAAGATGTACCGCCTGGTCAATGATCGCGACATCTTCTGCGCAATCGTGGACGAAGGAGGCGGAAATGCCTGATCCAATCGCAATCGAAAGCGCAGCAACTCCGGAAGTTCAGCGGAAGGCTGAGCAGATGGGCTGGATTCCCCCCACTCGCTTCAAGGGCGAGCCGGAACGCTTCGTCGATGCGGAGGAATACCTTGCGCGTGGCGAACAAGTCCTCCCAATCGTCCGGGCGAACAACCAGAAATTGCAGCAGGAACTCGACAGCCTGCGGGCGGAGAGCGCCAAGACCCGCGAGGCTTTGGAAAAGGCCAACGCAGCGCTGGAAGAAATCAACGAGCGGCATTCGGTGGAGACGCAGAAGGCTGTGGAACGTGCCCGCGAAGACCTCAAGCTTCGGCTGAAGGCGGCTAGTGAAGAAGGTGATCACGAAGCAGTGGCGGAAATCACTGGGTTGATGATCGACTTGAAGGCCGCCTCGGAAGAGCCCCTGCCGAAGAAGAAGGAGGCTGCGAAGGAAGAGCCGAAGCCGGCCGCCCTGGCAGTCCCTGAAGATCTCAAGGCGTGGAATGCCGCCAACCCCTGGTTCGGCACCGACCGCCGCCGGACTTCCCTTGCCCTCGGCATCGCCCAGGAAATGCGCGAGTCCGGCACAGAGCTGACGGGCGTGGCTTTCTACGAGAAGATTCGCGAGGAGGTTGAAGCAACCTTCGGGGAATTCTCCTCGGGCTCCAAGGTTGAAGGTGCTCGCTCTGGCGGGGAAGCGGAGGGTGGAACTCGCCGCACGACAGGGAAGAAGGGCTTTGCCTCCCTTCCTGCTGATGCCCGCGCCGCCTGTGACGCCGATGCCAAGCAATTCGTCGGACCCGGCAAGCGCTTCAAAACAGCAGATGAATGGCGTGCTCGTTACGCTGAACTTTACTTCCAGGAAAATTGATCATGGCACTCGCACCTTTGAGCCCAGCGAACCGTTCGAGCGGTTCTGAACGTAAGCGCATTCCAATGAGTGTGCCAGTCCAGCGTCTGGCTGTTCCGGACATTCCGGGCTACCATCTCCATTGGTTCCTGAGCGACAAGGGGCGGGTCGAACGCGCCTTGACGGGCGGATACGAGTTTGTTGAAGAAGGGGAAACCAGCGTCCCCGATGCCGGCCTGGGTGGTATCTCCACTCGCACTGGCAATACGGACCTGGGCACCCGAGTTACGGTGGTTGGAAATTCTGAGTTAGGTCATGACGGACAGCCCGTGCGGTTGATCCTGATGAAAATCAAGCAAGAGTGGTACGAGGAAGATCAGAAACTGGTGGAAGAGCGGAACCAAACGGTTGTCGACTCTCTTCTTGGCGGTACGCAAGACTCGGGCGGGGGCGACAGCTCCAATCGCTACGTGGATCGCACCCGGACCAAGATCCCGGATTTTTTCAAACGCAAGGTCGGCGTTCGCTGACCGTAACTTACGGAGATTCTCATGGCAAACACGAATCGTCCGGCTGGCTTCGTTCCACACTCGTACCTCAACGGTGCGCCTTGGAATGGCCAGGCACGGCTTTACTCGATCGCGGCAAGCTACGGCACCGCGCTCTACATCGGCGACCCGGTCATCTCGAGCGGAACGGCTGATGCAAACGGCATCCCTGGCATTGCGCTCGGCGCAGGCTCGGGTGCCCTCCGCGGCGTCATCGTTGGACTGGGCAAGTACCGGACCGCGATGGTCAATCAGTCGAACCTCGACATCACCTATCGGCCGGCGAGCGATCCTTCCGTCTGGTACGCGATGGTCGTGGATGATCCGAACGTCTTGTTCGAGATCCAGGAAGAGTCGAACGGCACCGCACTCGCTGCGACCGAAATCGGCCTCAACCAGATCTCCCTGCTCGGTGCCGGCAACGGCTTCGTGAGCGGCTGGCAAGTGCGCTCGGCGACCGGCGCGACTCCCGCCACCACCGCCACCCTGCAGCTTCGGCTGATGGGGCTGGTGCAACGCCCAGGAAACGAGTTTGGCGCCTACGCCAAGCACCTGGTTCAGATCAACGTGCATGAACTTGCACACGGCACCGGCGCAGCTGGCGTCTAAAGGGGAACAATCATGCCAGGTGGCGTAATCAACACAGGCTCGCACCCGAAACTGCTGTGGCCCGGGATCTTCACGATCTGGGGCCAGACCTACGACGAGCACGCGGAGGAGTACCGAGACCTCTACGACGTTCGTTCGTCCGACAAGGCGTATGAGCAGGGCGTGCAAGTCACTCCCTTCAACAACGCGGTCGTGAAGGGCCAGGGCGCTCCGGTGACCTACGACGGCGAGACGCAAGGTGTGGTGACAACCTACACCCACGTCGCGTACGCGCTGGGCTACATCGTGACGTTCGAAGAACTGCGCGACAATCTGTACAAGGAAGTGGCGACGCGGCGTGCCCGCGCCAACGCCTTCTCCATGCGGCAGACCACGGAACTGGTGGCAGCGATCCCGTACAACACGGCCTTCGTCACGACTAGCTTCACCACTGGCGATGGCGCTGCGCTGTGCTCCACTGCCCACGTCAATGCGACCGGCGGTACGTACAGCAATGCTCTGTCCCCGGCGGCCGACCTGTCCGAGACTGCCCTGGAAGATCTGACCATCCAGATCATGGGCGCGCAGAACGATACAGGTCAGCTGATCAACCTGATGCCCCGTTCGCTGCACGTGTCCCGCCAGGAATGGTTCAACGCGAATCGCATCCTGGGCTCGGTGTTGCAAAACGACACTGCGAACAACGCGATCAACGTCCTCAAGGCGACGAACGCGTTCCCCGAGGGGATCAAGATGAACCACTACTTCACCTCGGCGCACCCCTGGTTCATCCGAACCAACTGCCCGGAAGGTATGACGTTCTTCTGGCGCGACGAGCCGATGTTCGATCAGGACAACGACTTCGACACCAAGAACGCGAAGGCCGCCAGCTACATGCGCTTCAGCGTGGGCTGTACCGATCC
>CAZMXB010000210.1:0-8819 GCA_964569855.1 uncultured Rhodoferax sp.
TCGCTTCGCGTAACTGCGGGCTGTCCCGCAATGACATTAATTTCACAAAGCAATTGCTTGGTAAAAAGCAATATACTCCAAATCAGATCGCCATTTCCGCCCTGTTTCATATTTCGACCGGAGCCCTTCCCATGACCGAAGCATTTGTATTTGATGCCATCCGCACCCCGCGTGGCAAAGGCAAGAAAGACGGCAGCCTTTACGAGGTCACGCCCGTCAACCTGCTGGCCGGGCTACTGACCGACCTGCAGGCTCGCCACCAGTTCGACACGGCGCTGGTGGATGACGTCGTGATGGGAGTGGTCTCACCTGTGGGCGACCAGGGTGCGGTGTTGCCCAAGGTGGCCGCGCTCAAGGCGGGCTGGGACTTCCAGGCGGCAGGCGTGCAGATCAACCGCTTCTGCGCCTCTGGCCTGGAGGCCGTCAACATGGCCGCGCAAAAGGTGCGCTCAGGCTGGGAGGACCTTGTGGTGGCCGGTGGCGTGGAGAGCATGAGCCGCGTGCCCATCGGCTCGGACGGCGGTGCCTGGGCCATGGATCCGGAGACCAATTCACAAACCGCGTTTGTGCCCCAGGGCATTGGTGCCGACCTCATTGCCACGCTGGAAGGCTTTAGCCGCGCCGACGTGGATGCCTATGCACTGGAGTCGCAAAAACGCGCCACCGCCGCTCAGGCCGCCGGTTATTTTGATCGCTCGGTGGTGGCTGTAAAGGACAGCCTGGGCCAGGTCATTTTGGGTAAGGACGAATTCATCAAACCCAACACCACGCTGGAAGGCTTGGCCGGACTCAAACCCGCGTTTGAGCAGATGGGCGGCATGGGCTTTGACCAGGTGGCGCTGACCCGCTACCCGCAGGTCGAGCGCATCCACCACGTGCACCACGCCGGCAACTCGTCGGGCATTGTGGACGGCGCCGCCGCTGTGCTGATTGGCAACGAAGCTGCGGCCAAAGCACACAACCTGACACCCCGCGCCCGCATCGTCGCCACGGCCCTGTCGGGTGCCGACCCCACCATCATGCTGACCGGCCCCATGCCTGCAGCCCGCAAGGCACTGGCCAAGGCGGGTCTGACGATTGACCAGATCGACCTGTTTGAAGTGAACGAAGCCTTTGCCGCCGTGGTGATGCGCTTCATGAAGGAGATGAAAGTACCGCATGACAAGGTGAACGTGAACGGTGGTGCCATCGCCATGGGCCACCCGTTGGGTGCTACCGGCGCCATGATTCTGGGTACGCTGATCGACGAGTTGCACCGTCGCAAACTGCGTTATGGTCTGGCCACGCTGTGCGTGGGCGGCGGCATGGGCATTGCCACGATTGTGGAGGCATTGTGAGACTTTGCGGGACAGACCGCAGCTACGCACAGCGAGCCAGCGCTGTCCTCAACCAATCAAACAACCTTGCGGGACTGACCGTACCGAAGCGAAGCTCTGTCCCCAACTGATTAAAGGAATTCACCATGAAAACCATCCAATATTCCCTGGTTGACGGCATCGCCACCATCACCTTTGACGAACCCGATTCCCCCGTCAACACCATGTGCCTGCAGTGGCAGGACGACATGGCAGAAGTCGCGGCGCAGGTCGCCAAGGACAAGGACGCCATTAAGGGCATCCTGCTGGCCTCCGCCAAGAGCACCTTCTTTGCCGGTGCCGACCTCAAGGCCACCATGCGTATCACACCTTCGGATGCGCAAAAGGTCTACGCCGAAATCGAGCGCCTGAAGAAGAACATGCGCTTTCTGGAAACTCTGGGCAAGCCGGTGGTCAGCCTGCTCAACGGCACGGCGCTGGGCGGCGGCTGGGAAGTGGCCTTGATCGGTCACCACCGCATTGCCATCGACTCGCCCAAAACCCAGTTCGGCATGCCTGAGGTAACGCTGGGCCTGCTGCCCGGTGCCACGGGCGTGACCAAGATGACACGCCACCTGGGCCTGATGGGCGCACAGCCGTATCTGGTGGAGGGCAAGTTATTCAGCCCCGCCGAGGCCAAGGGCCTGGGCCTGGTGCATGACCTGGTGGCGCCCGGCGACAACGCCCAAGCCGAGATGCGTGCCAAGGCACTGGCCTGGATAGCAGCCAACCCCGCGGCGCAGCACCCCTGGGAAGCCAAGGGTTACAAGGTGCCTGGGGGCCTGCCCTCCTCGCCCGCCGTCGCGCAAATGCTGGTCGTCGCGCCAGCCATGATCAAGAAGCAGACCCGTGGCCTGTACCCCGCGCCCGAAGCCATCATGGCCTGCATGGTCGAAGGTCTGCAGGTGGACATCGAGACCGCGCTGCGGCTGGAGAGCCGGGCGCTGGCCAAGCTCATGACCGGCACCAACGCCAAGGCCATGATCAACACCTTCTTCTTCAACCTCAACGCCATCAAGAGCGGCCAAAGCCGGCCCAAGGATGTGCCACGCTTCAAGCCCGCCAAGGTCGGCCTGCTGGGTGCGGGCATGATGGGTGCGGGCATCGCCTATTCGCAGGCCAGCAAGGGCATTGCCACCGTGATGAAAGACGTGAGCCAGGAAAAGGCGGATCTGGGCAAAAGCTACAGCGCCAAGATCACGCAGGGCCGCGTGGACAAGGGCCGCATGACGGCCGACAAGCAGGCCGAAATCCTGGGCCGCATCCAGCCCACCGCCAAGGTTGAAGACCTGCAGGGCTGCGACCTGATCATCGAGGCCGTGTTCGAGAACCGCGAACTCAAGGCCAAGGTCACCAAGGAATCCGAGCCTATGCTCATCCCCGGTGGCTTCTTTGCCTCCAACACCTCCACCCTGCCCATCACCGGCCTGGCCACGGCCAGCGCCGCGCCTGAGAAATTCATTGGCATCCACTTCTTCAGCCCGGTGGACAAGATGCAGCTGGTGGAAATCATTCGCGGCAAACAAACCAATGATGAGACTGTGGCCCGCGCCTATGACTATGTACAGGCCATTGGCAAGATGCCCATCGTCGTCAACGATTCGCGTGGCTTCTTCACCAGCCGCGTGTTTGGCACTTTTGTGATGGAAGGCATTGCAATGCTGGGTGAAGGCATTCCCGCCGCAGCCATTGAGAACGCAGGCATCCAGTGCGGCATGCCGGTGGGACCGCTGGCGGTGATTGACGAGACCTCGCTGTCGCTCAGCGTGCACGTCATGGACCAGACGCAAGCCGACTATGCCGCTGAGGGCAAGACCTACACACATTCGCCTGGTGAAGCCATCGCGCGGCGCATGGTGACCGAACTGGGCCGCGCCGGACGCGCTGCCGGCGGTGGCTTCTACGAGTACCCCGCCGAGAAGGGTGCGAAAAAGCTCCTGTGGCCACAGCTCAAACCATTATTCGAGAAGGCAGACGCGCAGTGGACGATCACCGATCTGAAGGACCGCTTGTTGTTCCGCCAGGCTGTTGAGACCGCGCGTTGTTTGAGCGAGAACGTATTGACCACCGTGCACGACGCCAATATCGGCTCCATCTTCGGCATTGGCTTTCCGGCCTGGACCGGTGGCGCCATGCAGTTCATCTACGGCATGGGGATTGACGCGTTCGAGGCGCGTGCGGCTGAACTGGCGCAGAAGTTTGGAGCCGGTTTTGCAATGACCGATGATGTTAAGGCAGCTATACGGAAATACCAGCCGATGTACTGAGGGTAGTGACCGGCGCATCTGTGGCGACGACAGGGGGGTATGCTTATTACCTTGTCCACACCACAAACATTCAACAGCAAAGGCATTGACGGCCATGCGTTCACTTCAAGGAAAGACGGTTGTTATCACCGGTGCCGCTTCTGGCATCGGTGAGGCCCTGGCCCTGGCAATGGCGCAACGCGGCGCGCGGCTGTTGCTGGCGGATATTGATGGGGCGGGCCTGGAGCGCGTGGTCAAAACCATCAGTACCCAAGGTGGTACCGGCTTTGTTTGGGTCACAGACACCGGCAGCGAGGCGGCGATCCACGCCTTGGCTGCCCAGGCCGAACAGCACTTTGGTGCGGTGGACATACTGATCAACAACGCGGGCGTGGGCCTGGTTACACCGGTCGACAAGCTGCCAAGTCTCGATGCCCATTGGCTGATGAACATCAACTTTTGGGGAGTCGTGCATGGCTGCCAGGCCTTTTTGCCGTTGGTGCGTAAAAGTCCGGATGCTGTGCTGGTGAACATCTCCAGCATATTTGCCATGGTGTCAGTACCCACCCAAAGCATTTACAACGCCAGCAAAGCTGCTGTGCGGGCCTTTAGCGATGGTTTGCGCGAAGAATTGCGTGGTTCAAACGTGGACGTGTTGTGTGTACACCCCGGTGGCATCAAGACCAATATCGCCAATAAATCGCGCATTGTGGACGTCAGCCTGATCGCTGATTCGGCGCAGGATATGCGCGATGACTTCACTCGTCTGGCACGCACGACGCCGCAGCAGGCCGCAGCCGTCATCGTGCACGCCATTGAACACCGCAAAACGCGCGTGCTGATTGGTGCAGACGCCAAAATCATGGACTGGGTCTTCCGTCTATTTCCGGCCTCGGCATCCCACTGGATCAGCGCGCTGGGTCAGGGCCTGCGGGCGAAGGCGCAAGCAAAAAAAGCACTGGCACGTTCATGAAATCGCCGGTGTCGTATTCGCCATCCGAGGTCGAGGCCTAACCATGCTGGCACAACTCCTGCGGCGTATGCTGCTTATTCAAGTCCTGGTCGGTGCTGGCCTGGCGTGGGGCCTCATGGCCAATCGTATCGTTGCGCCGGGCGTAGCCCTGGTGATTCCCCTGCTGCTTCCATTGGCGACCTTGGTGCTGGCCATTGCCTGGACGTGTTTTGCGTCACGGGCTCAGGAGCCGTGGCGGCGATGGTGGCAAGCTTTGGCTGGGGAAATCTGGGCTGGTTTTCGAACTTTTTTGCTTCGCCAACACTGGACACGCGGAGAACCCGGCGTGTTGGTTCCCCAGGGCGAGCAGCATCGAATTCCCGTGGTGCTGGTCCATGGATTCGTATGCAACCACCGCATCTGGGACGATATGACTGGCCGTCTGCGCGCCGCAGGTCACACCGTGTACACCGTCAACCTGGAACCCCTGTTTGGCTCGATTGACCAATACCCGCCCATCATCGAAGCTGCCGTGCAAGCCCTGTGCAAACACACGGGCCAGGCCCAGGTCGCGCTGGTGGGCCACAGCATGGGCGGTTTGGCCATCCGCGCCTGGATGCGGGAGTTTGGCACCGTGCGGGTTGCCAGGGTCATCACCCTTGGCACGCCTCACCAGGGCACCGCCGCCCATGTGCCCGTGCCCACCACCAACTCCTTGCAGATGCAATGGCAAAGTGCCTGGCTCAAGGAACTCGCGGCCTCCGAAACGGCATCCCACCGCAGCCTGATGCGCATCGCCATCACGCCGCAAGACAACATCGTCTATCCGCAACGCGCGCAAACGCTGGAGGGCATAGAGCCTCAAGTGTTTGAAGGCATTGGCCACCTGCAAATGTGCACGAACGCGCAGGTCATTGCCTGGGTCGTCGCAGAGCTGGCCGCTTTGAACGACACATCCACGCAACCGCAGGATTCAGAGTCCGGCCCCAATCCAAAGCCGCTTCAACCAGGCTGAAGTCTTCCGGTTAGAGCCACTTTTGCATGAACTGCGCCTGACCCATGGCCGGATCCAGTTCGTAGTTCGCAAACCCAATCCGTCGGTACAACTTGCAAGCGCCGGCGTTACCCTGCAAGACTTCCAGTGTCAATTTGCAGGCACCGCGCTCCACGGCAATGGCCTCGGCAAGCGCCAACATTTTCTCTGCAACACGCTGCCCCCTGTGACTGGCCAGAACCGCAACATCGTGGACATTGACCAACGGGCGGCAAGCAAAGGTAGAGAAGCCTTCAATGCAGTTGACCAGACCCACAGCCTGTAATCCCGCAAATGCCAACACACTGTAGGCCTGGGGACGTGATGCCAAGGCCGTCACCAGATTAGCCTTGGCAAAGTCGCTGAGCGGATGGTTACCGCCCATAGGATCCTGCGCATAGGCGTCGAGCAATGCAACCAATGCCGATGCATGCCGGGAGTCGGCGTAGTCAGCACGGCAGACATGCACGGAAGTCGTCAGGTGATCAAGCGCTTCGGTGGGGCTGGCAGTCATGGGCAAATGCAATACGTTCAAGTTGCCAATGTGTCGGCAATGCGCTGCGCACACGACTGAGCCTGGTCCCCGTCGCGGGCCTCCACCATGACGCGCAACAAGGGTTCGGTGCCGCTGGCGCGGATCAAAACCCGACCAGAATTACCCAGTTCAGCCTCCACCTCTTGGGTTGCCTGCGCCAGACGCTGGTTGCTTTTCCACTCCTGGCCGGGCGCGAGCCGCACATTGATCAGGGTTTGTGGAAAGAGTTGCACATCCGCCAGGAGTTGTGCCAATGTCTGGCCACTGCGCTGAAGTGCCTGAAGCACCTGCAAAGCGGAAATCAAGCCATCACCCGTGGTGTGTTTGTCCAGCGCCAGGAGATGGCCCGACCCTTCACCACCCAGAATCCAATGGTGCTTTTCCAACTCTTCGAGGACATAACGGTCCCCGACTTTGGCCCGCACAAACTGCACGCCCCGGGCCTTGAGGGCCACTTCCACCGCCATGTTGGTCATCAGGGTCCCGACAACCCCCGGGACGTGTTCGTCGCGCCCCAAGCGTTCGTCGGCCAACAGGTACAACAGCTCGTCCCCGTTGTAAAGGCGGCCATCGGCGTCGACCACCTGCAGTCGATCGGCATCACCATCCAGCGCCACGCCAAAATCGGCTTGGTGCTCTTTTACCGCCGCCACTAGGGCCTGTGGATGGGTCGCACCCACTTCGTGGTTGATATTCAGTCCATCAGGCGCACACCCAATCGCAATGACTTCTGCCCCCAACTCGTGAAAAACCTTGGGTGCTATGTGGTATGCGGCGCCATGGGCTGCGTCCACCACAATCTTCATGCCCCTAAGGGTCAGGTCATTGGCAAACGTGCTTTTACAAAACTCGATGTAACGCCCAGCGGCGTCGTCCAGGCGACGGGTCTTTCCCAACGATGCCGAGTCCGACCACTGGGGCGGCTCATTGATCTGGGCCTCCACTGCGCGCTCCCAATCGTCAGACAATTTGGTGCCTTGGGCACTGAAAAACTTGATGCCATTGTCCGCAAACGGGTTGTGGCTGGCACTGATCACTACACCCAAAGAGGCGCGCTGGGCACGGGTCAGGTAGGCCACGCCGGGTGTCGGCAGCGGCCCCAGCAACACGACGTCAACGCCGGCTGAATTGAAACCACTTTCCAGGGCGCTTTCCAGCATGTAACCCGATATTCGGGTGTCCTTGCCGATCAGCACTGTCGCGCGGGCTTCACTTTGTTTCAGGACCCGGCCCACGGCGTGGGCCAGGCGCATCACAAAGTCAGGCGTAATGGGAGCCTGTCCCACCGTGCCCCGGATACCGTCGGTGCCAAAGTATTGTCTGGTCATGTCTTTGTTATTCCTTGAAGTTGCATGGCGCCCCACACTTTAAACGCCTGCACCGTTTCCTTGACATCGTGCACCCGCACGATGTGGGCGCCGTTCTGTACAGCCAGCAATGCAGCCGTCACACTAGGAACCAGCCGTTCGCCAATACCCAAGGTTGCAGCCGCTGCCAGCGACGGTGCTGTGACTGCCGCGAGCGACGATTTGCGCGACCAGCCGGCAAGAACCGGATATCGCAACGCCAGCAATTCAGATTGGCGAGCCAGCAGCGAAAAGTTCTGTTGCACCGTCTTGCCAAAACCAATGCCCGGGTCAATACAGATGCGGGTCTTTGCTACCCCAAGCCCTCGTAGATTCAGCGTTACTTGCTCTAACAATGATAGCACTTGGGATACCACATCGCCTTCCATGGGGGCCAGTTGCATGGTCTGCGGATCGCGGTGCATGTGCATCACACACACGCCACACTGGCCATGTCGACGGATCACATCCACCCCGCTGGAGCGGCTACCATCTGCCCTCCAGCGCAGAGCCCAGATGTCGTTGATGATATCGGCTCCCAGGTCCAGCACAGCCTGCATGACCTGTGGCTTGTAGGTATCCACCGAAACGGGCACTCCCAGGGTGACCGCGTGCCGCACGACCGGGAGCACACGCTCCAGTTCAAGCTCGACCGGTAGCGCAATGGCGCCGGGGCGGGTGGATTCTCCTCCGATGTCCAGCAGGTCCGCGCCATCCTCTACCAGCTTCTCGCAATGGGCCAGTGCGGCTTCTTGGGTGGCAAACGCGCCGCCATCGGAAAAAGAATCCGGCGTGACATTCACGATGCCCATCACCTTGGGGGTACCAAGGTCAATCGAAAAGCGACTGGTTTGCCAATGCATCAACCCCTCCAGTGGATTCCTGCCATAAGAAACGGGGCACAAGGCCCCGTTTTATTCACGCCCGAATGAATCAGGCTACGGTTGGACTGGGATCCGCCGCAACGGCTGGGGCACCACCACTGCCGCCACCGCCGGAATTTGGAGTGCGTGGTGTCCAGTCTTTGGGAGGGCGTGGCTCCTTGCCGGCCATGATGTCGTCCAACTGATCGGTGTCGATGGTTTCCCATTCCAGCAAGGCCTTGGCCATGGCGTGCATCTTGTCCTTGTTATCTTCAATCAGCTTGCGCGCCAGCGCATATTGCTGGTCAATGATGCGACGGACCTCGCCATCGACCTTCTGCATGGTCTGCTCGCTCATGTTGGTGGTCTTGGTGACCGAGCGACCCAGGAACACTTCGCCTTCGTTTTCAGCATAAACCATGGGGCCCAGCGCGTCCGTCATGCCGTAGCGGGTGACCATGTCGCGGGCAATATGGGTGGCGCGCTCAA
>CAZMXB010000211.1:0-8784 GCA_964569855.1 uncultured Rhodoferax sp.
GTCGTCCATGGTGCCATCGGGGTCGGCCTGCATCACGGCCAGCACCTTGGCCTCACGCGCCAGGCGGTGCGCCTTCAGTTGGGCAATGACGTGGCGCGCGCGGCTCAGCACATAGCCATGCGCGGGCAGGATGTACTCTGCGCCGTATTGCGCGCAGGCGGCGTCGAGCTTGTCGAGCGATTCGAGGTAGGCGCTCAGGTCGCCATCGGGCGGATCGATCACGGTGGTGCTGCCGTTGAGGATGTGGTCGCCCGAGAACAGCAGGCCGTCTTCCTCCAGCAGCAGGCACAGGTGGTTGGCGGCATGGCCGGGCGTGTGGATGGCGCGCAGGGTGTGCGTGATCTCGCCGCCGTCCGGCGCTGGCGCTGTGAGGCGCAGGAACTGGCCGTCCTCCAGCGTGTGGTCGGGCATGAATTCGCTGGCCGCGCGCGCGGTCGGCTGCGAGGCCAGGCCCAGGATCGGCGGCGTGCCGTCGCACAGGGCCTGCAAGGGCTTGGCACCGGGCGAGTGGTCCGGATGCGAATGGGTGCAGACGATGAACTTGATCTGCCCCCCAGCGGCGCGCCACAGCCGCTCGATGTGCGCCGGCTCGGCCGGGCCGGGGTCGATGGCGATGTAGCCGGTGCGCGAGTCGCCGACCAGGTAGCTGTTGGTGCCGGGGCCGGTCATGAAGCCGGGGTTGGGCGCGGTCAGGCGCTGCACATTGCGCAGCAGGGGCACGGCCCGTTCGGCCTGCCAGTCCAGCGCGTGGTGCGGTTCCGTGCCGGTGGGGCAGACCAGGGCCAGCTCGCCAAACGCCATGTCGTGTTGCAGAAAGCGCTTGGCAATGCCGCCTTGCAGGCCGGTGCGCTGGGCCAGGGCTTCGGAGGAGGCGCAGGGTAGGGCGTGCGGGTGCAGCCGTTGTTGGGGGCGGACCATGGGTGAACTGGCGCCTCAGCGCGCATCTCCATCCAGCGGCGGCACTTTGCGAACTTTTGCCAGCGCGGTTGCGGCCCGCTTCTGGCTGCTGCGCTGTGCACGTTCCTGAAAAAATGCTTCAGTGTTGAGCGCAGAAATTTTTTCGGCCACTGCGGTCACAATGAACTGGTTGAGCGACGCATCGTCGCGCGCGGCCAGCTGCTTGGCGTATTGGTGCAGCGAATCCGGTAAACGCAGGGCCACTTGGCTCATGGTGCTTTCTCCAAAAATTGCAAAAAATCGTCGGGGGACAACAGTTTCAGGCGCCAACGGCTGGCAGCAGGCACGAAATCGCGCATATTTAGCGTCACCAGGCATGATGCCTGCCCGTTGACTGCCGCCTCCAGCACCATCTCATCATTCGGATCACGCAGTTGGGGGCGCCACAAATAGTGCGACTGAACCGGAACGACGACACCGGCCAGCGCGTTGAGGATGTCGTCTACATCCGCTTCAGACAGCCGGTGCAATGCCTGAATATCGGCCCGCTTGAGCACCGCTTCGTATTCCAGCCAAAGCGCAGGTGACGCGAGCATCTCAAAACGCCCTTCCAAGGCCTGTTCGATCAAGACAAAGGAGGCCCCCAACTGGCTGGAAAGACCCGCTACCAGTATGTTGGTGTCAAGTAGGGCGCGTACTTTCATGATATTGCCCATAGTATCATTCATTGGCTGTGACGTCCACGGTGTCAGAGGACGCGATCCGCCAGCGGCTTGGACACCGGCGTTGGCCTGATAATTCACGCCATGCGCATTCCATTCACCAAAATGCAAGGGGCCGGCAACGATTTTGTGGTGCTGGACGAAACCCGTGGCCGCCTGGGCCTCACCACGGCCCACTACCGCTTCCTGGGCGACCGCCACTTTGGTGTGGGAGCCGACCAGATCCTGACCGTGCGGCCCTCGCCCGCACCGGGCATCGACTTTGAATATGTGATCCACAACGCCGATGGCGCCGAGGTCGAGCAGTGCGGTAATGGAGCGCGCTGTTTTGCCCGTTTTGTGCATGACCGGGGGTTGACCGACAAAGACGTCCTACGCGTGCAGACCCAGAAGGGTGTGATTGAGCCACGCCTCACCGCGGATGGCCGCGTTACTGTCAACATGGGCGCACCGGTGTTTGACCTGGCGCAGATTCCGTTCGATGCCACCGGATTGCAGTTCCAGCCGCTAGGTTCTTGGGGAAATTGGCCTCTAGCCCTCGTGGAACCTGCGCAAGATGCTCCTTTGTTGATAGCGCCTGTTTCCATGGGCAACCCCCATGCGGTGTTGTTGGTGGACGATGTGGAGGCCCACCCCGTGTTGCTGCAGGGCCCGCAGGTGCAGGCCAGCCCGCGCTTCCCCCAGGGCGTGAACGTGGGTTTCATGCAAGTGCAGGACCGCAGCCACATCCGCCTGCGCGTATTTGAGCGCGGTGTGGGCGAGACGCTGGCCTGCGGCTCTGGTGCCTGTGCGGCAGTGGTAGCGGGCATACGCCTGGGATTGCTCGACCACGCTGTCGACGTGCAGACACACGGTGGCCAGCTCAATATTGCCTGGGCAGGCGATACTGCGCCGGTGCTGATGACCGGCCCCGCCACCACCGTATTCCACGGCGAAATTGAACTTCCAGAGCAGTTATGAACAACCAAGCCATGAACAACCCCATCACCGAAGACGATATTGCCCATTACCTGGCCAATACGCCCGATTTTTTTGTGCGCCACGCCGAGTTGCTGGCCACGGTGCAGTTCACCAGTCCGCACAGCAACCGCACGGTGGGTCTGCAGGAGCGCCAGGCCGAGATGCTGCGCGAAAAGATCAAGGCGCTGGAACAGCGCATCATGGAGATGGTGCGCCACGGCAGTGAAAACGTGATGTTGTCGGACAAGGTGCTGCGCTGGGCTCGCAGCCTGCTGATGAGCACCGATTTGCACGCCCTGCCGGCGTCGATCGAACAGGACATCCAGAACCAGTTCGCGGTGCCACAAGTGGGCGTCCGCCTGTGGGGTGTTGCGCCCGAATTTTCCGGTCTGGCCGTGGCACAGGAAGTCAGTGAAGACGCCAAACTGTTCGCCTCGTCGCTGATGGAGCCCTTTTGCGGCCTGAATACCGGCTTCGAGGCCGTGGGCTGGCTGCCCGAACCAGCCACTGTGACGTCCCTGGCCCTGATACCGTTGCGCGGAGCCGCCGTGGCGGGCCTGCCGTCGCCGGCATTTGGTTTGCTGGTGCTGGCCTCGCCCGACGCCCACCGCTTCCACAGCGGCATGGGCACCGACTTTCTGGCCCGCATCGGCGAACTGGTCAGCGCCGCACTGTCGCGCCTGAAGTAAACCAACCAAGGCAGGCGAAGACATGAACGCCGCCGGGCCGCCCCAAGGCGTGAAGGCCCCCTTGGGGGGCAGCGCAGAACACGGAGTGGCTAGCGTGGGGGCGACGCTAACCGAGCGCTACCTCGAATATGTGCGGGTCGAAAAGCGCCTGGCCGCCCGTACGGTTGAGTTGTATGCGCTGGATCTCATCAAACTGCGCGACTATGCGGCCAGGGTGCCGGTGGAGCTGACCGCCGTTCACAACGCCCACGTGCGTCGCTGGGTGGCCCAGATGCACAGCGGCGGGCGCAGTGGTCGGGGTATTGCCCTGATCCTGTCGGGTTGGCGTGGTTTTTACGCCTGGCTGGGCCGTCAGGGCCTGGTTGCCAGCAACCCGGTGCAGGACGTTCGCACGCCCAAAGTACCCAAACCCCTGCCCAAAGCGCTGGGTGTGGACGATGCGGTGCAACTGGCATCATTCAAAAACCATAGCACCCTGCGCAATGCGGACGAGGGCTATGACCCTGTTTCTTCCGCAGGCTTGTCAGCGCAGGCCCGAGTGGAGGCCGATTTCCTGGAACTGCGCGATGGCGCCATGGTGGAACTGCTTTATTCCAGCGGATTGCGCGTTGGGGAGTTGATCGGGCTGGATGCCTATCCTTCTGCCGCCGGCCACGCGGCAAGCCGGGGCTGGCTTGACCTGGATGCGGCCCAAGCGCAAGTGTGCGGCAAAGGCAGCAAATGGCGGTCTGTGCCGGTGGGCCGCCTGGCCATCGCCGCCATGCAGGCCTGGTTAAAGGCGCGCAGCGATTTCTTTGCCACCCGTGAGGCTGGCGCGGTGAGCGACGCGCTGTTCGTCGGGCGCAACGGCACGCGGCTGACCGCGCAGTCGGTCTGGCAGCGCCTGCGCAGTCGCAGCCTGCTGGCGGGCATGTCCACACCGGTTCACCCGCACATGCTGCGCCACTCGTTTGCCAGCCATTTGCTGCAGTCCAGCGGAGACCTGCGCGCGGTGCAGGAGTTGTTGGGACATGCCAATATCAGCACCACCCAGGTCTATACCCGGCTGGACTTCCAACACCTGGCCAAGGTCTACGACGCGGCCCACCCAAGGGCCAAATTCAAGGGCGGGAAGGGGTGAGGGAAGATTCAGTCCGTCTTTGAGATGGCGGAGCGGGAAAAGCCAACTGCATTCATTTCCGATTAAGCCATGGCCTGTGCTTATACTGAATGTATGGGTTCCCGGACATCGTCTCCCATTGGTACTGCAACCATCTTGTGCGTCGATGGCGACGGGCGCGAACTTTCGCTACCGCTCAAGCAGCATCTCCGCACATCCCCCGCGCAGGCGTGCCCGCTGAAACAGCCACCGAACACCACGCACGAAATACGACAGTTGCCTGTCGTGCAATACGACATGCGGAGCCATTGCACATGTTCATCAATCTGATCAACAACGTCGCCTTCCTGATTGCCTTGGTTGCGGCGGGGCAGATTGTTATTGACCGTTTTCCCCAGAAAACGCTGAATCGCCAGGTTCTGCTCGGCTTGCTGTTTGGCAGTGTGGCCTTGCTGGGTATGGCGAATCCGGTCAATTTTTCGCCCGGCGTTTTTTTTGACGGGCGTTCGATGGTGCTGGTGGTGGCTGGCGTCGTCGGCGGTGGAGTGACGGCAGCCGTTGCAGCAGGCATGGCGGCTTTTTATCGCTACCGGTTGGGCGGGGCCGGTGCCCCGGTCGGCATTTTTGTCTCGCTGGTGCCTGCCTTGCTGGGGACACTGGCACGGCACTGGTGGCAGCAGCGTACCCAGCCGCCGCGGTTGACCGACTACCTCGCCCTTGGCGTGGTGGTGCAGTTCATCCAGTTGGCTGCCTTCACGCAAATCCCCGATCGCGCTGGTTATGCCTTCATCGAGCAGGCTGGGTGGGTTCTTCTGCTGTTCTACCCACTTGCCACCATGTTGCTCTGCCAGATCTTTCGCAATCACGAACAGCGACTGATCGACTCGGCGGCTCTACAAAGCGCAAAGGATGCAGTTATTGCTGAAGAGCGCACCAGCATGCAGCGCTTCCATGCCTACTTTGACCATTCCATCGTCGGACTCGCTATCACCAGTTTGGATAAGGGCTGGATCGAGGTCAACGGTGCGCTGTGCGCGACACTGGGCTACACGCGGGAAGAACTGACCCGCATGAATTGGGTTGATCTGACCTACCCGGCGGATCTGGCGGCCGACCAGGTTCAGTTCAATCGCATGCTGGGCGGCGAGATCAACGGCTATGCCCTGGACAAACGCTTTATCCACAAGGATGGCCACCTGGTCGACACCCGTCTGGCGGTGGGTCGGGTATGCAAACCCGATGGCAGTCTCGACTACATCGTGGCGATGGTAGAGGACGTCAGCGACCGTCGCAAAGCCGAAAAAGAATATGAGGATGTGTTCCGGGAGATGCTGGATGGCTTCGCCCTGCAGGAGATCGTCTGCGGTGCAAATGGGGAGCCGCAGGACTATCGCTTCCTGGCTGTCAACCCGGCCTTTGAGCGCATGACGGCTCTCAAGGCCTCAGAGCTCGTGGGCCGCACGGTCCTGGAGGTGTTACCTGGCACGGAGAAGCAGTTGATCGAAACGTTTGGCAAGGTAGCACTCTATGGTGAACCGGTCTTCTTTGAACACCAATACGCCGCACTTGGCAAGACCCTCGAGGTGAAGGCATTCCGTCCTTCTGAAGGCCGATTCGTCAGCATCTTCGGGGATGTTACGGAGCGCAATCGGGCCGAGGATGCGCTGCGCAGGATCATCAAGGATCTGGGAGAGACACAGCGTATTGCCCGTCTCGGCAGTTGGCATCTGGATCTGCAAACCAATCAGGTTGTTTGGTCGGAGGAGCTCTTCAAGATGTACGGATTCGACCCAGCGCTACCTGTTCCGCCCTATCCCGAGCAAATGAGATTGTTCACCCTGGAAAGCTGGCAGAGGCTGTCCTCGTCCGTCGCCCACACCAGGGAGACTGGAATTCCCTACACGCTCGAACTGCAAACCTTCAGACAAGACGGAAGCACTGGATGGATGTGGTCGCATGGCGAGGCCGAAGTGGATTCGGCAGGCAAAACGGTGGGTCTCTGGGGTGCTGCGCAGGACATCACCGCGCGCAAGCAGGTCGAAATTGCCTTGCGCGAAAGCAGTGAGCTTTTGACCTACGCATTCAATAGAAGCCCCCTGATGAAGAGCCTCAGCGATCTTTCTACGGGAAAATATCTTGAAGTCAATGACAGCTTTTGCAGGGTGTCTGGATATAGCCGGGAAGAAACCGTTGGCAGGACAGCGATAGAGCTTGGATGGATTGGCAAGAATGAACGTGGGCAGATGATGCAAACGATGCAGCAAGACGGTGCGGTGAATGGCATAGAACTTTCCCTCAAGTGCAAGGATGGTTCCAATATCATTGGCAGGTATTGGGGGGTCATCATCCATACCGAACAAGGGGACAAGCTCCTCTCGGCTGCGGAAGATATCACCGAACGCAAGAAGATCGAGACGCGGTTGCACGAGCAACTGGACGAACTGCAACGCTGGCAGCAGACAATGCTTGGGCGCGAGGGCCGCATCATTTCGATCAAGCAGGAGGTCAACGAATTGTTGGCCCAGTCTGGCCAGCCGCCGCGATATGCAACTCAGTCACCGGCGCAGCCGGGTGGTGGTGGCGCATGAACCCGCTCCCAAGCGGCGACGGCGTGCTTGAAGCCCGCATTTGCCTGGCCTTGACGGAGTCGTTGCCGGTGGTGTCGGTCGCCGATAGCATGGAAGCACTGCTCGGATTTACCGCGGATGACTTTCTGTCCAGGAGGGTTTCTCTGAGGCAACAAATTCACCCGCACGACACCGACATCGCCGACATGCTTTTTTCGGTTGGCGATCCCGGAGCGTCCGGCAGCTTCAACATTCGCCTGAGGCATGCCAACGGCCGCATTCGTTGCGTCAGTGGGCAGTACAGCAAGGAGATCGGTCCAGAGGGCCTGGTGCTTAATTTGCTTCTGCAAGACGCGAAAACCTTGAAGCGAACGATGACCGATGCTTCCACGATGGTGAATTTCAGGGCCATGATGGAAAACACGGACGACTATATCTATTTCAAGGATCGTAATCACGTGTTTACCGGGGCCAGCCAGACGCTGGTGTCCCTCTGCGACCCTGCTGAGCACTGGACCGATCTGCTCGGCCAGACCGACTACGACGTCTTCCCCGAAGCCTATGCAGATGTCTACTACCGACTCGAAAAGCAGATCTTCTCCGGCTTGCCGGTGGCCCACGAGACCCAGGAGACCCTGACCAAGGACGGCAAAAAAGGCTGGATAGACAACCGCAAGTATCCGATCCGGGATGATCGCGGGGAAATCATTGGCCTATACGGCATCGCCCGCGACATCTCCGAGCGCAAGCAGGCGGAGGCGGCGGCGCAAGAGAGCAACGATCGGATGAATGCGGTGATGGAGAACCTCACGGAGGGCATCATCATCGCCGACCATCAGGGACGGCTGATTTACTGGAATCCAACCGCGCTGGCCATGCACGGCTTCGCCAGTATGGACGAGTGCCTGCGCCGACTTGACGAATTTACCGAGTTGATCGAAATCCGGCCAGTCAGCGACGATCGTTTACTGTCTGTGGAAGATTGGCCGATGAGTCGGGTTTTGCGTGGCGAAAGACTGCACGATTGGGAGGGCAAGGTACGCCGGACCGATCAGGGCTGGGAGAAGTTCGTCACGTATTCCGGTTGGCTCATCCAAAGCGCCAGTGGGGAGTCGTTCGCGTTTCTTTCCATCACCGACATTACGGAGCGCAAGCGCGCCGCCCTTGAACTGGCTGAGAGCGAGACGCGACGTCTTGCCGAAATGAGCGCCGCCCTCGACGTCCAGCGGCAGTCGGCGCGCGCCGCATTGAGCCTGATGGAAGACGCACTTGCCGCGCAAAAGCAGGCCGAGCAAAGCGAAGCGACCCTGCGCAAGCTGTCGCTTGCGATTGAGCAGAGTTCGGAAAGTATCGTGATCACTACACTCGACGGCGAGATCGAGTACGTCAATGACGCCTTTTTGCAGGTTTCCGGTTACGCCCGCGACGAGTTGATCGGAAAAAACCCTCGCGTCCTTCAGTCAGGTCAGACTCCGGCGCAAACCTACACCGCGATGTGGGCCGCCCTGACGCAGGGGCAGGCATGGAAGGGCGAATTCCTCAACCGCAAGAAGGACGGTTCTGATTACGCCGAGTTTGCCGTCGTCACGCCGCTACGCCAGCCCGACGGGACGATCAGCCACTATGTTGCTGTGAAGGATGACATCACCGAGAAGAAGCGCCTGGGGCTTGAACTTGACAGGCACCGCAATCACCTGGAGGACCTGGTGGCGCAGCGCACGCTGGAGCTGACTGCCGCACGGCAGAAGGCCGAGGCAGCCAACGTGGCCAAGAGCACCTTCCTGGCGAACATGAGCCACGAGATCCGCACGCCGATGAACGCCATCATCGGCCTGACCGAGTTGACGCTG
>CAZMXB010000212.1:0-8743 GCA_964569855.1 uncultured Rhodoferax sp.
ACTCCGAAGCTGCCACCGTGCGTGCAGACCGGGTGCTGCATTTGCGTGTGGACGGTATTGTCGAGGCTTGAGTTAAGCCCCGTTGCTGACGATCCATGCGGTTGCTGCCACGCAGGAAATCAGGGTCCTGTCTGCACGATTTGAACACCCGGCATGGCGTGATGACCATCAAATGTTGGCTGCTGGGCTGTACCGGCGCGGCTACCGTATGACCCGAAGTACACGCCATGATTTAGATACGGCGCGCTGTCCCGGACATCGGGTTTTTGCTGACGCATCGCTATCAACTTGACAGCATTTCGCTTCCCGGCAGTCGTATCATGGGGCCGTTGCGTCGGCTCACAACGCCGACATGAAGTTGCTAAAAGGGATGGCCATGTTGCCGTTACGTTTGCTGGTTTGCGGTGTAAGCGTGGTCCTGTTGGGACTGTGTTCGGAGGTACCTGCGTGGGCCGCACAGACGGTGCGGGTCGGCGTTTACCAGAACAGTCCCAAGGTGGCGTTGTCGGACGCCGGGCGGGCTGAGGGCATCTTCATCGACGTGATCGAGAGCGTGGCCAAGCGCGAAGGCTGGGCACTGGAATACGTGCCGGGCACCTGGGCCGAAGGGCTGGAGCGCCTGGAGCAGGGGCGCATCGACCTGATGCCCGACGTGGCGCGCAACACCGAGCGCGAAGTCCTCTACGGTTTTCATGACGAGCCGGTGCTGGCCAGTTGGAACCAGGTCTACACCCGCAAAGGCAGCGCCGTGCGCAACCTGCTCGACCTGGGAGGCAAACGCGTGGCCGTGCTCGCCGGCTCGGTGCAGGAGCGCCAGTTGTCCCAGATGGCTGAGAGCTTCAGCCTGGTGCTGCAGTGGGTGCCACGGGAAGACTTTGATGCCACCTTTGCAGCAGTACAAAATGGCGAGGCGGACGCCGTCGTTACCAACCGTTTTTTTGGTGTGCGCAATGCGGCGCATTACGGCCTGGAGGACACGGCCATCATCTTCAGCCCCTCCCAACTCTTCTTTGCAAGCCCTAAAGGCCAACACCGGGAACTGCTGGAGGCGATTGACCGGCATTTGCTGGAGCTGAAGAAGAATTCGGACTCGGTCTACTACCGCTCACTGCGGCACTGGTCGGTGGACGAGGTGCGCACCGCAAGCCCCGCCTGGCTGGGACCCACGCTGGTGACAGGCTTGGCGCTGTTGCTGTCCGGGGTGGTTTGGGTGTGGGTGCTACGCCGCCAGGTAGGGGCCGCCACGCGTGCGGCACGCCAGCGCAACGACGAAATCCTGATCATCAACCGCACCCTGCGCGCTACCGGCTCACGCCGCGAACTCAGCGCGGTGTTGACGGAGGCGATCAAGGGTGCCTTGGCGTTGACTGGTTTTGATGGGGGCGTGCTGTGCCTGCGCAATGCCCAGAACGGCACCATGGAAGTGGGCGCGTGTATAGACGCCCTGCCCCCATCCGACCGCGCAGCCAACAATGGCGCGCTATGTGATGCAGAATGCCCGGCCATACTGCAAACATTGGCCCGGGGCCAGCGCCATGTGCTGCTTGAGGCCAATGCGCCGGCCACACCGCAAGCCTGCGGCAAAGGGTTGGATGACGGCGTGCGCTGGAATGCGTATTTCCCGTTGGTGGTACAGGAGCACACCATCGGCATCCTGTGTCTTTTTTCACGTCAGGCCCAGCCGCCCGCGCCCCACCTTCTGGCACTGGTGGAAGACATTTGTGGCCCGGTGGCACTGGCCATGGAAAACGCACGGTTGTATGAGCTAGCGCAGACCGATGCGCGCGAGCTGGAGCAACGCGTGCAGGAGCGCACGGCCCAAATTGCCGAACTCAGCGACTTTTTGCAGGCCATCATCGACCATATCGCCAACCCCATCTTCTACAAAGGCCCCGACCTGCGTTTTCGCGGTTGCAACAGGGCCTACGAAAAGACTTTCGGGATTGATCGGGCAGAATTTCTGGGCAAGACGGTTCTGGACCTGGCCTACCTGCCGCAAGAGGACCGCGAAAGCTTCCAGGCCGAGGACGCTTCGGTGCTGGCGAACGGGACCACCGTGCAACGCGAAGCGACCATGCCTTTTGACGACGGCAAGCTACACCAAACCCTGTATTCGGTCAGTGGTTTCCGTCACGCCCATGGTGCACCCGCCGGTTTGGTCGGGCTGATTGTGGATATCACCCCCCTCAAAGAGGTGCAGGCTGCCCTGCGAGCGGTCAACGAAGAGCAGGCGGCCATTTTCGAGGCAGCCAATTTCGGCATCGCACTGATCCAGAACCGTATGGTGCTCCGATGCAACCGTCGACTGGAAGAAATTCTGGGCTATGCCGGTGATGAACTGCAAGGGCAGAACACCCGGATGTGGTACCTGAGCGATGAGGACTATTTGCAAGGCGGAGCCCCGGTGTACAACACGGTCGCCATCGTTGGCACGCACCAGCGCGTGCAACAACTGAGGCGCAAGAACGGTCAGGTCATCTGGTGCCGTTTAACGGCGCGTGCACTGGACCGGTCCGACCCCGACAAGGGGATGGTGGTGGTGACCGAAGACATCACTGCAGAACGCGCCGCCGCGCTGGCGCTGCGCGGGGCCAAAGAGGCAGCGGAGGCGGCCGACCGCATCAAATCGTCCTTCCTGGCGACCATGAGCCATGAACTGCGCACCCCGCTCAACTCCATCATCGGCTTTACCGGCATTGTTTTGCAGGAACTGGCCGGCCCTTTGACCACCGAGCAGGCCAAGCAGCTGGGCATGGTGCGCGACAGCGCACGCCACCTGCTGGCGCTGATCAACGATGTGCTTGACATATCCAAAATCGAAGCCGGCGAACTCAAGGTGGGACGTGCGCCGTTTGACCTGACCGTATCGATCCAGAAGGCCATTTCCATCGTTAAGCCTTTGGCGGACAAAAAACACCTGCAACTGCAGGTGGAGATCCATTCAGATTTGGGCACCATGCACAGCGATGCTCGCCGGGTCGAGCAGGTGCTGCTCAACCTGCTGAGCAATGCCATCAAGTTTACCGACAAGGGCTCCGTCCACCTGCAGGCCCAACGGGTGGACGACTACCTGCCCGAGGGTGGTACCCGTACGGTCGCCGCCACACGCATTCGGGTGCAGGACACCGGCATGGGCATTCACGAGGAAGACCTGTCGCTGCTGTTTGTGCCGTTTCGCCAGCTTGACTCCGCACTCTCGCGCAAGCATGATGGAACAGGTCTGGGGCTGGCTATTTGCCGCCGCCTTGCACAACTGCTTGGGGGCCAGATTTCCGCCAGCAGCGTCTGGGGCCAGGGCAGTATGTTCACCGTCACCTTGCCACTGGATGCACCCCACGCCACGGAGCACCCATGAATAAACGCATTTTGTTGATCGAAGACAATCCGCAAAACCGCTACTTGGCGGCCTTTCTCATGGAAGCCCGCGGGTGGGAGATGGTGCACGCGGAAGATGGGGCCACCGGCATCGACCTGGCTGCCGAGACACTGCCAGATCTGATCCTGCTCGACATTCAGTTGCCCGGCATGGACGGCTATGCTGTGGCCCGGGCCTTGCGTGCCAACCCCGTGCTGACGGGCATCCCTATCGTGGCGGTCACTTCCTACGCCATGGCCGGTGACCGCGAGCGCTGTCTGGCCGCCGGGTGCAACGGTTACATCGAAAAGCCCATCGACCCAGAGACCTTTGCGGTCGATGTGGAGCAATTTGCAGGGAGGGCGGTGTAGTGCTGGTGCTGATCGTCGATGACCGCGAGGACAACCGCTACCTGCTGCGCGCACTGCTGCAGGGGCATGGCTATGCGGTGGATGAAGCGCCGCACGGCGAGCGCGCCCTGGAGCTTGCCCGTGTGCATACCCCTGTACTGGTGGTCTGTGACCTGTTGATGCCGGTGATGGACGGGTACACGCTATTGCGGCACTGGAAGGCTGACCCCGCGTTGTCGCAAATACCTTTCATGGTATACACCGCCACCTACACCGAGCCCAGGGACGAACAACTGGCCCTGGAGATGGGGGCCGATGCTTTTCTGGTCAAACCTGCCGAGCCTGATGCCTTTATGGCCTGCGTCGACCGCGTCATGGCCAATACGCAGCGCCACAGATCCGTGCGCGCCCCCACGCTGTCGGCTGACAACCAGCTCAAGCTGTACAGCGAGGTACTGGTGCACAAGCTCGAACAGCGCAGCGCCGAGCTGGAGCGCAGGGTGGTGGAGCTGGATGCTGCGCAGCACCGCATCATTCGGCTGAACCGCCTCTATGCGGCGCTGAGTGAAACCAACCAGGCGATCGTCCACACCCCGGACCGCGACCAGCTGTTTACCCGCCTGTGCCAGATTGCGGTGGAGCGCGGTGGCCTGTGCATGGCGTGGGTGGGCATGCTCGACTCAAACAGCGGCCATCTGGTCCCGGTGGCACGTTGCGGCGTTGAACCCGAATGGCTCTCCCGGCTGGCACCTCTTCACGGGCGTGGGCCGGCGCGCATTCCGGCAGAAATTGCGTTGTTGCACGGTGCGCCGTATTTGTGCAACGACCTCGCTGCCGATCCGGCGCTTGCGGCCATCCACGACGATTTGCAGCGCCATGGCCTTCGCGCAGCGGCCAGCTTTCCATTGCGCTGTGCGGGTGTAGTGCAGGGTAGCCTGTCCTTGTTTGCGGCGGAGACTGGGTTTTTTGACCAGGAGTTGCTGACTCTGGTGACCGAAATGGTGGGCGACGTATGTTTTGCGCTGGAGAATTTCGAGAAAGACGCACAGCGCCGCAAGGTGCTGGCGCAATTGCGCGCCAGCGAAGAAGCTTCGCGCCTGAGCAGCAGCGCGGTGGCGGCCTCCGCCAACGGCATCATGATCAGCACCGCAGACCTGGGTGGCGCGCGTCTGACCTATGTGAACCCGGCATTTGAACGGATCACCGGCTACCACGCCGACGAAGTCATGGGCCGCGACCCCGAGCTGCTGTTGGGTGAGGACCGTGAACAAATGGGCGCGCAAGACATAGCAGCGGCCATTCGCGAGCAGCGACAAGGCAGCGCGATAATGCGGAATTACCGCAAAGACGGCTCTTTGTTCTGGAACGACCTCTCCATTGCGCCCGTGCGCGACGACTTGGGCCAGGTAACCCACTTTGTGGGCATCGTCAACGACATCACCGAACGCAAGCGTTACGAAGAGCAACTGGAGCGTCAGCACAACACCGATGCGCTAACCGGGCTGGCCAGCCGCAACCGCCTGCAGGAACGCACCGAGCTGGCCATTGCCTTCGCCGAGCAGCACCAGCGCTGCGTCGCCCTGCTGTTTCTGGACCTGGACCACTTCAGCCGGATCAACGACAGCCTGGGCCATGCCTTTGGCGACGCAGTGCTGCGCAAAGTCGGCGAGCGGCTGGCCGCTGACCTGCAGGAGCGCGATACCGCCGCCCGCTTTGGGGGCGACGACTTTGTGGTGGTGCTCTCTGACCTGGCCAGTCCACAGGATGTGACCCTGGTGGCCAACAAAATCCTGCGCGACGTCGAGCGCCCCATTACAGTGGAAGGACGCGAAATCATCCTTTCGGTCAGCATCGGCGTGAGCATGTATCCGCCAGATGGTGTGGACTACGAGACCCTGCTGCGCAACGCTGACGCCGCGATGTACCGTGCCAAGGGGGGGGGGCGCAACGCCTTTTGCTTCTACACCGCCGACCTGAATCGGCAAGCCTTGCACAAGCTGGAAATGGAAGCGCAACTGCGCTACGCCATGGAGCGCGACGAACTGCTTCTGCATTACCAGCCCCAGCTGCACATGGCCAGCAACCGGGTGACCGATGTGGAGGCGCTCATTCGCTGGCGCAAGGACGATGGAAGTTTGGTGTCGCCGCTTGACTTCATCCCCCTGGCAGAGGAAACCGGCATGATCATTCCTATCGGCCAGTGGGTGCTGCGCACGGCCTGCGCTCAGGCGCGCCAGTGGATGCGCCAGGGGCTGCACCTGCGTGTGGCGGTCAATTTGTCGGCGCGCCAGTTCCGTGATGCGCAACTGGTGCAAACCGTACGCCAGGTCCTGCTGGACTGCGAGCTTCCCGCAGAGCAGCTCGTGCTGGAAATCACCGAAAGCACGGTGATGGACAACGCCGAGCAGGCCACCCATACACTGGCAGCGCTCAAGGCCCTGGGCGTGGGCCTCTCGGTGGACGACTTTGGCACCGGTTACTCCTCACTGGCTTACCTGCGCCGGTTTCCGATTGGCCAGCTCAAGATTGACCGCTCTTTTGTTATCGAAATGCTCCAGCACCCCGACAGCGCGGCCATCGTCAAAAGCATCATTGGCCTGGCGCACAGCCTGCGCCTGCAAACCGTTGGCGAGGGGGTGGAGACCCAGGCGCAGCGCAATTTTCTGCAGGCGGCGGGGTGCGACCTGCTGCAGGGCTACCTTTTTAGCAGCCCGGTTACGGCGGACTCACTGACGGAGTTGGTACGCAGGCACCATGCCTAGCAGAATTGAGCGTGACGCGTCGCTTGGCAGTGACGCCCAACGGAACCCTTCACGCATCCCGCAAAGAAACTCATGGCATTCACACTCTACTACCACCCTCTGGCTTCGTTTTGCCACAAGGTCCTGATCGCCCTGTACGAGAACAACATCGCGTTTGAAGCCCGCACCATTGACCTGGGTGCAGACAAAGACCGGGCGGAACTGGGCGCACTGTGGCCGTTCTGCAAGTTCCCCGTTCTGCGCGACCACGAACGCCAGCGCACTGTGCCCGAGTCATCCATCATCATCGAGTACCTGGACCAGATCTTGGCGGTCAAACATCCACTGATCCCCAGCGACATTAACGACGCCCTGCAAGTCCGGCTGTGGGACCGAATTTTTGACAATTACGTGCACGCGCCCATGCAAGAGATCGTTCTGGATCACTTGCGCGGCGCAAAGGGTGACAGGGGCGGGCAAAGGGCCACCATCCAGACCGCCTATGGCCTGATCGATAAACAAGTGGCATCACTGCCCTGGGCTGCGGGCCAGGGCTTCAGCATGGCCGATTGTGCGGCCGTCCCCGCCCTTTTCTATGCCCACACGCTGGAGCCTTTTCACCAGCAGCATGTGCACCTGCGCGTCTATTTTGACAAGCTCATGGACCGACCGTCGGTGCGGCGCGTGCTGTTCGAAGCCAAGCCCTACTTCCCCATGTACCCCTTTCACAGCGCCATTCCAGCGCGTTTTCTGTAACACCCATTGCACTCTGGAGTCACCATGGAACTCGACATCAACGGTCAGGTGGCACATTTCGACGCCGAACCTGACATGCCCCTGTTGTGGGTCTTGCGTGACGTATTGAACCTGACCGGCACCAAGTTCGGCTGTGGCGTGGCCGCCTGTGGAGCTTGCACGGTTCGCGTCGACGGCGAACCCATGCGATCCTGCGTGATACCAGTGTCGGTTGTACTGGGCAAACGCATTCAGACCATTGAAGCCCTGGGCACAGCAGACAAACCCCATGCGCTGCAGGCCGCCTGGATTGCCGAGCAGGTTCCGCAATGTGGTTATTGCCAAAGCGGCATGCTGATGGCCGCGGCCGCCCTGCTGGAGAAAAAACCCAAACCCAGCGACGCCGACATTGACGCAGCCATGAGCAACATCTGCCGCTGCGGCACCTACCAGCGTGTCCGCGCCGCCATTCACCGCGCCGCAGGTACCACAGCATGAGGCGCCGCACTGTATTGCTGAGCGCCCTGGGCGCGGTTGGCGGCCTGGCTGCCCTGGTGGTTGGTTGGGGCGTGTTGCCTGCGCGCTCACGCCTCGGTTCCCCTGACCTGATGCTGCCCACACAGGGTGACGTGGCCCTCAATGGCTGGATCAAGATCGCCGCCGATGGCAGCGTGGTGCTGGCCATGCCACGCAGCGAAATGGGCCAGGGCGTGCACACGGCGCTGCCCATGCTGGTGGCCGAAGAGCTGGACCTGCCGCTTGACCGCGTGCACCTGGAGCAGGCGGGTGCCGACACCATTTACGGCAATGTGGCCATGCTGGTCGGCAGTCTGCCCTTTCACCCGCTGGAGTCCGAAGGGGGAAACAAGCCAACCAAGGTCCGCGTGGGTGAATGGATGGTGGGCAAAATCGCCCGCGAACTCGGCATCATCGTGACCGGGGGCTCGTCCAGCGTGGCCGACGCATGGGAACCCGTACGCACCGCCGCCGCGACGGCACGTGCCAGCCTTCTGGGCGCGGCCGCTGCGCAATGGAAGCTGCCGGTGCAGGAGTTGCGCGTTGTCGATGGCCTGGTATTTCACCCTTCCGGCGTGTCGGCCCACTACGGTTCTCTGGCCGCTGCGGCTGCGGGCACGGCCCCCGGCACCGTCACGCTGAAAGACCGCAAGGACTGGAAACTGATCGGCAAAAAAGCACCGCGCAGCGATATTCCCGCCAAGACCAATGGCAGTGCGCAGTTCGGGCTGGATGTGCGCCTGCCCGGCATGTTGTACGCCCAGGTGCGCCAATGCCCCATGTTGGGCGGCACCGTGGCGTCGCTGGACGCCAAAGTGGTGCTGGCCGTGGCCGGAGTCGAAAAGCTGGTGGCGCTGGATGCCATGGGTGGCAGCACCGCCGGTTTCGCCGTCGTCGGCAAGACGACCTGGCACGCGCGCCAGGCGGCCCTGGCGGTGGACGTGAAGTGGGCACAACGGGCGCAGGGCGCGCTCGACTCCCAACAGATTGAAAACCAGTTACTGGCGGCGCTGGACGGCAAGTCGGGTGACACTTTTTTTGAAAAA
>CAZMXB010000213.1:0-8718 GCA_964569855.1 uncultured Rhodoferax sp.
TTCAAGGGCGTGTGCCAGATGCAGCGGCCGGAGATTCTCCTGCGCCAGCAATTCGAGCGTCGTCGCTGGGACCCGGTGACTCGGACCGAGACGGTGATGGAGGACGCAGCATGACCGGCAATCACGAGACTTCTCGCAGCGCCGAGGTAACGCTCGACGGGCAGACCTATCTGGTTGATTACACGATCAGCGGCAGTTGCTACTACGACCCCGGCAGGATCTCGGGGCCGCCCGAAGACTGCTATCCGCCCGACGGAGGCGTAGAGGACTACGAGATCAAGATCGACGGAGTGTTTGGCGACGACGGGCTGCCAATAGTGGAAGATGCGCCGAGCGACGATAAGCTGATCGCGGAGATTGAGAAGGACGATCCCTCGAACTACCTCTTCGAAAGCTGGATGGAGGCTGGACCTGATGAGCCTGACTACCCCGACGACGAAGGCTGACGGCAATGCAACCCTCTCCACGTTCGAAGGCAACCAGCTCGTCTCCTCGGAGACAGTCTATTGCTGCGGGTATGAAGGCGGACGGAGTGCCTACTGGCCTCACCTCGCCACTATCTGCCCCGAGTGTGGGGAGGTTTGGCGAAGGGAAGTCTACACCTACCACTTCCTTTACCAACCGCTCGTACCTGACAGGTGGCGTTCGCGGAGTGAACTCTGCCCCGCCTGCCTATCCAAGATTTTCAACCAACTCCTAAAGGAGCATTCATGACAGACCCCGAAACCGGCGAGATCACCGGAGACATTCAGCAACTACTTGGCCCCAAGGTCTGCATCATGGGACTAGGCGGGACGGGCAAGACTTACTCGCTCGGCACCCTTGCTGACTGGTGCGACAAGAACAAGTTCGAACTCGCCATCCTCTTCACCGAGCAAGGGCTGGAATCCTTCCTCGGTTACTTCCGAGATCAGGACCGTGAGCCGCCGGCCTGCGTCTACTGGCACCAGCAGCGGACCAAGCCGATCTCGCTCAAGAACCTCCGCCTCGCCGCCGAGAACGTGGGGAAGTTGTCCTACGAAGCCCTCGCCAAGTCAGTCGATACAAACCGCAGCGGGGAAAACAACGCCTTCTGGAAAATCCTCGGCAGCTGCTCCGACTTCACAGACGATCGGACGGGGAAGAAGCTGGGCGGGCTCGAGGAATTCCCCCTCAATCGCATCTTCGCGATGGATTCGCTGACCGAGACCGCGAACGCTGCGATGAAGATGCAGATCGGCAGCCGCCCGATGGCCAGTCCCGGCGACTACGGCGTGGCACAGAATAACCTGATGAACTTCCTCCGCCTCGTCACTCAAGGTTGTCCCTGCCCTTTCGTCATGACAGCGCACGTGGATCGCGAGACTGACGGCGTGACACAGCAGACGAAGATCATGATCAAGGCGATCGGGAAGGCCCTGGCCTCTGAGATCCCCACCCTGTTCTCCGAGATGATCTACACCACGCGGGAAGCGGACAAGTTCTACTGGGACACCGCCGCCTATGGGGTAGATACGAAGACGCGGAGCTTGGGGATCAAGTCCAAGATCGAACCGAACTTCGCACTGATCTTCGACAAGTGGAAGAAGAGGGCAGGGGTATGAGCCGCCGCCAAGCCGTTGCACTAGGCGCTTTTGTCGAACAGTATCCGGTAAAAGCTTGGACACGCATTCCTGCTGAAGTGTCTATGGAGTCACTCTGGCAACTTGTCAGCCCACAAGTAGAAAAGCATATACAACGACTTCCTTTATGGAAAGTTTTTTGCGTTGTTTATTACGAAGGTCTTGCGCACGGAGTCGGTGGTCTTGTAACTTTACAGGAAAGTAAAAATGTCTAAACGCCAGTACACCACCCTGATCCTCCAGGTCCGCATCCCGGTGCCGGCAGGGAAGACGCAGGCTGCAACCCAAGAATGGGTGAAGAAGATCCTCACCGGAGAATGGACGCCAGGTCTTGCGACAATGGCTTCCCCTCAAACCCAAGTCAAGATCACGGGCCGCGAGACGGTATACCTATGAGCACTACCAAGATCGCGGACATCGTAGCCGCCATCCCCTTCGGCAATGAGGGCAAGAAGAAGTATCGCACGGTCGGGGCACTGCTCAAGCAGTCCGACAACGACGCTTCCAAAGGCCCTGGATTTACCATCGTCCTTGAGGCGTGGTTCAATCCCGCCGGCCTGCCAATCGGTAAGGGCGGCGAGGTGTTCTTGAGCTGCTACCACCCGAAGGAACGGGCAAAGCCGGCGCCAGAACCCGGTTTCCGCCCGCGTCCGCCTGCCTCCTTCGCCGGCGACGAAGACGACATTCCCTTTTAAACGCCGTCGGCAGGAGCGTTTAATCCTGCCAATTTCCTCAACTCTAAAAAGGAACTTTTATGAAACCCTCCATAGGCCGCGTGGTCTGGTACTATCCAGCCAATCACGGCGACGGCCAACCCTGGCCGGCCCTCATCGCTTACGTTCACCCGAACGAGCAGATTACGGTCGGCGGCTTCCGTGCAGACGGTACTCCCTTCGATGATCGCTGGATCACGTTGTATCTCCCCGACGCACCCTTGCCGCAGGAAGGCCCCTACTGCACGTGGATGCCCTACCAGGTGTCCGCAGCAAGTGAAGCCGCTGCCAAGGTTTCCGCTCCCTCCTCCCTCAAACCCCTCAAGTAAGGACTCATCATGAACTCTCCCTTTGATCCCAATGTTTTCCTGGACGCACAGACCACCGAAGTCAACGAGAAGCGTCCGCCCCTCCCTGTCGAGAACCCGGCCTCGGAAGACGGCCTTTACTCCGCCGTGATCGGGGAAATCAAGACTGCCTCCGGCGTCATCGAGAAGGGTGATCGCGCTGGCCAAGCCTGGGTCTCCATGATCGTCCCCCTCCGCGTGCAGGTGCCGTCGGAAGTCCAAGGCCTGGGCATCCCGCCCGAGCTGACCATCACCGACCGGGCATTCCTGGACCTCACCCCGCAAGGTGCGATGGACAATTCCAAGGGCAAGAATCGGGCGCAGCGCGTTTACCGCGATGCTTGCGACATGAACAAGCCGGGTGAACCGTTCGCCTGGCGCATGCTGCAGGGCCGGGTGATCAAGCTCAAGCTGACCCACGAGCTGTACGACGGTGCGGTGCAGGAACGCGTCGCCGGCATCTTCCCGAGCTGAGCCAGCTCCTAGCTGACGGGGGGAGGGAGTGATCCTTCCCCCTTCCCTTCTTTCTCTGAGGACTGCCCGTGAAAACCTACCCACTCGACAAAATCATTACGCTCCCGAACCGCCAGCGCAAAGAATTCGATCCCGCGAAGCTCCACGAATTCGCTGACGGGATTGAGAAGCGCGGCCTATTCCACCCGATCGTTGTCCGCTGGGCAGATCCAGTCCCCGGCGAAGTGCCTAAGCTTGTCCTCGTCGCGGGCGAGCGTCGCCTCCGCGCAGTCACCGACCTCGCACTTCTCGGCACCCAGATCCGCCATGACGGAGCCCTCGTCCCGATCGGCTGCATCCCCTACACGCTCCTCCACGACCTAGACCCACTGGCGCTGGAGGAAGCGGAGCTCGAAGAGAACATCCACCGGGTTGACCTCTCCTGGCAAGAACGCGCTGCCGCCCACGCCCGCCTTGCAGATCTTCGCGCACGACAAGCCGAGGCCGCCGGTGGCCCCGCCCCCTCCGTCGCAGACATCGCCCGCGAACTCAACCCGGAAGCGACTGCCAAGCTCTCCGACGGCGCACTCGGCGGCTATCAAGCCGACCTTCGCCGCGAGCTGATCGTCGCCAAGCATCTCGACAACCCGGAAGTCAAAGCCGCGAAGACTGTCCAGGAAGCTTTCAAGGTCCTGAAGAAGCAGGAGACGACGGAGCGCAATCGCGCAGTCGGTGTACGCGTGGGCGCGACCTTCACCGCCGAGATGCACAACGCCTACAACACGAACAGCATCGAGTGGATGTCGCAGTGCGAAGCCTCTCAGTTCGACTGCATCCTCACCGACCCACCCTACGGCATGGGAGCAGACGAGTTCGGAGACTCAGGCGGTATCGCCGCCGGTGCTCATGCCTACACGGACGACTGGGATACCGCGATCAGTTGCTACGCTGCCCTCGCCGTCCAGGGATTCCGCATCACAAAGCCGCAGGCGCATCTCTACGCCTTCTGCGACATTGATCGCTTCCCTGATCTCAAGGCACTGTTCGAGACCGCCGGCTGGCAAGTGTTCCGCACCCCCCTTATCTGGTACAAGCGCCATGGCTCCCGCGCACCTTGGCCGGAACTCGGGCCGCAGCGGAAGTATGAAACACTCCTTTACGCGATCAAGGGCAAGCGGCCTACTCTCAAGATGGCAGGGGATGTGCTGGACTTCCCCGCTGACACGAACCTTGGACACGCAGCGCAGAAGCCTGTCGCCCTCTACCGCGAGCTGCTCTCCCGCTCCTGCCTTCCCGGCCAGCTGGTCCTCGATCCCTTCTGCGGCAGCGGCCCGATCTTCCCGGCGGCCCACGAACTCAAAGTCCGCGCCACTGGCATCGAGCTGGACCAAGGCAGCTATGGTATCGCGGTGAAGCGGGTTGAGTCTCTCAAGACTCAGAATGAGCTTGATCTTGCAATGGGGCTCTGACCGTGCCGCGCGTCCGGGGCGAGGGGCCTATCCCCTCACGAATCATGCTGGTCGGCGAGGCACCCTCCGAAGAGGACATGCGCGTAGGCCTTCCCTTCCAGGGCGGAGCTGGCCAGGAACTCAATCGAATGCTGCACGAGGCCGGGATCATGCGGTCAGAGTGCTATGTTACCAACGTCCTGAAGACGCGGCCGCCCGAGGGCCGCCTGGACTCAGTAATCGCGGAGAAGAAGAAAGACATCACTGCCCAACACACGCTCCTCCGCGACCGTTACTGCCTCGCTCCCGTCCACGAGGGCTACACGGAGCTGCTGGCTGAGATCGAGATGGTTCAGCCGAACATCATCATCGCCTTCGGCAACCTCGCAATGTGGGCCCTGACGGGTAACTGGGGAGTGTTGAAGTGGCGAGGATCGCTTCTCCAAATCCCGGATGGTCCAAAGGTCATCCCGACACTCCATCCCGCAGCGGTCATCCGCGAGTGGTCTCAGCGGGCGGTAGTCCTTTCCGACCTCCGCCGGGTGAAGCGCCACATGACTTCGCGGGTCTACGACAACAAGCCTGACTGGCAGTTCTTCGTCCGCCCCGGCTTTTCCGAAACCATCTCCACCCTCAACCGCCTGATCGCGCAAGCCGAATCCCTCCCGGACTCCGAACACCTCTGGCTAGACTTCGACATCGAAACGCGCTATGGGCACATCGACTGCATTGGCATCTCCTGGTCGAAGCTTGAGGGCATCTGCATCCCCTTCGTAGGGGCGGGGAAGCCGCAAGGCTACTGGTCGGCGGATGAAGAGGGACTCATCGTCTACCTTCTCTGGAAGCTCCTCACTCACAAGCGTGTTCTGAATCGCTGGCAGAACGGTCTCTACGACGCGCAGTACACCCACCGTCACTGGGGTTTCGTCCCCAATCACGGCCAGGATACGATGATCAGCCAGCATTCCGTCTTCGCCGCCCTCCCCAAGGGCCTCTCCTTCATCGCCTCCATGTACGCTGACTGGTACGTCTACTGGAAGGACGAGGGGAAGATCGCCTCGAACGTGCCGGAGGATCAGC
The DNA here is from genome assembly GCA_964569855.1 of uncultured Rhodoferax sp. Taxonomy (GTDB): domain Bacteria; phylum Pseudomonadota; class Gammaproteobacteria; order Burkholderiales; family Burkholderiaceae_C; genus Allorhodoferax. The sequence continues at coordinate 5,643 of CAZMXB010000213.1, forward strand.
GCTGGCGGTACAACCTGCAAGACTGCGTCTACACTCGCGAGGTCGGGGAGAACCTGGCCGAGGTAGTCCAGGTCATGGGGCTTACCGAAGTCGAGCGGTGCCAGCAGCGTATGTTCTGGCCCGTCCTCCGCGCGATGCTGCAGGGAGTCAAGGTTTCCTCCGAACGTCGGGCGCAGATGGCGATGGCGATTCAAGAAGAACTATCCGCCCGCGAAGCCTTCCTCTACCAGCTCCTCGGCCACTCCATCAACCCCGCCTCGCCGAAGCAGATGCAGGCTCTCTTCTACGAAGACCTGGGGCAGCAGCCGATTCTCAAGCGAGTCGTGGTAGCCGGGCGGATGCAGGTACGGCCGACTTGCGATGACGAAGCTCTCGCTAAGATCGCCGCCCGCGAGGTGCTGCTCAAACCAATCTGTAACGCAATCGCAGACATCCGTACGCTCAACAAATTCCTCGGCGACTTCGTGATGATGCCGCTGGACCAAGACGAGCGGATGCGCTGTTCCTTTAACATAGCAGGAGATGCCGGTGGCAAGTCCGCACCCTATTCATACCGCCTTTCGTCCAGCAAGAACGCCTTTGGCTCGGGCGGGAATCTTCAAACGATCCCGAGTGAGAAGAGCAAAAGCTCGGGCAAAGCAGCTGCCCGTGGGAGCATGGACTTTCGCCTCCCAAATATACGCAGCATGTACGTCCCAGATCCCGGCCACACCTTCTTCGACATGGACCTCGACCGCGCTGATTTGCAAGTCGTCGTCTGGGAGTCTGATGACAAGATGCTTAAGGCTGCTTTGCATCTTGGTGCTGACATTCACCTTCTTAACGTCTATTCTCTGGACGGCGCAGAACCTCCCCCGCTGGAAGAGCTTGTGGAAACACATCCAAAGTACCCCGATCATCGTGGACCTAGGAAGCACAAGCGGGAGTTCGCTAAGGTCTTCTGCCACGCTACGAATTACGTAGGCGGCGCACGGACCGTCGCGGCTCACACCGGGCGCTCCGTCCATGAGATCGACAAGGCGCAGAAGAAGTGGTTTGAAGAGCACCCAGGGATTCTCGACTGGCACAAGCGGACGGAGGCGCAGATTAAGAAGTACCGCTACGTGGAGAATAAGTGGGGGTATCGCTGGTATATCTTCGACCGCCTCGAACAGCTTCTCCCCGAGGCCTGTGCCTGGGTGCCTCAATCCACCGTGGGCATTCTGATCAACAAGATCTGGCAACGGTTCTACGACGAGTTGCCGGAAGTGCAGGTGCTCTTGCAGGTCCACGACTCCCTCGCCGGCCAGTTCCCGACGCACCGGGAGGCGACGCTGCTGCCAAAGATGCAAGAGACCTCGCGCATTGTCATTCCCTACGAAGATCCGCTGATCATCCCCACTGGAATTAAGACGAGCCGGGAATCGTGGGGGGACTGTGTGTGAGCCGCCACTTCCCAGACTGGATCAGCGCTTACCTTTCCTACGCCTCCGTCACAGAGGCGCCGAAGAGGATGCACTTCTGGGCCGGCGTGGGAGCTGTCGCGGGAGCCCTTCGCCGCCGAGTCTGGCTCGATATGAAGCGCTTCCAGTGGTATCCATCCTTCTACGTCATCTACGTAGGGCCGCCCGGCGTCGTCACCAAGTCCACCACGATCGACATCTCAATGGACCTGCTTAAGCAAGTGCCCGGCATTAAGTTCGGCCCTAACGCCGTGACTTGGCAGGCACTCGTAACCGCCTTCGCCAGCGCCAGTGAAGCGTTTGAGTACAAAGAAGAGTGGCATCCAATGTCGCCCCTCACCCTGGCGGCCAGCGAACTCGGTTCCCTCCTCAACCTCCAAGATCGCGACATGATTAACCTCCTGATCGAGCTGTGGGACGGGAAGAAGAGCTACGAGAAGGTCACCAAGATGAGTGGTAACGACATCATCGAGGCGCCTTGGATCAACATGCAGGCGGGCACGACGCCTCACTGGATCGCTGACAACATGCCGCAAGCAATGATCGGCGGCGGCCTTTCCTCCCGCTGCATCTTCGTCTACGGCAACACGAAGGAGAAGTACATCGCCTACGTAGACGAGCACGTAGGAGACACAGACGCCGACCAGCGCCTCATGCTTATCCAGGACCTCGAGCAGATCAGCATGATGTGCGGCCCCTACACCATCACCCCCGAGGCGCGGGACTGGGGACGCAGCTGGTACGAGGCGTTCTGGAAAGACGCCATCTCCCGCATGGATGATCAGATGCTGGAAGGATACGCCGCCCGCAAGCAAACGCACCTCCACAAGCTCGCGATGGTCCTGTCCGCCTCTCGCGGTAACTCACTCATCATCACTCTCGAGGACCTCCAGCTCGCCAATGTCATGCTCCTTGACATTGAGAAGGATATGAACAAGGTCTTCTCTCGCATCGGGCGGACGGAAGACTCCATGCAGGCCGAACGCTTCATCGACTTTATCAAGCGGAAGGGGATCATCTCCTACCCCGAAGCCTATCGGATGATCCACATCTACTTCCCCGACTTCCGCGACTTCGAAGGCATCCTCGACGGCGCAATCCGCTCGGGACAAGTGCAGATCATCAACACCACTGCGGGTATGATGCTAGCCTCAGGAGACTACAAGCCAGGGGCGCCACCTCCTCCCCCGACACCGGCGGCACCCGCCCCCATTACACCTGACACAATACTATGAGCGAATTATCCCACAATAATCCGCGCGTATCACTCAGCAATGAGCTGATAACCCAAGGCCTTGGTTACTGCTGCGAGGCTTGGTTCTGGGGGCACTTCGCCTCCGTCAGCAGTGAGATGATTTCCGACCGCCTGGGAGTCACCCCTCGCAGCGTACAGCGGCGGCGTAAACTTTACCGAGAAGGAGAACTAGTATGTCAGATGAAACCCCAGTGCCTCAACCGAAGGATTCCGACGGCGAATGGCTGCGCGCCTTTGCCGAACAGTACCGAAACGGGACACTCAGAAGTGTTGAAGGGGAGTACTGGAGACTGATTGCGATAGCGGCTCTGCTGGAAGCCAACGCCCGCCGCCCTGCGGTAACACCTTAGACAGGAAATGACCATGCCAGTTCAATACG
>CAZMXB010000214.1:0-8600 GCA_964569855.1 uncultured Rhodoferax sp.
TCGATCCCGTTGGGAAGGGTCCGGTTACAGGCTGTCCCGTGCCGGCTGCGCAATGGACATGGCAACCAAAGGAGGGGATGTATGTCGGAGATCGGTCGGGCAGTGTTGGTGAAGCTGACGTTCGTGCTGATCTGTCTAGGCGGGGTTGCAGTCGTTTGGAACCTGCCTCCGCCGCTCTCGGATGTTTCAATCCTGATTGCAATGGCTTGGGTTGTTCTTACCTCCAAGCTTCTGAAGTGGTTCGTGGTGCGAATTGGTTGGTCCACGAAGGACCGCGAGGGCGGCGCGGTATAGGTGCACGCTGATGGGACTGTTCTACGGGGTCTGCCTCCGCTCGATCAGGCTGGCGACAGGGTCGTCCTTCTTGGCGGGGGCGCGGCCCGTAGCGGCGACTTTCAAAGCGGATGTGGACATGATCAGGCTCCTTTCTTCAGGCGCAGAACGCGCACGGTGGTTGTCTTCTTGAACTTGGCAGCGATGTCGGGATGGGCTTCTCCCAAGGCATTCTGGTCGAGGCGCGTGGTCTGTTGGCCCTTCCAGGTGGCAATCTCTTTGCCCTCGTACTTCAGGATCGAATTCGGGCTGATGAAGTCGGCGATGGCGAACTGCAGCAGCTCGACGTCATCCTCCAGACCCTTGATCCGCTTCTTGATCTCGGCTAGGTCGCGCACCTTGCTGGCCACCTCGACGGTGGCTTCGATGGCTTGGCCGTTGTCGACGGGAAACAGGGCCTTGATGTCTGAGAACTCAATGGGGTCGGGCGGCACATCGGCCAGCACGTGATCGACCCAGAACGACACCAGCTTGGGGCGCATGCCTTCCATGAGGCCGTGCATGAACTGGGCGGCGTACTCGATGGGCACGTCCTCGGTATCCTCTTCACCCCACTTCTTGCGGGCAAAGCCGGTCACGCTCTTGGCATCACCATTGACGTGCTCACCGTCCAGCGTGACAACCTCATCACCGATGACCACTTCACCGGTCAGGCGCAATTCGAAGTCGATCTCACACGACAGGAAGTCATAATCAGGATCGATGTAACGCTCGTTGCTGGTGATCAGTTCGACTTCCAGACCGTTAGCGCGCAGCTTGTCCACCACCATGTCACGGATGAACGGCTCCAGGCGGTGACCACGGTCATAGATCCGTTGCTGGACGGCGTTGGGCGCTTCCTTCTTCTTGCGCCCGGTCTTCTGTTCCCACAGCTCGACAGGTGTTGCCCAAGGGCTCAGGCCCATGACAGCGGCGGCATCTGACCCACCCAGGAACAGGGAGCGATCAGGCGTGATGGTTGCAGGTGCGTTCATGTTGATTTTTTCAGGGTTGAATGAATGGAACTTCTTCAGGCGGGATGCGTTCTTCTGTGTGGTTCACAGCGCCACCCCGATCACAGCAAGCACGTGGGGCAGCACGTCGGTGTGGCCAAGCAGCGCGTCCAGGGCCAACATGCCGGCGACGATGGTCAACACGCCGGACACAAGGGCGACCGCTGCGGTGATCGTCCAGAACCAGTCAATCCCGGACCACATTACGAGGAAGTCGCGCAGCAGGCTGTTTTGCTGCTCGGGCTTCACGTGCGCATGCAGTTCATGCACCGGCTTCGTCGGCATCGGGATCACGTTGTCTCGGCGAGGCTGGCGCAGGTGCGTCACGCCCCAGTCGGCGGTTTCATCAACCGCGGCGAATTGCTCGTTCTCGGGTAGGAGGCACATGTCAGGCTCCTGTGTAGTTGGCGATGGCGGCGCGAGTTGCGGCCTCAGAATCACGACACATCTGCATGCGCTGGTAAAAATCAGCTTTGCTGTGATCGTCTTCCGACTCGTACCAAGCGATGACGAGTTTTGCGGCCTCATGCAACGCATCAGCCTTAACCCGAAGCGCGGCCATGTCGCGGAAGAGCAGTGCATACGCTGCCTTCACGTCTTCGATGGTTTCGTCTTCCATGTCAGAACTCCTTGCGAAACACGATCCTGTTAGGACCGACAACCAACGATGAGAACTTGGCAGCAAGGCAACCAAACGCAGCGGTAACGGTCGCGTCCTTGTAGCTAGCCGTGTGCTTGTCGGTGTGCTGCGTGTCGTAGGCTTCTTTAGCGATGCCAGCGCCAACGGCCATCAAGCAGCCCACGGTGGGCGACTGAGCCGCAGCAGCAGCGATGCCACCAATCAGCGCACCGGCTTGGGCGTGCTGGGCCTTGTCCTTGCCGGTCCAGTCGTCGGCCTGAGCGACGCCGCAAGCCAGGAAGGTCATGGCCACACTGATGGCCAGAAAGGTGCGTTCGACGCCGTTCATCGCACACCTCGCGCGCTGTAAACCTTCTCGACGTTGCCGTCCACGTAGGCCGCCACGATCGCATCACGCAGCGCATCGACTTTGGCGCAGTGGGCAGAGCGCAGCACGTGCATGAAGCAGGTGGCGTTCATCTGGTTGTCCAGCGCGGACAGGACCGACTCGCCCAGTTCGCGGAACATGAAGGTGGCCAGACGCTGGCGCAGTGCAGCAACCAGCAGGCAGCGCGACTCGTCCAGAACATCGCGCAGGGCGGCCTGCACGGTGTCATGCTCAAGCGTGATCTGCACGGCCTCAGGTGCCGACTGGATCGCTTCTGTATAGCGGCTCAGTCCTTGCACCGTCACCGTGGTGGCGACCCAGCTTTGCAGGCCCTTCAGAGCGTTGCGCATGTCGTGCGCCAGCTCTTCCTTCAGATCCTGAAAGCGCTCGCCAGCAGTCAGCAGGCGGTCAGCGCGCGGCAGGTAGTGGAGTTCTGCGGTTCCCATGTTGCACCTCTGTGTGGTGTGTCGATGGGATAGATATTAGCGCGCTAAACCTTTTGTGTCAAGCATGCTAACGACGAAAGTTAGCGTGCTTTCGTTTTGGGCGTGAAAAAGCCCGCTTCAGCGGGCTTGTTGGGGGTTTCAGCATCCTGTCATTCAGGCGCCGATGCTGCGTCTGGGTGGGCTTTCATCCATTGTTGGAACAAGCCGTCGAGACAAGCGGCTTTCACTATTTGCTCGCCGTTGCTACCAGGCGCGGCGGGCGATGTGACACCATAGGGCGTATTGATAGTCTTCAGCACGCTTCCGTCCGCAGCATTCGGTTAGAGTGCTTGCGCTCATGTCATTAGCATGCTAATCTGAGCGAATGAACAAATCTCAAGCCATTGACCTGCTCGGGGGCACCGTGACAGCCGCCGCCGAAGCAATCGGCATTTCTCGATCGGCTGTCAGTCAATGGCCTGAAGAGCTCCCCGACACCATCCGTGACCGAGTCCAAGCCGCCATCGCTCGCCGGCACCTGCCGCCCGAACTGATCGGCACCCAGCCAGCCGCCACGCAGCAGGAGGGCTGACCCATGCACACCGTGCTGCCCATCGTCCTGTTCGTCTTCGCGCCAATGGCCATCAGCGGGCTTGTCTGCTGGGCGTTGCTGCGCGGGGAGTGACCAGTTATGCGCCCACCGTCGCTCATGGTCGGCATCAAGGATATGGGGGTGCTGGCATGAGACTCACCCGCCCCAAGTCATTTGCCCGCGATGCCGTCCTGGCCAGCCTGACGCCCGGCGTCTACATGGACAGCAACCAGCTTGCCGAAGCCGCAGGCACCACCCGCTGGTCCATCAGCACGGTCATCCGCCGCCTGATCGTTGACGGCCTGGTGCACGCACTTCCCGGCACGCTTCCCATCCTCTACGGTGCCGGCAAGGCCCCGCAAGAGATCAGCGACACCGAGGGTCAGCCCGTCCGCAACCTCCGCCCCGTGGGCACATGGGAGCGCAAGCACACGCACCTCATGGGCAAGGCGACATGTTTTGAGGGGGTGGCACCTTGAACTACTACGAGCACCACATCGGTGACTATGCAGAGGCCACGGCGCACCTGTCGTTTGTTGAAGACGCCGCGTACAGCAGACTCATCCGCAAATACTACGCCCAGGAAAAGCCTCTGCCAGCCGATGTGAAGGCTGTGCAGCGCTTGGTAGGCGCTCGCTCCAAAGACGAGCGAGAGGCAGTCGAGTCTATCTTGGCTGAGTTCTTCGAACTGCGCGCGGACGGATGGCACCAAGACCGGTGTGATGCCGAAATCGCACGCTACCAGGACAAGCAAGCGAAGGCAAAACGCAGTGCACAAGCACGGTGGAACGCAAAGCCTCCGCAGTCCGATGGCAATGCGAACGCATCTGCGGGCGGTATGCGAACGCATAGCGAAGGCAATGCTCACCAGACACCAGACACCAGACACCAGACACCAGACCCAAATACACACACTGAGAGTTCTCCACCGCCAATGGCGCGCGCCCCTTCGTTGGCGGGCCAGGTCTGCATGGCCATGAAAGCCGCCGGGGTGTACGACGTCAACCCGGGGCACCTCGACCTGCTCACGCTCATCGAAGCCGGGGCAACGTTGGACGAGTTCATCGGCGCGGCCTCAGAGGCCAGGGCCAAGTCCAAGGGCTTCGCTTACGCGGTTGGCACCGTCAAACGCCGGCGCGAAGAGGCGGCCAAAGCAGCGCCGTTGCACAAAGGCGCTTTGCCCACCAAGCCACCCACCCAAGCCGACCTCAACACCCTGGCCGCAGGCTTTGCAACCGGCCTGTACGACCGCAGCGAAGGCGACCCATTCGCACCTGAAACCCCTTCGGAGATCATCGATGGCCACATCCGCCTCCTCGCTTCCTGATCGCTGGATTCAGCACATCTGGACCACGATGCGCGCCAACTACGGCGCACGCTGGGACCGCATGTTTGCCGTGCCACCATGCCCGCCCGATGTGGATCCGGTGCAGCACGTGCAGGCCCATATGCACAGCGTTCAGCGCGTCTGGGCGGCAAAGCTGGGACCGTTTCAGTTCAACTCGGCGCGCCTGAACTACGGCCTTGACAACCTGCCAGCCGACCCGCCAAACCTGCCTGAGTTCTACGGCATCTGCAACCGCATGCCTGGCAAAAACGAGGCGCTAGCCCTTGATGCGCCCAAAGCGAATCCAGAGCGAGCAGCGCGCGAATTGGCAAAGCTGGGCGACATCCGCACTCCTGTTGATCGCCTGGCACCGCTGCGCGAACTGCATGACCGCGATGTCAACCACGGCGGCGTGATGGCAAACGGCAAGCGCATCACCTTGTCGCAGCGCTTTGTGTACCGCAAAGCCCTTGGGCTCGACATGTGGGGCGGCCTAACACGCGAACAAATGGAGTCCGCATCATGAATCCCTGCACACCACATTGCCCACAAGGCGACTGCTCCGGGTGCACTGGCGTCCGCCTGTTCCCGCGCACATCGCCGACGCCCTACGGCGAGCAATCCCGCAAGGCTCAGGCCCATTGCACGCTCGACCGGCTGAAGGACGGCGACGACATCAGCCCGTCGGAAGTGGATGCAGCACTGAGGGAGACAGGCGACCTCACCGACCAGCCCGCGCGCGCGTTTGGAGTTGCTGCATGACCGTCGTCAAACTTCTGGACGGCCGCGTGGTCGAAAGCTCAAGCCCGGAATGGCAGGCCGAGTGCCTTGAAATCGACGGCGCGGCCAAGGCCATCCGCCGCATGTCGCACGAGATGCAGCAGCACCAGTACGAAACGCTGGAGCGCAACAAAGGCAAGGATTACGCCGATCGGGTGCGCCGGGCCAATTCGCTGACCCGCAATCTGCTGGCATCCAGCGGGATGACCTACCGAGAAATCAAGGAGCGCACGGAATGATCACCATCGGCATCGACCCAGGATTGACCGGCGCCATCGCTTTCGTGGACAGTTACGGCACGTGCTCAGTCGAAGACATCCCCACGGTGGACCTGCCAGGCAAGGGCCTGATCCGTCGTCGCATCCATGGGCCAGGCCTGGCCGAGATCGTCCGCCGCTTCGTGCCACCAGGTGAGCGCGCCTATGTGGTGCTGGAGGATGTGCACGCCATGGGCGGCTCAGCGGTGCAGACCATGGGCTCCATGATGCGCAGCGTTGGCGCCATCGAGACCGTGATCGAGATGCTGCGCATGCCCATCCATCCGGTGCAGCCACGGGTCTGGAAGGCGCACTACGGACTCAAGTCCGACAAGGCCGCCAGCCTGACCACGGCGCGCGCACTGTATCCATCGGCACCGCTCAAGCTGGCCAAGCACCACAACCGCGCCGAGGCGGTGCTGCTGGCGCATTACGGTAGGACGGTGATGGCATGACCCTCATTCTGCGCCCCATCGGGAGAGGCAACTGGACGCCCACCCGCATGCAGATCGACGGCGGCCACGCGCTGCCGCTCCTGTTTCGCGTCGGGCAGCAGTTGCCCCTGGGTGGGGTTTTGTTTCGGATATGCGAGGTGATTGCATGAGTAAGCCAAAGAAGCCAGACGCCGAGCGCACGCCGCGTCAGATCCTGGACGAGATGGGTATTGATGGCCTTTGTGGGCGCATCACCGATGGCATGCTGGGGCGCGAGATTGCCCGAAGTATTGGAGTGTCAAACACGTCATTGGTGGAGTGGATAGGCGCCAGCGATGAGCGCGTCCGGCGCGTTACGTCAGCGAGGATGTCAGCTGCGCAGGTTTATGAAGAGGAGGCCGACGAGTTGATCCGCAGCGCAGCTGATCCGTTTGAGCTGGCCAAAGCGAAAGAGTTGGCGCACCACCTCCGCTGGCGGGCATCGAAACTCAACAAAGGCCTCTACGGCGACAAGCTGGACTTGAATCACGGCGGAGAAATCAAGGTGAAGAAGGCGGCGTCTGACATGACTGACGACGAGCTAGCCGCCATTGCAGCGGGAAAGGCGGGGCGCAATGCTGACGCCTGAGCAAGCCGCATCAGTACTGCTTGAGCGCAGATCAGCGCGCAATAGCCTGGAGGTGTTCGCATCACGCGTTCCCGTTCCTGGATCGCCCACCGACGAGGTGGACGAAACCGCGCGTATTCCACTTATCGAGTCGAGGCAGGCCGAGCACCACAAACTGATCCTGCGGGAGATGCAGCGGTGCATGGAGACCCCGCATGGCCGCCTCATGATCATGGCTCCGCCTGGATCTGCAAAATCGACCTATGCCACTGTGGTGGGCCCCGCTTGGTATCTGGGCACGCGCAACGACAGACGCGTCATCCTGGCGAGTTACGGGGAGGATCTAGCCCGCAGACATGGGCGGCGAACTCGCCAACTCATCAGCTCGCCAGAAACGGCCGGTATTTTGCAGGCCACATTGCAGGCGGACAGTCGTGCCGCCGATGAATTCGGCTTGACCAACGGCAGCGAGTACATAGCGTGCGGAATCCTTGGCGGCATCACAGGTAACCGTGGTCACGGCATCGTGATAGATGACCCCATCAAGGGGCGCGAGCAGGCCGACAGTCAAACAGTGCGGCAGAAAACATGGGATGCCTACCAAGATGACCTACTGACCCGACTTATTCCTGGTGGATGGGTCGTGATCATTCAAACTCGATGGCACGAGGATGATCTATCGGGCCGCATCCTGCCAGAGAACTGGAATGGCGAATCGGGCGACATCCAATGCCGCGACGGCAACACATGGCGCGTGCTGTGCCTGCAGGCTGAATGCACGAACCAGACCGACCCGCTTGGCCGCAAGCCTGGTGAAATGCTGTGGCCAGAATGGTTTGACTCGCGACACTGGGACCAGTTTCGGCTGAACCGGCGCACGTGGTCGAGCCTGTACCAGCAGATCCCATCACCAGCCGAGGGCATTCTGTTTCGCAAGGACGATATGGTGGTGTGCGAACGCCAACCTGATGGGCTGCGCATCATCGGTGCGAGCGACTACGCCGTTACGCCTGACGCTGGAGATTGGACCGAGCACGGCATTGCAGGCATCGCGGCCGATGGCTCCGTGTACCTGCTTGACTGGTGGCGCGGACAGGCCGGCTCAGAGGTGTGGATAGAAAAAAAGATCGACCTGATGGCGAAGTGGAAGCCGCTCGCATGGTTTGGAGAAATGGGCCCCATTCGGCGCGCTATCGAGGGTCGCCTCAAGCAGCGGATGATTGACCGCGATGTGATGTGTCGCCTCGAATGGCTACCTCACATAGGCGACAAGCCAACCAAGGCGCAATCCATCATCGCAACGGCTGGCATGGGTCGCTTATGGTGGCCGCGCGCTGCATGGGTGGCCGAGCTGCAACGGCAGTGCCTGGTGTTTCCGGCTGGCAGCCCGGACGACGGCGTGGATACGCTGGGTATGCTTGGTCGTGGCGCAGACTCTCTTGGAAGGCCAGCGCGCGACACCTACGACTACTCCAAATCATCAGCCCAAGGCCTGAGCATCTGACACACAGGATTGCGCGCAGCCCATAAATCTGCTATCGTGCGCCCCAATCGCGCAGTCAGCGACAGCGCAACCATTTACTAACGCCGAGAGGCGCCGTAAAACCATGACCGACGCACTCAAAGAGGCCCAGCGTCTCTATCAAGATGCGCTTGACGCATCGCGCGAGCAGCGTCAGCAGATCGACGAGGATCTGCGCTTTTCGGACCCATCCGACCCCCAGCAGTGGGATGAGGATGTCAAGCGCCAGCGTGAGCAGGACCCGGGCGGAAAGCGCCCGTGTCTTGTGCTGGACCAGACAGGCCAGTACGTGGCCAACGTCGCCGGCCAGATCGAGCAGCAGCC
>CAZMXB010000215.1:0-8582 GCA_964569855.1 uncultured Rhodoferax sp.
TCCATACCGCCCGCGAGATTATCGAAACCGCAATGAGCCAAGGGCGTGAGGTATTGAGTGAGATTGAATCGAAGATGGTGCTAGAAGCCTTCCACATTCCAACCAATCCAGCCCGTTTGGCACGGACGGCTGATGAAGCAGTGGAGTTGGCGCAAACCTTCGGCTATCCAGTGGTGTTGAAAATTGACTCACCCGATATTTTGTATAAATCGGATGTCGGCGGTGTCGAGCTGAATATCCGCACAGAAATTGCATTGCGTGCCATGTTCAGCGCGATTATTGAACGTGCCCGTGAAAAAATGCCGAATGCCAACATCAACGGTATCATGGTGCAACCGATGGTAAAACGCCCATACGGTCGTGAACTGATGTTGGGCTGTACCCATGACAATACCTTCGGCCCAGTATTGACCTTCGGCGCAGGGGGTATTGCGGCGGAAGCATTAGACGATCGCAAATTGTCCTTGCCACCGCTGAATGATTACTTGGCCAACAGCATGATTGATGGCACCCGCGTGAATCGTATCCTTGGCAGTTTCAAAAATATGCCTGCCATCGACCGCGAGGCGTTAAAAGCAACTTTGTTGCGAGTGTCGGAAATGGTGTGTGAACTGCCGCAACTGCGCGAGATGGACATCAACCCCTTCATCGTCGACGAACACGGTGCGGTGGCGGTGGATGCGCGCATCGTCATTGACCACGCCTCGCACGCGGTCAGCGGCGGCGCCAACCACTACGGCCATCTGGCCATCCTGCCCTATCCGGCGCGTTACGAACAGGTCTGGCCGCTGGCCGGTGGCGGTGAATACTCGGTGCGACCGATTCGCCCGGACGACGCCCAGATGCTGCAGGAGCTGATGCTGCACCTCTCGCCCGAGAGCCGCTACTTCCGTTTTGTATCCTCCATCACGGAGCTGCCGCCCACCATGCTGGCGCGCTTCACGCTGATCGACTACGACCGTGAAATGGCCCTGGTGGCGGTGTTCAAGGAGCGCACGGCGGGTGCCGATGGCGAGTTCTCCGAGACTGAACGTATCGTTGGCGTTTCGCGCTACATCACCAACCCCGACCAGTCCAGTTGCGAGTTCGCGCTGGTGGTGGCCGACGATTTCAGTGGCAAGGGCCTGGGCTCACGCCTGATGCTGAGCATCATGGACGTGGCGCGCGAAAAGGGTCTTGCGGAGATCGATGGCCTGGTGCTGGCCAACAACCCGGGCATGCTCAAACTGATGCGCAGCCTGGGCTTCTCGGTCAAAACGTTTGCAGAGGACGCCGACTTCAAAATCGTCTCGCACGCGTTGTGATCCCTGGTCGGGTCTGGCAATGCCTATGCGGTGCAGGCACAGCACCCTTTGTGGCTGACGACCCGGCAATACCGTCAGCCACCCTTGATTTGGTTGCGCCCATTGCGTTTGGCTTCATAAAGCGCGGCATCGGCCTGTTTGATCAGGTTCTGTGGGCTCACGCCAGGCGCCAACTGTGCGATACCACACGAAAAGGTGCAGGCAAAGGTGGTGTTCTTCACAGGGTGGCTAAAGTGTGAAAAGTCAATCCGGATGCGGTCCAGCAATTGCCGTGCGCGTTCCGCATTGGCCTGTGGCAGTATCACGACGAACTCTTCGCCGCCATAACGACCCACCGCATCGGTCTTGCGCAAACGCTGCTTGAGCAGCCATGCCACACTGCGGATCACCTGGTCCCCCATAGGGTGTCCATAGGTATCGTTGACCCGTTTGAAATGGTCAATGTCTATCATGGCCACACACAACGGGGTCCCGTCGGCAACGGCTGCGGCAACGGCGGCATCCAGACGTTGCTTGGATGTGGTGTGATTCAGCAGTCCCGTCAGGCTGTCCAGATACATGGACCGGCGCAGGATGCGGTAACGCTCAATCTTGCTCTTGACCACGGCGTTCAGAATCACCGGATTGAAGGGCTTGGTCAGGAAATGGTCGCCCCCCAGACGCAAGGCATCCACCTGCAGTGCAATGCTGGTATCGGCCGACAAATAGACCACCGGGGTCGACAAAAACTCTTCGTGCTGGCGAATTACGCGGGTCACCTCCACCCCCGTACAACCTGGCATATACATATCCATCAGCACCAGATCCGGCTGAAACTTGACCAGGGCGGTCAGCACCTCTTGCGGTCGCGAAATGGCCATGGACTCAATGGCCGATTCTTTCAACGTGCGCTGGATCATGGCGGATGCCGTCTTGGAGTCTTCCACGACCAACACACGGTAGGGAGGCTCTTCTTCACTGCCACACAGCTTGACGATGCGGGCCATGATCACCGATTGCGCCGTACCTTGCGGAAAACAATAGTCACAACCAACGCGCAGTGCCAGCTTCAGGCCGTCAAAATCTGCGGGCAGCTGCAGTCCGATGATGCTGCTGGCCGAGAACCGGCCACGCAGCGCCTGCACCCGCACAATGAAGGCGGTGGACTCGAGGTCCTTGGCATCCACCAGCACAATGGTTGGTTCCTGGGTGGATTGCTTGTCATAGTTCGGTCCGCAAACTTCGACCTGGATATTGAAATACCCGGCCTGGGTGACCACTTCGCTCCACGCATCCGGCGTAGAAGTGACCAGCCAAATTTTCTTGGCCGGCAACAGGTCGGAAAATACTTCGGCCTCCTGGTGCAAGCGCCGCTCGGGGTTGGGGTCGTTGTTCTCTTGCAGGAAGGCAGAAATACGGGTGCTGAATTCCTCAATCTGGGAATCCAGCTCCGCTTCGGAAACGGCGGGCAAGCCGTCCCCGCTCCATCGATCCAGCAGGGACAACACCTGCTGCTCAACGGCGCGCGCGCTCTGGTGCAGGCCGGGCAAACCTTTGGCATCCAGGAATTCAGTAAAACTCGAAACCGCGACTGCAAACTCGACAAAGCCATCAAAGCCGGGATGGGACTTGCAGGCGTTCCATTTGTCAAAAAATTCGTCGCTTTTTCGTTTGAGTTCTGCAGGCGAACACGACATACATCTCCTCTAGACCGATATTTGCGGTTCTGCCATCATTCTATTCGGACCGGTACAACAACAACCGCCAGAACGAAGCCCCACCATGGCCGCATGGGATAGGAACACGGGTTAGGCGTCTTCCCCGCAAGACAATGCCCAGCCAACTCCCCTACAGGGCCTTGCGACCCAGCAACCCGCCAATGCGACGTACCAGCCACTTGGGTGTGCCGCGCGAGGCAATCATGGCCGCCTGGTTGATGACGCCCGGTACACAAATGGCATCACCCTTCAGACAAGCGTTATAGGCCAGGTCGGCCACCTGCTGCACATCCCCCACCAGAAACGACGGCAACTGGCTCAGCTTGTCATTGGCACCGGCCGCCTGCTTGAGCATATTGGTCGCGGTGATGCCTGGGCACAGGGTGGTGACCGTCACACCGGTGCCACGCAACTCCTCGGCCAACGATTCGGAGAGCGACAACACATAGGCCTTGCTGGCCGCGTAACTGGCCAAAGTCGGCACCGGCTGAAACGCCGCGACCGAGGCCACGTTGAGGACCCGCCCCGACCCCTGCTCGACCATGCCCGGCAGGAAGGCGCTCAACATGGCGGTCAGGCCTGAAATATTGAGGTCAATGATTTGCTGGTGGCCCGCCGCCGTGATGCCGGCAAACGCACCCTGCTCCAGCACACCGGCGCAATTGACCAAGACATCCACCTGGCTGTGTTTGCCGGACAGGGCCGCGCGCAACTCGGCGGCAGCACCTGGCCGGGACAGATCGGCTGGCAAGACCTGCACGCCAACGCCGTGTTTCTGGGTCAAATTGGTGGCCAGCGCTTTCAGCTTGTCAGCGCTGCGGGCGACCAGAACCAGGTCAAAACCACCCGCCGCAAAACAGTGGGCCAAAGCCTCACCGATACCGGACGACGCACCGGTGACCAGCGCGGTGGGCTTGTGGGCAGTCGTTGCCACCGTGTTCTTTTTTGCCATGTCGATGTCCTTGGAAAAGAAGGAGAAAGGGATCGCCCCCCGGTGTCATTTTGCGGCGTCAACTTGCAGCGTCATACCGGCCAATCGCAAACGCTGCACCAGCACATCCCCAAAGCCACTGGCCGGCGTCAACAAACCACCATGTTTGCTGCCCCCCGGCAATTCATCCAACTGAAGCGCCAGCGCCAGTGCCGATTCGCACAACATCTTGGTGGTCGCCCGGTTGCCCGGGTCGCCTTTGTCGGCAATCAAGCCGCGCACCATTTTGCCGCTGGCGCTGTGGCCCACCCACTGGGCGCGAAACGATCCGCCGTCCATACTGGCTTCACTGGGACCTGCACCCGGCTGCGGTGAAAGCTTTTGCGCCAGGCGGCGAATGGGGGCCACACGCAAGGCCGCCTGCGAGGCAAAGGAGCCAACGCTCAGAGTCGTGGCCGCGAGGGCCGCCGCCGGTCCGCGGCCGAGACGCAAATACTCCTGATAGGAAAACCCGGGCGCATAACCCAGCAGCGCCGCACTGCGCCGCACCACCCGGGTGTTGATGGTGGACATCATGAAAGGCCCCAGCCAGGCAGAAAAATCGGCGTCGTGGCGCGGACCGAGCGGGTCGGCATGGGCGGCTACATTGGACGGGTGCGCGCCAACCGGGTTGAGCAAAAACGGATCGGCCATGGCCTGCGACTGGCCCGACGCCAGCATATTGAACAATGACGCCAGCGTCCCACCGTTAAAACCGCCCCGGATGCTGAAGGCGACCTTGACCGCGGTACAGGCTTCGCCATATCGCGCCAACATGGCTTCATTGGCCAGGCGGGCACTCAGGTCGGATGGGATCGAGTCGAAGCCGCAAAACGGGATGATGCGCGCGCCTTTGCGCTCGGCCTCCTGGTGGTGACGCTCGATCAGGCCCTTGACCCAGGGTGTTTCTCCGGTAATGTCCACATAATGTGTTCCATTGCGCACACAGGCCGCCACCAGTTCGCTGCCGTACAGCGCAAACGGGCCGGCCGTGCTTAACACAACGCGGGCACTGGCAGCCAGCAGGCCCATGGCTTTGGAGTCGTGGGCTTCCGCCACCACAATGCCCGCCTTTTCCGCCCCTGGACAGGCCTTTCGCACCGCTTCCAGTTTGTCGGCCGAGCGCCCCGCCAGGGCCCAGCTCAAACCTTTGGACTTGACCTCGGGGTGTGCGGCAAAGTACGCCACCGTCTGGCGCCCCACAAAGCCACTGGCTCCGTACAGCACCACGTCATATTTTCGGGAAGATTTGTTGGTCGCCATGGCTTGCTCCTTGGCCCCAAGCATAGACGCTATTGCACCCCGGTCGCCACAAGGGGTTGTCACGTTGGCAACGGCACCGGATGGAATGGCGCGCTACCATGCGCCTCCCGGCAAGCCCCCATTCCACGGGCGTCCGTCCTATCAACCTTCCCTTTGCGGAGTATCACCATGTCACTCGCCAACCTCGTCAACCACCAGATCCGCCTTGCCGCGCGGCCTGTGGGCATGCCCAAAGCCACCGACTGGAGCCACACCAGCGAACCCGTGGCGGAACCCGCAGAGGGTGGCGTCGTACTGAAGACGCTGGCCCTGTCGCTGGATCCGGCCATGCGCGGCTGGATGAATGAGGGCAAAAGCTACATCCCACCGGTCGGCATTGGCGAAGTCATGCGCGCCGGCGGTGTGGGCAAGGTCATTGCCTCCAGGAACGACAAGTTCGCTGTGGGCGACTATGTGAGTGCTGGCTTCGGCGTGCAGGAGTACATCACCCTCGCCGCCGACGAGATCAAGCGCAGCGGCATGTTCAAGATCGACCTGCGCGCAGGCACACTGACCCAGTGGCTCAACGTGCTGGGCATGCCCGGCATGACCGGTTACTTTGGCCTGATGGACGTGGGCATGCCCCAGGCCGGCGAGACCGTGGTGGTGTCCGGCGCCGCCGGTGCCGTCGGCCAGACCGTGGGCCAGATCGCCAAAATCAAGGGTTGCCGCGTGGTCGGCATTGCCGGCGGTGCCGCCAAGTGTGAGTGGGTGGTGAAGGAACTGGGCTTTGACGCCTGCATCGACTACAAGGCCGGCCCGGGCGCGGTGCGCGCCGGTTTGAAAGAGCACTGCCCCAAAGGTGTGGACATCTACTTCGACAATGTCGGCGGCGAAATCCTCGACGATGTGCTGGCCAAGATCAACCGCAAGGCCCGCATCATCATTTGCGGCGCAATTAGCCAGTACAACAACACAACAGCCATCCAGGGTCCGAAGAACTACCTGAGCCTGTTGGTCAACCGCGCCCGCATGGAAGGCATCGTGGTGTTCGACTACGCCGACCGCTACCACTTGGCGATTGCCGAGATGGCCGGCTACATCAAGTCCGGAACCATGAAGAGCAAGGAAGACGTGGTAGTAGGCCTGCAGACCTTCCCCGAGACACTGCTCAAGCTGTTCAATGGCGAGAATTTTGGCAAGCTGGTACTGGAAGTGGCGAAGGACTAGGGCGGGTGCTGACCGGGTATCGCGTAGTTAGCTACTGTTTTGATAGCTAGCTACGCATATCCCACGAGGGCTAGTGGTCGTTTTAACTGTTAGCTTTGAAGCTGCACTGTGTAAAGCAAGGTACATTCCCAGCGTTAAAAGACGCCCGGAAAACTGAAGGTGCGGTTTGCATAGGGGCAAGCACCTTGGTAGTTGGCGGTTTCGTTTTTCCTGTTACTCAGATCATTCAAAACTGGAGATTTCATGTCCATCGTCGCACTAAAACCCATCGTTGAAAAAAGCCGTATGCAAGAGGTCTTTGAGCTGCAGGCAGCGACCGCCCTGCGCCTGCGAAGTTCAAGCGCTGACGAGCGTATCGCAAAAATCCGCAAATTGCGTGACGCCGTAATCGCCCATACCGAAGACTGGTACCGCGCCGCCTATGCCGACTTCAAAAAGCCCGCAGGCGAGGTCGACTTGGCCGAAATTTTGCCGGTGTGCGTCGAGGCCAACGATGCGATGCGCAACCTCAAGAAGTGGATGAAGCCCCTGCGCGTTTGGCCCACCATGCTGACACTGGGTATGCGCAGCCATGTGCAATATTCGCCGCGTGGGCGCTGTTTGATCATCGGGCCGTTCAACTACCCGGTGAACTTGACTTTAGGGCCGCTGGTTTCGGCCATCGCTGCAGGCAACACGGCAATTTTGAAGCCCTCGGAATTGACCCCGAATCTGTCAGGCCTGATCTGCAAGGTGGTGCGTGAAGTATTCACCGAGGACGAAGTCGCCATTTTTGAGGGTGAGGCAGACGTTTCGCAAGCGCTGCTGGACATGCCTTTTGACCACATCTTTTTCACCGGCAGCCCCACGATCGGTAAGTACGTCATGGGCGCGGCGGCCAAACACCTGAGCAGTGTCACGTTGGAACTGGGCGGCAAGAGCCCGACCATCGTTGACGAAAGCGCCAACCTCAAGTTGGCGGCCACCAACGTCATGTGGGCCAAGTTTGCCAACTCGGGCCAAACCTGCATCGCACCCGACTACGTGTATGTTCATGAAAGCGTCAAAGACGCGTGGATTGCAAGCTGCCGCGAACAACTCCAAAAAGCGTATGGCACCACGCTGGCCGAGCAACAAGCCAGCCCGCACCTTGCGCATATCGTCAACGCCCGCCACACCATCCGCATCAAGGCCCTGCTGGACGACGCTACCGCCAACGGTGCACGGACACTGACGGGAGGCGGCTCCGATGAGGCGGAATGTTTCATTCAACCGACGCTGCTGGACGGGGTTTCCGACACATCCCGCATCATGGATGAAGAGATTTTTGGCCCATTGCTGCCCATCATTGGCTACCGGGACATTGGCGAGGTCATTGCCAACATCAATGCAGGTCAAAAGCCGCTGGCGCTGTACATCTACAGCCGCAACAACGCCAATATCGACCGCGTGTTGACCAACACCGTGTCTGGCGGCGCTTGTGTCAACCACGCTCTGATGCAGTTCCTGCACGGCAACCTGCCGTTTGGCGGAATCAACAACTCCGGCATCGGCAACGCGCATGGCCACTATGGATTCAAGGCCTTCAGCCACGAGCGCGGCGTGGTGCGCACCCAGTTCTCATTTGTGGCCACCTTGTTTGCCGCCGGTGAGATACCCATGATGATTCGCAAAGCGCTGAAATCGGCGTTTAAGTTCCTGTAAGCCATCACGACTCAGTCCGCGGAGGGCTTGGTGGCTTCCAAGGTGATACGTGCGGCGCTCCTGATTCTGCTGTTGGCCTTTTGGAGAATGCCCGGCTTTGCCCTGGCCAAGCGACACAAATTGAAGGGCGGGTTTGGAGCGGAGCGTGTTTCGGCTGAGAGGCGCAAGCCGCCGCTTACCCGCTGCACGAACACCGGCTACACGCTGGGTGTGAATGTGCAAAATTGGCCTGCAGCCCTCGCAGAATATGTGCACGCAGCTACGAGTTTTGTAGCAAACAGGGGTATGAAACGCGACTTTCCTTTGCGCTTTGACTCTTGTGGCGGCATGGTTTTGGCCATTGGCCCCTGCCTCATACTGCCAAAGGCCCAGGCCCAGAAATCGGCGGGGACCAATGGTGCAACCCATGCAGGTAGGGTGTTGGTTGGACCGGCAATGGAAGTCAGTTCTGCGGCG
>CAZMXB010000216.1:0-6616 GCA_964569855.1 uncultured Rhodoferax sp.
ACGATGGTGCCCACCATGGCGCAGCAGATGGCCCGCATCTATGAGCGCGACGTTCAAAGCCACCTGTATTCTGGCAGCACGCTGGTCGGCCAGTCGGCGCTGCACCGCGACGACATGCTGGACGCACTCAAACGCACTGTGGACCGGCGAGGTGTTCTGCCGCCCGATACCGAAATCCTGATCGGCGAGGCCGAGGCAGTCGGCTACGGCGTGTTGCAAGATACCCTGGGCCAGCTGATGCATGGCGCCAACGAATGGGTCACGCTGCAGGTTCCCAAGGCGCTGGCAGCAGCAGGTGCCTGGGTGCAAGGCCAGTTGGAACCCTTGGTACCTGATGCCATCGACGGCGGCAAGCCATCCTTTATCCGACCCTTCATGGTCGCCATGGCCGACGATCACTACGCACTCGACATCCGCCGCGCACGCCTGTTGCTGGATTGGGAACCCACACACCGCCTCGCTGATGAGTTGCCACAGATGGTGGACAACCTGAAGGCCGACCCTGCCGCCTGGTACACCGCCAATGGCGTCGTGGCGCCGGGCTGGGTCACCAGCGCGACCGAAGGCGAAGCATCCAAGCCTTCAGAAGCGCCTGCCGCGCCCGTGCCGCCCATCGCTCCGGTGGGTGATGACAACCCGGACGTGCTGCGCACACACCACGAGGCACAACGCCAAACGGAGCACAGTGCATGGCGCTGGGCCCATTTTGTCAACATGGGACTGGGCAGTTGGTTGCTTACGCAACCCCTGCTCGTCGGCGTTCCAGAGCCCGGGCTGCGTGCCAGCGAAATGGTCATGGGCCTGCTGTTGCTGGTCGCAGCGGCCCTGGCGCTGTCTT
The DNA here is from genome assembly GCA_964569855.1 of uncultured Rhodoferax sp. Lineage (GTDB taxonomy): Bacteria > Pseudomonadota > Gammaproteobacteria > Burkholderiales > Burkholderiaceae_C > Allorhodoferax. The sequence continues at coordinate 839 of CAZMXB010000216.1, forward strand.
GGCGCGCGGTGTGGGCGCGCTGGCTGTGTGCGGGCATCGGTGCGGCTGTCATGGCATTGCCTTTTCTGTGGTCCACCGCCAATGCGGCAGCGTACCTGTCGGACACGCTTGTGGGGGCCCTCATCTTTGGCCTGGCCGTGTGCAGCAAGCCTGAGCCGGGGTCTTCGGCACTAGCGGCACTGACGGGCCCCAGCGTCCCGCCGGGCTGGAGCTACAACCCGTCTGAATGGAGCCAGCGTATACCTATCATCGTTCTGGCGTTGTTGGGCCTGTACGTGTCGCGCTATCTGGCTGGCTACCAGTTGGGGCACATTCCGGGCTTGTGGGACCCTTTCTTTACCGGGTCGCCCTCCGACCCCCGCAATGGCACCGAAGAAATCGTGACGTCCTGGGTGTCCAAGGCACTGCCGGTTTCCGATGCTGCGCTGGGTGGCTACACCTACCTGCTGGAAATTCTCACCGGCCTGGTGGGGTCGCGTCGCCGCTGGCGCACGGCTCCCTGGCTGGTGTTGTTGTTCGGCCTGATGATTGTGCCGCTGGGTATGACAACCATTCTGTTCATTGTGATCCAGCCGGTCGTGCTGGGCACCTGGAGCACGCTGGCGCTGGTGGGTGGCGCTGCGGTGCTGATTCAGATCCCGTATTCGCTGGACGAACTGCTGGCCACCTGCCAGTTCTTGCGCCGCCGCGCCCTTGCGGGCAAGTCGTGGATGCGGGTGCTGTTCGTGGGGGATACCGATGACCTGCCTGCCCCTGACGCGGGCAGGCCAATATGGGTCGGTGACAGTGTCGACGAGTTCGACCGTCCACCGGGCGCAGTCTTGAAGAGCATGCTCGGAGGCGGCGTCAGCCTGCCCTGGAATTTGGCCTTGGCGGGTGCCATTGGCTTATCACTGCTGTTCACCCGCGTAACGCTCGGAGCCGACGGCACCCTAGCGCATGCGCACCACATCATCGGCTGCCTGGTGTTGACCGTGTGCGCCATTGCAGCGGCCGATGTGGCCCGGCCCGCTCGGGTGCTGAATGCGGTGCTCGGCGTGGGTCTGGTGCTGGTGCCCTTCGTGCTCAGTGGCAACATGATGACAACCGCTGTTACCGTTGGTCTGGGGTTGGCTCTGGTTCTTCTCAGCATTCGCCGTGGGCCTATAAGTGAGAACTATGGCAACTGGAATCGCTGGCTGGTCTAGCACTGACAGTGCAGCGGTACGCTGCGGGGTCTACCCACAGTTTGCCATCGCACAGACCTGGATCGACTGGCAGCGCAAAGTGCACTTTCATCAACTACTTTGGTAAGTCAGCATGAACTACATCGATGGATATCTGATTCCTGTGACAGCAGGAAACAAAGAGGCTTATCGCGAAATGGCAATCAAGGCGGCGGCTTTGTACAAAGAATTTGGCGCAACGCGCATCGTGGAATGCTGGGGCGATGCTTTACCCGATGGCAAAGTCACCGACTTCAAGCGCGCGGTGAAAGCCGAGGGCGAAGAGAACGTGGTCTTCTCATGGATCGAGTGGCCCTCGAAAGCGGCGCGCGATGCAGGCAACGAAAAATTCATGAACGACCCGCGCATGAAGGCTTTGGGCGATATGCCTTTTGACGGCAAACGGATGATCTACGGCGGCTTTGAGCCGCTACTGGATTCGTGTTCAACCATCGCTTCACATTCACCACCACGCGAGAGGAATTCACTATGAAGGTTCAGGCATACCTATCTTTCAGTGGCCGGTGCGAAGAGGCGTTGGAGTTCTACAGGCGGACCCTTGGTGCCGAAGTCATTAGCCTGATGCGCTGGAAGGAAAGCCCTGACGAGGTCATGAAGTCGCCACCCGGTTATGAAGAAAAAGTGATGAATGCAACTTTCCGTATTGGCGAAACCGAACTGATGGCCGACGACGGCATGGGTGAGAGGCAAACCGAGTTCAAGGGCATGACGCTGGCGATCGAGATGGCTGATGACGCTGAAGCCAAACGCGTTTTTACGGCACTCGGTGAAGGCGGGAAGGTCACGATGCCACTGATGAAAACGTTCTGGACCTCTTCATTCGGGATGGTGACCGACAAGTTTGGTGTGCCGTGGATGGTTAATGTGGCAATGCCAAAAGCGTAGAAAGCGAGCAGGCAACAATGACAGTCAAGCGCATGGACAACGTTGGCATCGTGGTGGAGAACCTTGATGCCGCCATTGAGTTCTTCACCGAGCTTGGACTTATCCTCGAAGGCCGTACGCGAATCGAAGGCGAGTGGTCCGGCCGCGTCACTGGAGTGCGCGGACAGCGCGTTGAGATCGCCATGATGCGTACCCCTGACGGCCACAGCCGAATTGAGCTGTCACGCTTCGACGCTCCTGCCATCGCTTCTGATCACCGCTCGGCCCCTGTAAATTCTCTGGGGTACCTGCGCGTCATGTTCGCCGTCGAGGATATCGACGACACACTTACACGGCTCAGCAGGCTTGGTGCGACAGTGGTTGATGAAGTCGTCAACTACGAGAACATCTACCGCCTGTGTTACATCCGAGGTCCCGAAGGAATTCTCATCGGGCTCGCACAGCGAGGTGTCGGAGCAAAAATTCCGTGAGAAACCTGTGGAGCCCAAGCGTTGAGAACCCAGGTGTCGGCGTCTAACCCGTCGGCCCAGTCGCGACTACCTTCGGCTGCCGCTGGTCCACAACGTTGGGCGTCACAAAACCATTACAGCAACTCTCGCGTGAGGTAACCAATGCAAGCACAACCGCTTTTAGCTGTTGGGGATGTTCAAGCCAGTAGCCTCTGGTACCAAGCCGTGCTTGGGTGCGAGAGCGGGCATGGCGGGCCGGAGTACGAACAGATAGTCTGCCAAGGCAGAATGATTCTGCAGTTGCAGCACTGGGACGCCCATGAACACCCACACTTGGGCGATCAAAACACAAAGCCATATGGCAATGGTGCGGTGATCTGGTTCCAAACTGACGAGTTCGATCAGGCGGTAGCGAGGATCAGCGCTCTGGGTGCCGAGGTGCTCGAAGCGCCAAAGGTCAATCCTACCGCGGGGCACCGAGAGGTTTGGCTGAAAGACCCAGACGGCTATATCGTCGTCATTGCCGGGCGCTATGGTGATCTTGGCGAGAGGGCGGCATTGTGAAGCCGAACAGCTTGTTCCTCACGGACAGGCAACTGAAGAATGCCGCTTCGCGGCTAGTGTTGCCCGCCGGGCAGCTTCGACATTGGCACCAGAAAGGCAACATCACATGACGCACGAGACTCTCTTCATTTCCGCCACCCCCGTTCTTGCATCGCTGGATATTGAGCGTTCGGTTGACTTCTTTTGTTCCGGCTTGGGCTTCACAAAGCTCCATGTGCAACAAGCCGTGTAAGGCGTCATTTCCAGAGGCGGTGTCAGCATCCATTTTTGGGCGTGTTCGGAGAAGCACATTGCAGAAAGCACCAGTTGTAGGATTCGCGTTGAAGGGGTGGAAGCGCTGTACTCGGTTTGCTCCACACTCGGCGTCGTGCATCCCAATGCGCCGCTTGAAAGTAAGCCGTGGGGTTCCAAAGAGTTTGGCATCCTCGACCCTGACGAAAATGTTGTCACATTTACGGAGCACGCTGGTGCCAAACCGAGTCGCTCAATTGACCCCAGCGGCGGTCGGCTCAGCGCCAACATTGAGCCTCAGAAGTGCGTCGTATCGCGTGCATTGGCGAACAGACGCTCCTGCCTGTTTCGCGCACTCTTCGTCATGACCTTGCTCGCGCGACGCTCTTCCAGAATCGCCCGTCCATTGTCCAACTTCAACTCTCGTACAAGGTATCGGCAATGACCAAAGCAATCACGCCAGAACTACCCAAGCCCACCTCAAGCCATCGGCAACTGGATGCCTATATTGGCAAGTGGCATGCCGAAGGGTCTTCGTATGCCGATGGTCAGCTGGCCGCTGATCCGCTTGCATCTGCAGTCCCATGGAGAAGCGACGAAAGCTATGAATGGCTGAGCTTGGGCGTTGCGTCACCCTCAAACGACAAGTGATCGTCTTCTCGCTTGCCGAGCAGACAAACGACAGTTTTATAACCCCGTAAAGATTGGAGAATCGAATGACTACATTAGCGAAGACATTGATCGATCTGGAGACAAAGTTCTGGCAGTCGATGGTTGACCAAGATACGGACGCCGCCTTGCAGTTGCTGCATGAGCCAGCACTGATGGCAAGCTCGCAAGGCGCGATGAAGTTCGACCATGCGGGCTATAGAAAGATGGCTGAGCAAGGATCTATGGTCGTGACCGCCTTTGCGTTGAGCGACATTGAAGTTTCGTTTCCTTTAGAGACGACAGCCGTGATGACCTACCGCGTGAAGCAGACGGTTGCGACCCGTGAGGGCGGCGAAAGTGGAAAAGGCACAGTCCAGGACATGTCAGACACCTCCACTTGGGTTTACGTCGGCAAGCGCTGGCAGTGCGTCTTGCATACCGAATCACAGATGGATGCGAAGCCCGCAAAGCACTGAATGTTTCACACTGCAGGAGGCATGCCTTGACTGATACACAAAAACCCCATCAGCCAAAACCGTCAGCAGCCCACAAGCGCCTGGAAGTCTTCATCGGCAACTGGCACGCCGAGGGAACGTCCTACGGCGACGGCCAGGATGCCGCCGATCCGCGCGCCTCTGGCGTACCATGGACGAGCGACGAAAGCTACGAATGGTTGCCCGGCAGCTTCTTCGTTCTGCACCGCTGGGACGCGCAGATGGATAAGCACGAGTTCAAGGGCGCTGAGGTCATGGGCTACGACGAGACCGAGGGCGGCTACTTTACGCGCATGTTCGACAACGCTGGCCACCACCCCGACTACCACGCGAGCGTTGACGGCCACGTCTGGAACTTCACTGAAGCGCAGACGCGTGCCACCGTGACGGTGCAGGACGGCGGCGACAAGATGCGCTTCAATTGGGAGTGGAAGAACAGCGGCAGGAAGTGGCTACCTTTGTGCGATCGCGTTGCTCGACGCGTCGCCGCTGAGGCTTGACAGTTCAGACAAAGCGGATGCAACAGGGTGGCCACCCGCTGCGCTCACGGGGCACCGTGGTCGCCGCTTACCTCGGACTTTATGCAACACAATCCTGATTCGGAGGAAAGATATGCCTTTTGAAGATTCCCAGCACACTGAACGCGTGACCCATGCAACATTGGTGTTCGAGCGCGAGGTTCCCGCGACCGTCGAGAAGGTATTTGCAGCTTTCGAAAACGCAAAAATTCGGTCAGAGTGGAGTGCGCCAACAGACACCGCCACCGTCATCTATGACCAAGAAGATTTTCGAGAAGGCGGCGAGGATCGTTACCGTTGCGGCTCTAAATCTAACCCCAACATTCACGGTACTACCCGCTACCTTGAAATCATCCCAGATCGCAGAATTGTCTCCAGCGAGTCGATCTCGATGGATGGAAAACGACTCTGTGCTTCACTTATTACGCTTGAACTTGCGCAATCTGGCAGCAGAACGAAGCTACGAAGCACAAGCCAAGTTGCGTCATTCATTGGTCAGGACATGATCAAGGGAACCGAGACCGGAAACAATGGTTCACTGGATAGCCTGGTCAACTACTTTTCCAGAGATCAAGCGTGAATTGGTGCTTCGGCGGCGAGTGCTGCATAGCCTGTTGCTCGTCGCGGACACGCAGCTGCAGGCTGCCGCTGTGCGGCACTTGCCGCGTGCCGGACCGCTTCAACGAGTAAGGTTGGATCGTGATCGCGAAGCGAGCCACGATCTGAACCGTTTGTTGGACGAGCCCGGTTGGGCGCGCGG
>CAZMXB010000216.1:6626-8580 GCA_964569855.1 uncultured Rhodoferax sp.
CGGCACCATGTGGTTTCTTCTGAAAATAACTATGTCCGCCCCACTCCCAGCGAAGGCCTGAGTGGGTCCCAAGCCCGACGGTGGCAATGGTTTCCGGCCATCGTTGCAAAGGCGCGCTGCCCGGACAGTGCTTATTGTGTGGCCCAAGCAAACCGAGTTCAAGGGGATGCCGCTCGCGATCGAGGTGGCCGACGACGCTGAAGCTAAACGCGTTTTTTTGGCACTTGGTGAAGGCGGGATGGTCACGATGGCCCTGGCGAAAACGTTCTGGAGCTCTTCATTCGGCATGTTGACCGACAAGTTTGGTATGCCGTGGATGGTGAATGTGGCAATGCCAAAAGCATAGAAAACGGAACCACCAAGAAGGCAACCCACAGTGTGAGCTCTGCGCTTTGCGCGGCTTCAACGGGGCTTCGAACTCAAGGTCAGATCAGTGAGCGCCGCATCGTGAATTCCCGCGCTCGCGCTAGGGCAATACACAGCCCGATAGTCAGACTTGTCCTGCTCGCCGCCATTGAGTTGATCGACAAAAAGCCCCGTATCTCCAAGGATCCAGCGCCAGTACCAAGAATGCTGGTCGATCCTGTGCTGCACCTGAGCGCAACGAAACAGCTCGGGATGAAGCAGGTAAGCGGCTGCGGCCAGGTCAAACGAGAAGAAGCCGGCCTGCCGTATGTCATCTTGCCAAAACGACAACCACTCACGGGAACGTTCCCCGACCCAGCGCGTCGCCGAACCAGCACGCGCCATTGCATTGAGATCAGCATCAGTAATGGTTAAGGCCTGTGCAGCCTCATAGGGAACAAACGTCATTCGAATACGAGTTGCGAGAAGCTCCGCTGCTGCCGCACGATCCTTGGCAAAGTTGAAGTCCTTGAATACGGGGCCGTGTCCGAAAAGCATGCGAGCCACGCCGCCCTCAACGGGATGGAACACATGCCCGGGCCGCTGGCCCATGACCGCGACTATTTCTCGGACTTGCGGTGTGAGGGCAGGACGGCTTCGCAGCACAGCCGCAACATTCGTGAGCGGACCGAGTGCAAGGATTGTCATCGGTGCCTCGGCAAGTGCAATGCCAATGGCGTTCTCCGCGAATGTCGGATCGTCGGCGTCGATCCCATCCCGACTTGAACTTCGACCGCGAAACACCGGTGGAGGTGCAAAACCTTCGCTAGCGAGCCGGGAGACGAGCTCCCGGGTAGTGCGATCAGTCACCCCGATCGCAGCATTCCCAAAAATCGTCGAAATGCCTACAACATGCAAGCCTGGTGCTTTGAGCAGGGCGAGCAGGGCCAGGCAGTCGTCTGGGTCAGTGGTCCGACTCGCTCCACAGGCTGCGTCGGTATCGATCCAGATTCTCCGGCCTTTGACAGCATGGGCGCCTGCTGGTGCCAAGGTGAGCGGTTGGATGTCGCCCCGCCCGCTTCGCCAATCTGCCACCGGTAGTGTCAGCACCACGGCGATCATGACGACCAGTCCCAGCAAAACCAATAGTGCAGTTCGAAGCTTGCCCGATACTCGCAACGGATTCCCCCTAATCGTCGTTTCAACGCCAACGCAGCGAGAAACCCTCAATGTTTAAAATGGACGCACCTGCGACGGTCACTTTAGTTTTGTGCCTCCTAGTTTCACTTCCGCCATGGCCTCTGGTTCGAGTTCTTCGGCGTATCGATTCATGTGTACGAATATGCCCCAGCACGCGGTCACCCGCAAATCACTGGTATCGGGAAATAGGTTGAGTTAGATTCGGATCCACTGTCCAAAGGCAAAAACGAGCGGAAGCGGACATTTTGGCAGGCTCACTTGAACCAGGACCCGATCAGTCCTTGATGTCAACCCCCAAGGTATACAACTTCTTTGCATTCGAATCCCCGCGTCTTGCTGCCTTTGGAGCTGTTTCTATTGATATTTCGTTAATTCATGACAACCGTTGAACGACTCAAACGTTACATCT
>CAZMXB010000217.1:0-8557 GCA_964569855.1 uncultured Rhodoferax sp.
GGCAAGATCATCCCCGAGCCCTGCACCAGCTGCCACGGCCAGGGCAAGATCAAGAAGCAGAAGACGCTGGAAGTGAAGATCCCCGCCGGCATCGACGACGGCATGCGCATCCGCAGCACCGGCAACGGCGAACCGGGCACCAATGGCGGGCCGCCGGGCGATCTGTATATCGAGATCCGCCTCAAGAAACACGACATTTTCGAGCGCGACGGGGATGATCTGCACTGCTCGGTTCCGATCAGCATGGCCACAGCAGCGCTGGGTGGTGAAATTGACGTGCCGACGCTGTCGGGCAAAGCGGCGATCGATATCCCGGAAGGCACCCAAACCGGCAAACAGTTCCGTTTGCGCGGCAAGGGAATAAAGGGCGTTCGCGCCAGCTATCCCGGTGATCTGTACTGCCACATCACGGTAGAGACACCAGTCAAGCTCAGCGAGCACCAGCGGCGCTTGGTCCGCGAGCTCGACGAATCGCTCAAAAAGGGTGGCAACAAACACTCCCCCACCGGTGACAGCTGGACCGACCGGCTCAAGAGCTTCTTCAGTTGAGCGCCGTCAACATTTGACGACGCCAGTGGTCCAGTGACAGTGCCGCCCGTTCTATAAACGACTGGGCGGCATTTTTATTTGAGGGAGACTTGCCATGGGTGTCAACATCACATTTCTGGGCGGTGCCAACACCGTTACCGGCTCCAAATTTCTGGTCCGTCATGACGGCCACAGCCTGCTGATTGATTGCGGCCTGTTTCAGGGCTACAAACAACTGCGCCTGCGTAACTGGACGCCTTTGCCCATCGCACCGAATGCGGTGAATGCAGTGCTGCTGACCCATGCCCATCTGGACCACAGTGGCTACCTGCCGCTATTGGTCAAAGAGGGCTTTAGCGGCCCTGTCTACGCGTCCGCCGGGACACAGGCCCTGTGCAAGATTTTGCTGCCCGACAGCGGCCATATTCAGGAAGAAGACGCCGCATTTGCCAACCGCCATGGCCTATCCAAACACGCCCCTGCTTTGCCGCTTTACACCCGGCAGGACGCTCTGGACTGCCTGCCACGGATCAAGATGGTGCAAATGCACAAGGCATTTCAGCCCAATCCCGGTTGGCGCGCCACGCTGAGCGGGGCCGGACACATTCTGGGGGCCTGCAGCGTGCTGCTCGAAGTGGCCGGGCGGCGCATCCTGTTCTCGGGTGACCTGGGCCGACCCGACGACACCATCATGTTTCCACCAGACCCGGCACCGGCAGCGGACACGGTGCTGGTGGAGTCCACCTACGGTGACCGACAACACCCATCCGAGAATCTGGCGGCCGAGTTAGGCCCTGCCCTGCACAAACTCGCCGCGCGCGGTGGCGTGGCGGTTGTCCCGGTGTTTGCCGTGGGCCGCGCGCAGGCGGTATTGCACGCCATTGCCCAACTCAAGGCCAGCGGACAGGTGCCCCACGCATTGCCGGTATTTCTGGACAGCCCCATGGCAGTCCACACGACGCACCTGTTTGAGCAGCACCAGGGTGAGCACCGTTTGAGCACCCGCGAGGCCCATGCCTTGACCCACAGCGCCGTCATGGTCAACAGCACCGACGAATCCAAAGCCCTGTCGGCGCGTCACGGCCCCATGGTCATCCTGTCGGCCAGCGGCATGGCCACCGGCGGGCGCGTGTTGCACCACCTGGAGCACCGCGCTGGCAACCACCGCAACATGATCATCCTGACCGGCTACCAGGCCCCCGGAACCCGCGGCGCCACCCTGGCCAGCGGTGCCAGGACTGTACGCATCCATGGACGCGACATTGACGTGCATGCTGAAGTGCTGCAACTGCAATCAGCGTCGGCGCATGCCGATGCCGGCCAGTTGCTGGAGTGGTTGCGCACCATGCCCGGACACCCGGACCAGGTCTACGTGGTGCATGGCGACCAACAGGCATCCGACACGCTGCGCGCGCGCATCGAACACGAACTGCACTGGCGCGCCATGGTGCCCGAGCACGGATCAACCTGGCCCTGCTAAGCAGGGCGCGATGGCCTAGCGGCCTGCTTTTGCAGCCGCTGCGCCGTCTTCTTCCATCTTGCGTTTGAAAAAGCGCAGAAAGAAGACACCCATACCGAGCATGAACACAATGCCGGTAATACTCATCAGACCGTAATCGGTACTAAACAGATCAGACAGTAATTTCATGGAAAGACTCCGGTAAGTGGTGCTGCAAGTGTGCAACGCAAAACTCCGGGGGGCATTGATTTGGGTCATGGCACACGAGCGCTTTTGTGGAGCCAGCCTCTTTTCTTTTGTGGAGCCTGGCCCCTTTCCTTGCCTTTACTTTCTTTGCCTTTAAATCGAGCCTGGCCCCTTATTTTCATCGAACTTGGCCAGCTTGGCGTTGATGTCTTGCCATTCGGCCACCAACTGGGCCTGTGCAGCGGTTTGGTCGGCGCGGCTCCAGGGGATGATGCTGGTGGTGGCGTTGGTGTTGCTGTGGGTGGCCACTTTGGCGCGAGCGTCACTGGGTAAATCGACCTCTAGCCCTCGCAAAACGGGCGCAAGCTGCTTTGAATTTGATAGCAGCTGCAGCAGAACGTTGGTTCGCAAAACTTAAGACGCAGCAGCTGTCAACTGTCCTTGCACCGCGGCTTTGTCGGCATTGGCCATGGTCGGGTCCAGCTCCACCAGCACCTGGCCGGCCTGCACGCGGTCGCCGTCCTTGACCAGCACCTTGCGCACCACACTGGCTTCCAGTGGCTGGATGACTTTGGTGCGGTCACTGACGATGATGCGGCCCGGGGCCACGGCCACGATGTCAACCTTGCCGACGATGGACCAGACCAAGTCCAGCACGAACAGGGCCATGATGGCCAAGGAAAAGCGTCGGGGTGCGGGGTGCGGGGTGTACCGGTGTTTCTTGAAGACTCAGCGCTGCGGGCAAAAAGGCGACTTCATCGGCAAGTCTCTTTGGGCCGGCCAGTTCGGCACGGTGGGTCCAGGCCATGGCAAAGATGGCTTTTAACGGGCCATCGGATAACCGCGAAACACCGGTTGCACGGTGCAGCGGCGCGTCACAGCCCCTCCAAATTCGATTAATCACTACCAACCCCCGCAATTCCTACTTCAACCAATTTACGGGGTCTGCCGCGCGGCCTTGCCTCACGCCGCTGACCGGTGGCTTGTTCGATAGCATCGACGAAGCGGCTGTTGCCCAGGGGCTGGCTCTGGTTCAGTGATAACCGGATATCGGACAACGTTGTGTCGGTCAACACCTGGTCGAAGAGTTCGCGATATGCGGCATGGCGGCCGCCGGTATCGGTAACCAGGTTTTCGTACAGCGGATGGGGCGTCACCACAGTGCTGGGTTCGCCCAGTGCGTTGGTTCGGTAACTGCTCCAGTGGTAGTGGCCAGGGTCGGGGCATATGCCGGCGCGCACGGGGTTGAGTTCGATGTAGCGCATGCAGGCCAGCAGATACGCCTCGGAGTCGATCAGGGACGACTTGTAACGCCCTTCCCACAGCGTGCCGGAGCGCTGGTAGCTGGCGTTGATGTAGGGCACATATCGCCGGCCCAGCGCTACCATCATGCGCGCGACGGCCTGCGCGTCGCCAGGTGTCACGAGCAGGTGCATATGGTTGGTCATCAATACGTAGGCATGCAATTGACAGCCGTTGCTGCGAGCCGCGTCGCTGAGCCAGTGCAGATACGCCAGGTAGTCGGCCTCCGCGAAGAAGCAGGGCTGGCGGTTGTGCCCGCGTTGCACGATGTGCAGGGGCACACCATCAAGGTGGATTCGGGGGCGACGTGGCATATCGGACCATGATAGATCAGTTGATTCGAGCCTGGCCCCTTTTAAAAGAAAGAGAAAGAAGAGGCACAATGGGACGATGGTTGAACACGTTTACCTGACCGCCGCCTTCTACAAGTTTGTAGCGCTAACCGACTATATGGAGCGCAGGGAGCCGTTGCTGGCTTTCTGTGAACAGCACCATGTCAAGGGCATCATTTTGCTGGCACCCGAGGGCATCAACAGCACGATTGCCGGTGCGCCGGACGACGTGCATGCCGTGCTGGCCTACCTGCGGCAGGACCCCTTGCTGGCGGACCTGCAGCACAAGGAGTCGTATGCCGACAAGCCACCCTTTCACCGCATGAAGGTGCGCCTCAAGCGCGAGATTGTGACCATGGGTGTGCCGGGTGTGGACCCCACGCGCATGGCGGGCACCTACGTCAAACCGCAGGACTGGAATGCGCTGATTGCCGACCCGGATGTGGTGGTGGTGGACACGCGCAACGACTACGAGGTGGCCATTGGCACGTTCAGGGGGGCGATTGACCCGCACATCCACACCTTTTCCGAGCTTCCAGCCTGGGCCGAGCGAGCCCCGGAGTTGCATACCCGCAGCGGCAAAAAGCCCAGGGTCGCGATGTTTTGCACCGGCGGCATTCGCTGCGAAAAATCCACCGCACTGATGCGGGCCCGGGGTTTTGAGGAGGTCTACCACCTGGAAGGCGGCATCCTGAAATACCTGGAAACCGTGCCAGCCGAGCAAAGCCTGTGGGCCGGTGAATGTTTTGTGTTTGACGAACGGGTGTCGGTGGGCCACGGCCTCAAACCTGGCGACCACACCTTGTGCCGTGCCTGCCGCATGCCGCTGGAAGATGGCGCGCAGGCGTCGCCGCTATATGAGCTGGGGGTAAGTTGCCCACGCTGCCATGGCCAGACGTCGGAAGTGCAGAAGAACGGCGCCCGCGAACGCCAGCGCCAGTGGGAACTGGCCAAGGCGCGCGGCCAGGCCCATATCGGCGAGCCACCACCGAAAGCCGCTGCAGCGTCTGACGGCGCACAGTAATGGCTTTGGAAGCGTGTGTGGCCGTGGATTCGCCCTACCCCATCCTGTACTCCTTTAGACGCTGCCCCTACGCCATGCGCGCCCGACTGGCGCTGGCGGCCAGTGGCACGAAGTGTGAACTGCGCGAGGTGGTGCTGGCCCACAAACCGCAGGCGCTGTTGCAGATCTCACCCAAAGGCACGGTGCCGGTGCTGGTGCTGCCCGACGGCACGGTGCTGGAGCAAAGCCTGGACATCATGCTGTGGGCGCTGCGTGGCCATGATCCGCAGCAATGGCTGCCGAACTCCGTACCAGAGATGGATACCGCTTTGGCGTTGATCGCGCAGTGTGACGGCGACTTCAAATTCCAACTGGACCGATACAAATACCCCAACCGCTACGCCTTGCCCGATGGACAGGCTAACCGAGGCATGGGAGCGCAATTTCTGCAGACGCTGAATGCCCAACTGCAAACCCAGGCATTTCTACAAAGCGACCACTTTGGCCTGGCGGACGCCGCCATCGCCCCCTTTGTGCGCCAGTTCGCCCACACCGACCCGGCCTGGTTCGCCCGCCAGCCCTGGCCTGGCTTGCAACGCTGGCTGACTGCATTTGAAGCGTCGCCTCTCTTCCTTCAAGTCATGGAGAAGCTCCCAGTGGGGAATCCGGCAATATCCTGTCGCCACTTTCCCAAGCGACAGATGCTATCTTTTTAGCAGCTGTGCTGTCATATTTCGCGAGGGCTACCGACCAATTTCACGAGTACTCCAACCCAGCCAAACTTGCAGCGAACGCTGGCGACCGGGCACATCCATACAATCTGGCGATCCTCCAACCTACCCTACAGCATGGATACACGCACTGGCCTGGTGATTGCTACCCTGATGATGCTGCTCAATGGCGGGGTGTTGGGTTTGATGCACAAGAGTCTCTCCGGCGACGTGCAGCCCAGTGCGGCCGACTGGCGCATTGGCACGCTGTTGATGGCCGGTGGCACCGCCCTGCTTTCGGTTCAGGACCTGATGCCCCTGGGTCTGGTGTTGCCGCTGGCCAACGGCTGCCTGATGGTCGGTGTCATGTTGTACTGGCGGGCGACCCGGCGCTTTGTCGGACTGCCCGACAACTGGCGGCTTTTTGCGCCCATTCCATTCGCCGTCCTGGGAATCTACTGGTTTGCAGGCCCGGTGCCAGACCAGGCTGCCCGGGTGTATTTCGCCACCTTTGTGTGGGTGTTGGGCCTGTTCGCCGCCGCCTGGACGTTGCGCGGCAGTCTACTGTACCGGGACCTGCGCAGCCGCAAGGTTCTGGCAACCACCTTTGCCATCGTGGGAGTGTTCATGCTGTTACGCGGCATCAGCTTCGTACTGCACCCCGACCAATACGTCACGATGCTCGAATCGCGCAATGTCTTCAACCTGCTGGCGCCTTTGGTCGTCACGGTTCTGCCGGTCATTGGCACGACGGCGTTTCTGGTGATGTGCTCGGAACGCATCCGCAACCAGTGGCAGCACGCGGCCGCAACCGATTACCTCACGGAATTACCCAATCGCCGCACCATCACCGGGTCGGGAGTGGCCTGCTTCAACCAGACCTGCCGTCGTGGCTCCGGTCTGGCGGTTGCGGTTATCGACATTGACCACTTCAAGCAGGTCAATGACCGGCTGGGTCACGATGCAGGTGATGTTGCTCTCAAGCATGTAGCCACGACATTGGCACACCACTGCCGGGGGCCACACATGGTGGGGCGGCAAGGGGGCGAAGAGTTTGTGGCGCTGCTGGTGGTGAGCAATGCGGTCGAAGCCCACGCCGCCGCAGAGCGTCTGCGCGTGGCCGTGGCCTCGTCTCCATTGCAGCTCAACGGTCAAGCCATGCCTTTGACCATATCAGTGGGCGTCGCGGTGTACCGGGCGGACGACACCTCCTATGACAGCTTGTTGCGCCGCGCCGACCAAGCTGTTTACGCAGCCAAGGCGGGTGGGCGCAACCAGGTTGCAATGGCGCCAGAGGCGCAGCCGCCATCACCTTAGAGAGCGCCCTGCCGCCTACCAGCGTTCCATATACGGCCGCAGGTCCAGTTCAAAGGTCCAGGCGTCGCGCGGCTGGTTGTGCAGGTGCCAGTAGTTTTCGGCAATGTGTTCGGGGTTGAGAATGCCATCCTGGTCTTTCAGCGCATAACGCTCGGGGAAGGTAGTGCGGATGAAGTCGGTGTCGATGGCACCATCCACCACCACATGGGCGACGTGGATGTTGCGAGGGCCGAGCTCGCGCGCCATGCTTTGTGCCAGTGCCCGCAGCGCATGTTTGGCACCGGCAAAGGCCGCAAAATTGGCCGAGCCCCGCAAGCCTGCCGTGGCGCCGGTGAACAAAATCGTGCCGCGCCCGCGCGTCACCATGCGCTGGGCGGCGGCCTGCGCATTCAGAAAGCCGCTAAAGCAGGCCATCTCCCAGATCTTGAAGTACTTGCGCGCCGTCTCATCGAGGATGCTGCACGGCACATTGGCGCCGATGTTGAATACCAGCACCTCGATGGGGCCGTGCTCGGCTTCGATCTGCTCGAACAGCGCCTTCACGTCCTCTTCCTTGCGCGCATCGCTGGCAAAACCAAAAGCCTGGCCGCCCTCGGCGCGGATGCTGTCGACGAGCGGCTGCAGTTTGTCAGCCGTGCGGCGCGTCAGGCAGGCAATAAATCCTTCGCGGGCAAAGCGCTTGGCGATGGCGCCGCCAGTGGAGTCGCCAGCGCCGATGACCAGCGCGACACGGGCTTGTGGGGATGCGGGGATTGTCATGAAGGGCTCCTGGGTTGAACGAATGGATAGGGGTTTACCGCGGAGGGTTATCTGTGGCGTGGCCGGCGGGCAGCGCCTTGTCGAGAAAGCGGCGGCTGGCCGCCAGAATTTCCTTGCGGGTGCGGTCGCTCTCCACCGCGCGCGCCAGCACCAGGGCACCCACGCACTGCGCAATCAGGGCCCAACCCGCATCGGGGTCGCCGGTACGCTGGCTCCAGCTTTTTTGCGTGCGCTTCAGGGCCTCCTCTACCGCGCTGCGCACTTCGGGGCCGGCCTGGGCAATCTCGGCACCCAACGTCGGTAACACGCAGCCTACGTCCGGGTTCATCGCGTGGAAGCTGCTCAGGTAGTCGCGCAGGCACTTGGCGACATGGTTGTCGGGCGAGTCCTGGTCGCCGGCCAGCATGGCACTGCTGTTGGCCATCTCCTCCTGGACCAGCGCCTCGAACAGCGCCTGCTTGGACGGGAAGTGGCTATAAAACGCACCACCAGTCAGGCCAATGGAGGCCATCAGCGCATCAACACCGGTGGCCTTGAAGCCACCCTTCTTGGCGATGGCGCGGCTGCTGTCCAGCAGCTTCTGGCGGGTCTCTTCCTTGTGGGTCTTGGTGTAGCGCATGGCGGTCCTTGGGTTTGTCCGGTTGACAAGTCACAGGCCATAGCATAACGTACGTTTACCAAACGATCATTTAACTATGGAACGAACAATGACAAAAACCGCAGAATTTTTCTTCGACGTGGGCAGCCCGGCCAGCTATCTGGCGTGGACTCAGATGCCCAAGCTATGCGCCCAGGCTGGCGCGACCCTCGTCTACAGGCCCATGCTGCTGGGCGGCGTGTTCCAGGCCACCGGCAACGCCTCGCCCGCAACCGTGGCGGCAAAAGGCCGGTACATGACGGTAGACCTGGGCCGCTTCGCCAAGCGCTACGGTGTGGAGTTCAAGATGAACACACACTTCCC
>CAZMXB010000218.1:0-8520 GCA_964569855.1 uncultured Rhodoferax sp.
ACATGATTTCAAACCATAGCCCCCAGCTGCAGCCCGGATTCCTTGCATTCCATAGCAACCGATCCGAGAAGTTGGCCGAAGTCGTGATCAGTTGGCTTGGTCGCCACCCATTAGCTCCCCTCGAAGAAGAAGTCATTCTGGTGCAAAGCAACGGCATGGCCGAATGGGTCAAGATGGAAATGGCTCGCATGGGTGGCGTCTGCGCTGCCACGCGGGTTGAATTGCCATCACGTTTCCTGTGGCGTACCTACCGCCAGGTGCTCGGGCGTGAGGCCGTGCCGGGTGAGTCTCCACTGGACAAAGTTCCCATGGTTTGGCGCCTGATGCAACTGTTGCCAACGCTCACCGCCCATCCCGACTTTGCCCCGGTGGCTGGATTTTTGAAGGGCGATGAGCCTGACCGAATGCTGCAATTGGCGTCCAAACTGGCCGATTTGTTCGATCAATACCAGAACTACCGTGCCGACTGGCTTCAAGCGTGGGCGCAGGGCGAGGACCACCTGATTCTGGCCAATGGATCCAAGGCAGAGATTGCGGCAGAGCAGCGCTGGCAGCCCCAACTCTGGCGCGCCGTGCTGCAGACCCTGGACGACAAACAGAAGCAGAGCATTCGACCCCAATTGCAGCAGCGTGTGGTGGACGCCCTGAACAGCGGTGCACCGTTGGCGACCAGAGTTGCCCAGCGCGTCATCGTGTTTGGGATGAGCCAGATTCCGCTGGCCACGATGCAGGCACTCGCCGCCCTGTCAAAGCACAGCCAGGTGATGCTGGCCATTCCCAACCCCTGCCAGTATTACTGGGGGGACATCATGGATGGACGCGAGTTGCTCAATGCCCAACGTCGTCGCCAACCCCTGCGCCAGGGACGCGAACTCTCCACCTTGCCTTTGGAAGACATGCACGCCCACGCGCACCCCCTGCTAGCCGCCTGGGGACGCCAGGGGCGGGACTTCATCCGCCAACTCGACTACTTCGATGACGCAGAGAAGGCGAAAAAGCAGTTCGACCTGGCCCGCATCGATCTGTTTGACGATGCCGAGGAGGATGCGCGCACACCCCTGCTGCTGCAAGTGCAGAACCGGATTCGTGATCTTGTTCCTTTGAAGGAACATGCCTCGCGATCCGTCGCGCCCCAGGACCAGTCCATCGTTTTCCACAGTGCGCACAGCGCCGTGCGCGAACTCGAAATCCTGCACGACCAGTTGCTCCGACTACTTGCCGACCGCAACGCTGCGAATCTGCTCAATCCGCGCGACATCATCGTGATGGTCCCTGACATTGCGCAACTCGCTCCCGGCATCCGGGCCGTGTTTGGTCAGTACAAGCGCAGCGACCCCCGTTTCATTCCGTTTGACATCGCAGACATGAGTGCAAAGTCCGACAGTCCGCTCATTGGAGCCCTGGACTGGTTATTGCGTCTGCCAAGCCAGCGATGCCGCATCAGCGAGCTGGTGGACTTGCTGGAAGTGGGCGCCGTCGCAAGCAGATTCGGAATTGACCAGGAGTCACTGCCCAAGCTCACCGAATGGATGGTCGGGGCTGGCATTCGTTGGGGATTAAATGTTGAGCACCGAGCAGACCTGGACTTGGGAGCCTGCGGTGACCAGAACAGCGCCTGGTTCGGCTTGCACAGGATGTTGCTTGGCTATGCGAGCGGCGCCGTGCCAGTTGACGTCCGCTTAGGCAGCTTGGAGGCAATAGAGCCCTACGCGGAGGTGGGTGGACTGGAAGCAGAACTCGCCGGATCCCTGGCCCACCTACTGCAGGCTCTGTTGAAATGGTGGAGTGTGGCGAGCATCCCGGCTACGCCGGCGATCTGGGCCGACCGGTGCAGAGATTTGCTTGTCGATATGGTCCGATGCGAGTCAGATCCGGACAAGCAGGCATTGCGCGCCCTTGAAGCGGGGCTCGTGGCATGGCAGGAAGCCTGTGAACAATCCGGGTTTGGTGAAGAGATCCCCCTGGTCGTAGCCCGGTCGGCATGGATGGAAGCGGTGGAGACACCCAGCCTGAACCAGCGCTTTCGGGCCGGTGGGGTCACCTTCTGCACCTTGATGCCCATGCGTGCCATTCCCTTTGAAGTCGTGTGCCTGCTGGGCATGAACGACGGTGATTACCCCCGCCGCGGTACGCGCAGCGACTTTGATTTGATGGGTTTGATGGGCAATTCACGTCCCGGTGACCGCTCCCGGCGCGACGACGACCGCCAGCTCATGCTCGAGGCGCTGCTTTCTGCACGACAAGTGTTCTATGTCAGCTGGTGTGGGCACAGTGTGCGGGACAACAGCGAGCAACCCCCATCCGTCCTGGTCTCCCAACTGCGCGACTACTTGAGCGCGGGTTGGGGCAAGGACGTAGTCACCGATCGCACGACACAGCACCCTCTGCAGCCTTTCAGCCGTCTGTATTTCGAAGAGGGGAGCCCCTTGGTCACCTTTGCCAAGGAATGGAGGGCTGCCCATGCCTCCCGACTACAGGCGGACGGTGAAGTCAACGTGCTTGCACCCATTGAACCGATGGCGCCCTTTGTGCCGTCGCCCAACGTCCCACTGACACTCAGCCAACTCACCCAGTTCCTGCGCAACCCGGTCAAGGCCTTCTTCAGGCACCGTCTGCAGGTGGTCTTTGACGAGACCCAGGAGGAAAACGCCGACGACGAGAGCTTTGGTGTCGATGGCTTGCAGCGATATGGCCTGCTCGGGCAACTACTCGCAACAGCCACCGTAAAGTTGGGTGACAACCAGCCCGATGAGACCCAGGAACAGGTTCGCGTCGCCCAATCACTTGCCAAGCTCCGAAAGTCCGGCGAGTTGCCGCTCAAAGTGTTTGGCGATCTCGAACAGAAAGGTCTGGAGGAGACGCTGGCAACCATGCTGGGTGCATGGCATGTCGAACAAGCCCGGTTCCCTCACACCGCCAACCGCCAGTCGGTTCGACTGCAAGAAGGCGCTGTCGTGCTGGAGGACTGGATTGATCATTTGCGTGGCGGTGACGTACAACCCGAATCGGTTGCTGATGAGGCATTCAGCAGCCCCGTTGCCTGGCTGGAATTGCAACCCAGCAACCTTCTCTTAAAAGTTCGCAAAGACTACTTCGCGCGACCAGAGAAGCTATTGGGCGCCTGGGTGCGAACACTTGCCATTGCCGCCAGCGGTGCCAAGGCCCGCGGCATTCTCGTGGGCCGTGATGGGGTGGTGGAAATCCCCCCCTACCCGCAAGAAAAGGCAGTGGAAACACTTAAAGGTTTGTTGCAACTTTGGGGCGACGGCATGAACTCACCACTCCCCCTACCACCCAAGACCGCCCTGGCCTTCGCGGCCGAGAAGGATGCAGCCAAGCCATACGATGGCGGGGAAATGAGCAGCGGTGAAGTCCAGGACACGTGTCTGGCCCGGATGTATCCAGACTTCGACGCACTGGCAGCCGATGGCCGTTTCGCAGAGCTAGCGAAGGCAGTCTACACACCACTATTGGAATGGACAAAGCAGCAGGTCAAGGCCACAGCGCATGCGACGAATGAGGAAAGCACCGAGGTGGCAGCATGAACAAGAAGGCATCAAAGACCAGCGCTGCAGTACCAGCCGATTCGCAGACGAGTCTGGTTCTCCAGGCGGACAGTTTCGACCTCTGGGGCAGTCGCCTCATTGAAGCCAGCGCCGGCACCGGCAAAACCTGGACCATTGCTGCGCTGTACCTGCGCCTGGTACTGGGGCACGGGTCCGAACATGGCTTTACCCGCCCATTGCGCCCCTCGGAAATCCTGGTGATGACCTTTACCCGGGCCGCGACGCGCGAGCTGTCGGACCGGATCCGGGATCGGCTGCTCGTGGCAGCGCAAAGGTTCCGTGGCCAAAGGCCCTTCGATGCCAACGATCCCGTCCTTGAGTCGTTAATGGCGGCGTACCCGCCTGGGCAAGCACGTGACCATGCAGCGTGGCTGCTGGCTCTGGCCGCAGAAAGTATGGATGACGCCGCAGTGCACACCATCGACGCATGGTGCCAACGCATGCTCAAGGAACATGCATTCGACAGCGGTTGCCTGTTTGACGAGGAACTGGTCGCCGATGAAGATGCCATGCGGCTGCAAGCGTCCCAGGACTATTGGCGCCAGAATTGCTATCCGTTGAAGCTGGAGTCCCTGGAGAAAGTCCTTGCAGTCTGGTCCAGCGTCGACAGCCTCGTCAAGGACATGAAGGACATTCTGGGGCAAGACATACCAGCTGCGACGGGTGCGGGAACGCTGGAAGAGGCACTTGTCCAGGCGGATCAGGATCGGCTGGACGCGCTTGGCAAGCTCAAGGACGGCTGGGAAACCCGTGCCGATGCCATGCAGGACTGGCTCCTCGGTCAGTTGCCTGCAAAGGCGAATGGATGGACCACCTTGCAGCGAGGCAGCACTGAGAGGTGGCTCGCGATACTTAGGGAATGGGCGAAGGATTCAGGAGACGGTTCGCTCGAAAAAGCGATGGGAGAGACAGCATGGGATCGTCTTACGCCAAAAGGTTTGCAAAAGGTACGCCTTGCTGGCGCACCCACTATTGCGTTTCCAAAAGAGTTTTTTGAGTTTGCCGACCTGCAGATCGCTCTGGAAAAACTCCCCACGATCGCAGCAGCATTGCGCAAACACGCCGCCGCCAATGTTGCAAAACGCTTGCTCTTGTTGAAACGCCAAAGCGGCAGCTTTGGCTTTGCAGACATGCTCACCCGTCTCAATACGGCATTGCACAGTGCGAACGGCACTCGACTGCGTGAGCGCATTCTGGCGCAATACCCGGTGGTGTTGATTGATGAGTTTCAGGACACTTCGCCTTTGCAGTACGACATTTTCGACCAGATTTACCAGACGCAAGCCAACGACAAACAAAGCGCACTACTGCTGATTGGTGATCCCAAACAGTCCATTTACGGCTTTCGGGGTGCGGACATTTTTAGCTACATGAAGGCGCGCAAGGCCACGACCGGACGGCACTATGTGCTGGAAACCAACTTCCGCTCGACACATGCAGTGGTGGATGCAGTCAACCACTGGTTTGACCAGGCCGACACTTCGCGTGCTGAGGGCGCATTCATGTACCGCCAGGGAAAAGACAATCCGCTTCCCTTTGTCAAAGTGCGCGCGAACGGACGCAAAGAAGGGCTCATCACATCCACCGGCCCTGTACCCGCCATGACTCTTGTGCATGACCTGGAGATCCGAAACTCGGAAGGCTCCCGAAGAGCCTTTGCCGCACGCTGTGCCGAGCAAATCGTCAGCTGGCTTAACGATACCAAGGCGGGCTTTGTAGAAGCCGACAAGCCATTCAAGCCGCTTCGGCCTGCAGATATAGCGGTTCTGGTGCGTACCGGCAAGGAAGCCGCCGCCGTGCGGCAGGAGCTCGCACGGCGTTCCATTCCATCCGTGTACCTGTCAGACAAAGACTCGGTATTTGCCAGTGCTGTGGCCTGTGACCTGGTGCATTGGTTGCGGGCTGTGGCAGCACCTCAGGACGTGCGCCTGGTGCGAGCCGGACTGGCAACCGGCACCGTTGGACTGACTCTCGATGAATTGGGATGGCTTGCCAGCAATGACGATGCCTTTGATGCGCGTAGCGCGCAGCTGCGCCAATTGCGCACCGTTTGGCAGACGCAAGGCGTGCTGGCGATGTTGCGCCAAACCTTACACCAACTCGGTTTAGCTTCCACCTGGCTTCAGGATCTCGATGGTGAGCGCAAGCTGACCAACTTCCTGCATCTGGCAGAGCTGCTTCAAACCGCCAGTAGCACGCTGGACGGTGAGCAGGCCTTGATCCGTTGGCTGCAGACCGAAATCAGCGAGGGCGGTGCTCAAGGCGATGAACAGGTCGTTCGCCTGGAAAGCGACGCGGATCTGGTCAAAGTCATCACCATCCACAAGAGCAAGGGACTGGAATACTCCGTGGTCTGTCTGCCCTACTCCACCAGCTTTCGCAAGAAAGACAGAAGGTTCACCTCATTCGTCAATCTGGCAGATGAGGAAGGCAACCGGCATTTGAGTTTGGACTTTGACAAAACCGAACTCGCATTGGCCGATCGCGACCGCTTGCGGGAAGACTTGCGCCTCCTCTACGTTGCCTTGACCCGCGCGCGCCATGCCCTATGGGTGGGGTTTTCTGCGCTCAAAACAGGTAATAGCGAAGCATGCATCTCACACAGCAGTGGCGCTGGCTACCTCTTGGGTGGGACGGAAGCGCTCAACGCCCCCGACTGGCTGGGGCCGCTTGAACAGTTTGCTGCTGGCGATAAGAACATAGTGCTCAAGGCCGCAGAAGCGGACACCCCTTGCACCCCGTTATCACGAGAGACTGCCATCATTGCCTTGCAAGACAGGCTTGACTACACGGCAGCGTTTGATCGTCACTGGAGGATTGGAAGCTTCTCCCAATTGACCCGGGATCTCGCGACAACACCATCAGGCTCCGAACTGTCCTTGCTGCAGACTCCGCGACCAGCCGATGATGAACCTGATGTGACGGATGTAACTGGCGAACAGCCGCCATCTAAAGTCACTGTTGCGTCGAGCCAACCGACCTGGCACAAGTTCCCCAAAGGAGCGGAAGCGGGCAATTTCTTGCATGACCAGCTGGAATGGCTGACCTCTGAGGGCTTTGCATTGCCAGGCAACGAGACGTTGACACAACGTCTGCAGCGTCGCTGTGAACGTGCCGGTAGGGGCAAATACGCACAGATTGTTGAGGCCTGGCTCTCTGAAGTGGTTCAAACCCGGTTACCTGGACCTAACGCGACCTTAATGGAGCTGGTTCACGTGCTGCCAGAAATGGAGTTCTGGCTTCCTGCCGACCGCATAGAAGCAAAGGAAATCGATGCGCATTGCCGTGCACACGTTCTTTCGGGCGTAGATCGGCCCGCTCTCGCTGAGCGCCAACTCCACGGCATGCTGATGGGTTTTGCAGACCTGGTCTTTGAGCACGAGGGCAAATACTGGGTGCTGGACTACAAGTCCAACTACCTCGGCGAGGACGACGCAGCCTACAGCAGCGATGCACTTGCGCACGCCATGGCGCACCATCGGTACGACGTGCAGGCAG
Source organism: uncultured Rhodoferax sp. (assembly GCA_964569855.1). Classification (GTDB taxonomy): domain Bacteria; phylum Pseudomonadota; class Gammaproteobacteria; order Burkholderiales; family Burkholderiaceae_C; genus Allorhodoferax. The sequence continues at coordinate 7,065 of CAZMXB010000218.1, forward strand.
CAATCTATATGCTCGCACTGCACCGATTGCTGAAACTGCGGCTCGGAGCTTCCTACGACCCCGCGCAACATCTGGGGGGAGCGGTGTACCTGTTCCTGCGCGGAATCAAAGGTCCGCAAAGTGGTGTCTGCCTGATTCCGGCAAGCACCCCGTTGATGGATGCACTGGGTTCCATGCTGAGCGAAGAGGAGGCACAGGTATGAACACCCTCATTGCTTCCAACGACCCTGGTGCGACTTCGATGACGGATTCCCTAACCGCCCCTTCGACTGCCGCCTTGGCTGTCCTTCACGCCTGGGCCGATAAGGGATGGCTGCGTCGTCTGGACAGCGCCATGGCCAACTTTATGCAGGAACTTGATGCGTCTGCTTCGCCCGTCCTGCTGGTTTGCACGGCGGTGCTTGCGCAGATGGAGGGACGGGGGCACACCTGCCTGCCGCTGCGCATACTGGTCACCAGCCCAGATGACGTACTGGCATGGCCGCCGCTTGCGCAAGCCGAAGTGCAAGCGCTTTGGAACAGTTTGCCCAAAGGTCTGGATGGCTGGCTTGTTGCATTGCGCTCGAGCACGCTGGTTCGGTTTTTCGACGACCCCACAGACCTCGGACAACCCCTGGTCCTGAGCGGTACCGAGGATGAACCTCTGCTGTACCTGCGACGCTACTGGCTGCACGAGCAACAAGTGGCACACGCAATCCTTCAGCGCTGTGCGTCCAGCCAGCAGGTGGACGAGCCGTTGGCAGCCAAGTGGCTGGACCGGTTGTTCGACGCCGGCGGTGTGCCTGAAAAGGACGCCAAAGAAGTTGATTGGCAGAAACTGGCCTGTGCGGTTGCCCTGCGCGCGAGCCTGACAGTCATCACGGGTGGTCCTGGCACGGGCAAGACCTACACGGCAGCCCGGTTGCTCGCGTTGCTGTTTGCCATGAGCGATGCGCCGCAGAGCCTTCGCGTGGCGCTGGCAGCACCCACGGGCAAAGCGGCGGCACGGTTGCGGCAATCCATTGACTTTTCTCTTCAGGAGCTGAGTGCGCGCCTGGGGGATGATCTGGATTTGGGGTCACTGACGCAGCGCATGGGCGCTGCAAGAACTTTGCACTCTCTGCTCGGCGCCCGGGTCGATACGCGAGAGTTCCGGTTCAATGCCACCAATCTGCTGGATGTCGATATTCTGATCGTGGATGAGGCCTCCATGATCCACCTGGAGATGATGTCCGCATTGCTGCAGGCGCTGCCACCAGGCGCCAAATTGATACTGCTCGGCGATAAAGACCAGCTCGCTTCGGTAGAAGCAGGTGCAGTACTTGGTGACTTGTGCCGCGATGCAGTCGCGGGGAACTACAACACCGAGACGGCACGCTATGCCAAGGCAACGGCCTCTCAGGTGATACCAAATGAGTTTATCGCCACCGTCGCCCATCCAACTCCTTTGGCACAACAGACGGTTATGTTGCGAAAG
>CAZMXB010000219.1:0-582 GCA_964569855.1 uncultured Rhodoferax sp.
CCAGCGCCGTCGTGCCCTTGCAGGCGTAGCAGGTGCAGGTTTCGTCCAGCGGCCGCTCGTCGGTGCGGTGGCGGGCGTTGCGCAGCTTCAGGTCGCCGAAGCGGGTGAACAGGTGGCCGTTGCGCGCGTTGCGGGTGGGCATCACGCAATCGAACATGTCGACCCCCTGGGCCACGCCTTCCACCAGGTCTTCCGGCGTGCCCACGCCCATCAGGTAGCGCGGCTTGTGGGCCGGCAGTCGGTGCGGGGTGTGCGCCATGATGCGCAGCATCTCTTCCTTGGGTTCGCCCACGCTCACGCCGCCCACCGCGTAGCCGGGGAAATTCATCTCCACCAGCGCGTCCAGCGACTCCTGGCGCAGGGGCTCGAACATGCCGCCCTGCACGATGCCGAACAGCGCGTTGGGGTTTTCCAGTTTTGTGAATTCGGCCTGGCAGCGCTTGGCCCAGCGCAGGCTCAGTTCCATGGAGGTGCGGGCTTCGCGCTCAGTCGTGATGTGGCCTTTGGTGTCGTACGGTGTGCATTCGTCGAACTGCATCACGATGTCGCTGTTAAGCACGGTCTGGATCTGCATGCTGATTT
>CAZMXB010000219.1:592-8513 GCA_964569855.1 uncultured Rhodoferax sp.
CGATGTCGGAGTCGAGCGCGCGCTGGATCCGCATCGATTCCTCGGGCGTCAGCATCAGCCTGTCGCCGTTGACCGGCGAGGCGAAGCGCACGCCTTCCTCGCTGATCTTGCGCATCTCGCCCAGGCTCCAGACCTGGAAGCCGCCAGAGTCGGTCAGGATAGGCTTGCTCCATTTCTCAAACGCATGCAGGCCGCCAAAGCTGGCCATCACGTCCAGCCCCGGGCGCATCCACAGGTGGAAGGTGTTGCCCAGAATGATCTGCGCGCCCATTTCTTCCAAGCTGCGCGGCATGACGCCCTTGACCGTGCCATAGGTGCCAACCGGCATGAAGATGGGGGTTTGCACCATGCCGTGGTTCAGCGTCAGCGTGCCGCGGCGCGCGTGGCTAATGGGGTCGATTTTCAGGAGGTCGAATTGCAGCATGTGGAGTTCCGTAGGGTCCGGCATTCTACGGGGGTGCCATTGCGCGCCCTTATTGGACAGTGTCGGCAAACCTCTGGCTGATGAGTTGGCGCGCCTCGTGCGCGCCCAGCAAGGCTTCGACGCAGTCATGGTCCAGGCGGCCTTTGGCGGCCTCGCGGCGCATTTCCCGTTGCACAGCGCTTTCGCTCCACGGCTCCTTGTAGGGTCGGCGGTTGGTAAGCGCGTCGTACACGTCGGCCACCGCGACGATCCGACCCTCAAGCGGGATATCCGCCATTTTGAGCCCGCGCGGGTACCCCGAGCCGTCGCCGCGCTCGTGGTGGGTCGCTACGATGTTATGCATGACACGATTGGCCAGATCGTCGTGCATGTCCAACTCGTGACTGATCGTCTCGATGATCTTCTCACCAATCTCCACGTGACGTTCCATGATGAGCCACTGGTCGTCATCGAGCTTTCCGGGTTTGCCCAGTACCGAGTCAGGAATGCCAACCTTTCCGATGTCATGCAATGGGGCAAACAGAAGCAGGTATTCGATGAACTCGTCACTCAAACCGTATTTCTCGGCCAGCAATTGCCCCATCAACCGTGAGTGATGCGCCATGCGCTCAAGATGCTGCCCGGTTTCCAGGTCGCGGATGCGTGCCAGTCCCACGGCCACCTGGATCGTTCCGACCATGCCGTGCACAACGCGGCGCTGCAACAGGAACAGTTGGGATATCAGGTCCGAAAAGGTGTCCAGAAAGTACGCGACTTCGGGCACGAATACACCGGGTGATTTCGAGTCATAAAAGAGAAAGGCAGCCAGTTCCTTCCGCTGAAAAATAGGAGTGGTGTAGCTGGCGCGGTAGCCCTGCTCGATGAGCCAGGAAGTGTGTTTGGATTGCGCGTGAAACGATTCCACAAGATCCCCCACCACACGGCTTTGGCGGGATCGCGCCAGGGCGCCGAGCGATGGCACACTGGAAAGGGACACCTCATAGCGCCTGAGAAGAACTTCGTCGGTGTTACTGCTGACAAAGGTCTTCAATTGGTCAGTGGATGGTTCGTACAGGGCGATGGCTACCCGGTCCACGAAGTCATAGCGCGAGCGGATCATTGCATGGATGTCGCGCAGGCGCTGGGTCAGATCGGTCGCGGGAGCGCGCGGGCTCACCAGAGTTGGCGCTGCCTCTTTGGTATTCATCTCCAGAACTCCCAAACTAATCGTCAGTTTAGCGCGCTATGCCGCTGTTCAGACGACGAGGCCGCGTGATAACAGCATCGCATCACCATAGCTGAAGAAACGGTACTCTCGTTCAATGGCCGTTTGGTACAACGCCATGGTGTGCACGTACCCCGCAAAGGCACTGACCAGCATCATCAGGCTGGACTTGGGCAAGTGGAAGTTGGTGACCAGCAGGTCGATCAGCTTGAAGTCAAACCCCGGCGTGATGAAGATGCGCGTGTCGCCACGGGCCACGCCGCTGTGCGCCCAGGATTCCAGTGTGCGCACGGTCGTCGTGCCCACAGCCACAATGCGGCCCCCGCGGGCCCGGCAGTCAGTGATGGCCTGCTGTGTGGCGGCTGGCACGTCGTACCACTCGCTGTGCATCTGGTGTTCGGACAGGTTCTCGGTCTTGACCGGCTGGAAAGTTCCAGCGCCGACATGCAGCGTTACATGCGCCTGGTGCAAGCCCATGGCCGCGAGTTGATCCAGCAAGGCCTGGTCAAAATGCAGCGCGGCAGTCGGCGCGGCTACAGCACCGGGGTTTTTGGCGAACACGGTCTGGTAGCGCCGGGCGTCCTCGGCCGAGTCGGTGTGGGTGATGTAGGGCGGCAGTGGCACGTGGCCGTGGCGCTCCATCAACGTGTAGGGAGTCTCACCCGCGTCGTTGGACAGCACAAAGCGGAACAGTGGGCCGTCGGCATCCGGCCAGCGGCCCAGCATCGTGGCGCTCAGGCCGTCTTCAGTGCCCGGGGCGCAAACCAGTTTCAGCGTGGCACCGACCTCGGGCTTTTTGCTGACCCGCATATGGGCTGCCACCTGATTGCCGCCCAGTACGCGCTCCACCAGCAGTTCCACTTTGCCGCCGGTCGCTTTTTCACCAAACAGCCGGGCTTTGACGACCTTGGTGTCGTTGAAGACGAGCAAGTCACCGTCGCGTAGCAGACCAGGCAGGTCTTTGAAAATGCGGTCCACGGGGGGCTGGGTGGTGCCGTCCAGCAGGCGTGAGCCCGTGCGGGTGGCAGCGGGGTGCTGGGCAATCAGCGTCTCGGGTAAGAAGAAATCAAAGTCGCTCAGCGTGTGGGTGGTGGTGACGGTGTTGACTACTGTTTGGTCAGGTGAAGCTGGGGTCATGGGTGCTTGAGGGTTGAACAAACCCGTGCCAAGATTAAAAGAACGGGCAGAATTGTCCCATGCCGCACAGCACCGCCACCTTAGCCCCAACCAAACCCGGTAGCAAAGCCAGCGCGCCCAATCCCAAAACCGCCACCCAAAAGGCACTGGAAAAGCTCGGCCTCAAGCGCGATATCGACCTGGCGTTGCACCTGCCGCTGCGTTATGAAGATGAAACCCGGATCACCAAGTTGCGCGATGCACGCGAGGGTGACACCGTACAGATCGAAGCCAGGGTCACAGACTGCGAGGTCAGTTTTCGGCCCCGGCGCCAGTTGATCGTGACCGTCCACGACGGCAGCGACACCTGCACCCTGCGTTTCTTCAGCTTCTACCCGTCGCAGCAAAAAGCCCTGGCGGTGGGCAATCACATCCGGGCGCGGGGCGAAGTCAAGGGCGGCTTTTTGGGCCGGACCATGCTGCACCCGGCGTTTCGTAGCGCAGGTGGCGATTTGCCAACGGCCCTGACGCCCATCTACCCGACGGTTGCGGGGCTTTCCCAGCACGTGTTGCGCAAGGAGGTGTTGGCCGGGCTGGCGCGCTCCGACCTGTCAGACACCTTTGCACCCGGTGATCTGGATGCACTCAACAAGCATACCGGTCACCAGCCCCTGTGGACATTACGACAGGCGCTATCGTTTCTGCACCATCCCACACCTGATGTATCGTTGGAGACGCTTCAGGACCACAGCCACCCGGCCTGGCAGCGGCTGAAGGCCGAAGAGTTGCTGGCGCAGCAAATCTCCCAACTGCAATCGCGCCGCGAGCGTGCCATGCTGCGCGCACCTGTGCTGGCCATGGTGGAGCCCGAGGTCTTCAGTCCGCCCAATGAGCCCGAGCAGCCGGTACTGCTGCCGCTGTACAGCGAACTGGTTGCCACGCTGCCCTTCAAACTCACCGCCGCCCAGCACCGGGTCTGTGCGGAGATTGCCAGTGATCTGGCACGTCCGGTGCCCATGCACCGGCTGTTGCAGGGCGACGTTGGTTCGGGCAAAACAGTGGTGGCCGCGTTGGCTGCGACGATTTGCATCGACGCGGGATGGCAGTGTGCGCTGATGGCGCCCACCGAAATTCTGGCCGAGCAACATTTCCGCAAACTGATTGGCTGGCTGGAACCGCTAGGCATCATGACCGCCTGGCTAACCGGCAACCAGAAGGCGAAAGAACGCCGCGAAGCACTGGCCATGGTGGAGAGCGGAGAGGCGCAACTGGTGGTGGGCACCCATGCGGTGATCCAGGAAAAAGTGCAGTTCAAGAATCTGGCCTTGGCGGTGATCGACGAGCAGCACCGCTTTGGCGTGGCCCAGCGCCTGGCTTTGCGCAACAAGCTCACGCACGACGGCATGGAGCCGCACATGCTGATGATGACGGCGACCCCGATTCCGCGCACCCTGGCCATGAGTTATTACGCCGACCTTGATGTGTCGACCATTGACGAGTTGCCGCCCGGACGCACACCCATCATCACCAAGCTGGTCAACGAAGCGCGGCGCGACGAGGTGGTGGAGCGCATTCGGTCCCAGATTGCAATGGGACGCCAGGTGTATTGGGTCTGCCCCTTGATCGAGGACAGCGAAATGCTGGACCTGAGCAATGCCACGCAAACCCACAGCGACCTGAGCGCTGCGCTGCAGCATGAACGGCGCCCCAGCGGCGAGTTGGCCCAAGTGGGACTATTGCATTCCCGCATGCCAGCGGATGAAAAGAAGACCGTCATGGCGGCGTTCAAGGAGGGCCACATGGCGGTGCTGGTGAGCACCACGGTGATCGAGGTTGGTGTGGATGTTCCCAATGCATCCTTGATGGTCATTGAACATGCCGAGCGCTTTGGTCTGAGCCAGTTGCACCAATTGCGGGGGCGGGTCGGGCGCGGCGCGGCGGCGTCGGCCTGCGTGCTGCTGTACTCGACCGGCGACGCAGCGCGGCTGAGCGAATCGGCGCGGGCGCGGCTCAGGGCCATGTCCGAAACCAATGACGGATTTGAAATTGCGCGGCGCGATCTGGACATACGGGGCCCCGGCGAGTTTCTGGGGGCGCGACAATCGGGCGATGCCATGCTGCGGTTTGCCGATCTCAACCACGATACCGCGTTGCTGGAGTGGGCGAGGCGGGAAGCCCCTATGCTGTTGGACCGCCACCCAGCGCTGGCAGCCAAACATGTTGCGCGCTGGCTGGGGGGCAAATCGGAATTTCTAAAGGCCTGAGGATTACGGATATGACGGATATTCTTGCGGAACCCCGCTGTTCAGCCCCCGCGCCAGAGCGCCGGATTTCCTGAGAGGATTGCAATGACACTGACCGAGCTGAAGTACATTGTCGCGGTTGCCCGCGAGCGGCATTTTGGACGGGCGGCCGAGGCCTGTTACGTGTCACAACCCACGCTGTCGGTGGCCGTCAAGAAGCTCGAGGAAGAACTTGACGTCAAGCTTTTTGAGCGAAGTGCCAACGAGGTGACCGTGACGCCCCTGGGCGAGGAGATCGTGCGCCAGGCGCAGAGTGTGCTGGAGCAGGCTGCCAATATCAAAGACATCGCAAAACGTGGCAAGGACCCGCTAGCGGGCCCCCTCAGGCTGGGGGTGATCTACACCATTGCGCCGTATCTGTTACCGGACCTGGTGCGCCAGGTCATCAATCGCACGCCCCAGATGCCGCTGGTGCTGCAGGAGAACTTTACCGTCAAGCTGATGGAGATGTTACGCACCGGCGAAATTGACTGCGCCATCCTGGCCGAGCCTTTTCCCGACACCGGCCTGGCGTCGGCCGCTTTGTATGACGAGCCCTTTTTGGCGGCCGTACCCATGCAGCATCCGCTGGCCTCGCAGTCCAGTGTCAGCACCGAGTTGTTAAAGAAGGAAACCATGCTGCTGTTGGGAAATGGGCATTGTTTTCGGGACCATGTGCTGGAGGTCTGCCCTGAATTCGCACGTTTTTCCAGCGACACCGAAGGTATTCGCAAAAGCTTTGAGGGCTCATCCCTGGAAACCATCAAACATATGGTGGCCGCCGGCATGGGCATCACCCTGGTGCCGCGCTTGAGTGTGCCGGCCGGGGCATTGGTGTCAAAAACCAGGCGCCACGCCGATTCGCTGGTCAAGTACTTGCCAGTGCAGGATGGTCCCGGGGCCGAGCCTCCATCGCGCCGGGTGGTGCTGGTGTGGCGACGCAGTTTTACGCGGTATGAAGCCATTGCTGCGTTGCGCAATGCCATCTATGCCTGCGAGCTGCCCGGCGTGGTTCGTTTGTCGTGATTGAGAGACGATGTTTGTGACGCAAGCGATGTTGCGCCAAAGCCTGGCCCTGTATTTGCAGCTCATCCGCTGGGATCGCCCCGCTGGCTGGTTGCTGTTGTTGTGGCCCACCTTGAGCGCGCTGTGGCTGGCCGCAGGTGGTTTTCCCGGCTGGCATTTGGTGACCGTGTTTACGCTGGGCACCATCCTGATGCGCAGTGCGGGCTGTTGTATCAACGACGTGGCGGACCGGGAATTTGACAAACACGTCAAGCGGACTGCGCTGCGACCGGTCACCAGCGGCGCAGTGTCCGTGCGCGAGGCCTTGGCGTTGGGCGCAGTGCTGGCGTTGCTGGCTTTTGCATTGGTGTTGACGACCAACACGGCAACTGTCTTGTGGTCATTTGCCGCGCTGGCCGTGGCACTGGTCTACCCCTATGCCAAGCGGTTTGTCTCCATGCCGCAGGCGGTGCTGGGTGTGGCGTTCAGCTTTGGTATTCCCATGGCGTATTGCGCCGTGCAGGGCAGCATCCCGCCGCAGGCGTGGGTGCTAATGATTGGCAATCTGTTCTGGGTCCTGGCCTATGACACCGAGTACGCCATGGTGGACCGGGATGACGATCTGAGTATCGGTATGAAGACCTCCGCCATCACGCTGGGACATTGGGACGTTCCTGCGGTCATGGGTTTTTATGTTCTGTACTTGCTGATCTGGTCCTGGGTGGTTGCACCCCAGGTTCAGCCTTGGGCCTGGTGGCTGGGCGAGGCTTGCGCGTCGGTGCAGGTGGTGTGGCACTATCGCTTGATACGTGGCCGCTCGCGCGACGGTTGCTTCAAGGCCTTTCGTCTCAACCATTGGGTGGGCGCGGCGTTGTTTGCGGGCATAGCCCTCGGCCTGATGCGTTGAGGCGCCGGGCATACGGCCATAAAAAGAGCCCGGCCAGCATAGGTAGCTGTCGGGCCCAGGATGCACGCGCTGCAATGGCGCCGGTTCTATCGTGAGGGAAGGCCTATTTCTTCAGGCACTCGCTCATGAATTTCTTGCGCTCGTCGCCTTTCTTGCCCTTGGCATCCACGTTACATGTTTTCATCTTTTCCTGTTGGGCTTTTTTGGCATCGGCCTTGGCACTCAGGCATTGTTTCATGAAGGCTTTGCGTTCATCGCCCTTCTTGCCAGACGCTTCACTGTTGCAGGTGCCCATTTTGGACTGTTGCGCGGTCGGTGCGTCGGCCGCATGTGCGGCACCTAACGACAGGGAAAGACCCAAAGCCAGCAGGGGAAGAAGTTTTTTCATGATTGTCCTAAAAGTTAAGTGACAGGCATTGCCGCCGTTGCGGAAAGAAATCCACCATTGGATTCAAACATATAACGTGAACAACGGCAATGCGGATGACTCCCTGTGGCGCCCCGTAAAATCTGCATATGCTGTCTGTAAAAAATGAACTTCTGGATGCGCTGGCCGCGTCCCTCGAACAACTGTCCCCCGGGAGCGGTGCCAAGGCGGCATTTGAGTCACCCAAGGTCGCCGCCCATGGGGACCTTGCGACCACGGCCGCTATGCAACTGGCCAAGCCGCTCAAGCTCAACCCCCGCCAATTGGCCGAAAACCTGAAAGCTGAATTGCTGAGCCAACCCGCATTCCAGCGCTGGGTGGACGCCATAGAAATTGCTGGCCCCGGCTTCATTAACATCCGCCTCAAGCCCGAGAGCAAGCAGGAAATCGTGCGCGAGGTATTGGGCCAAGGCGCCCAGTTTGGGTACCAGGCCAACAACGGGCAGCGCGTGCTGGTCGAATTTGTGTCCGCAAACCCCACCGGCCCGCTGCATGTGGGCCATGGTCGCCAGGCTGCGTTGGGCGATGCCATTTGCAACCTGTTTGCGACCCAAGG
>CAZMXB010000220.1:0-461 GCA_964569855.1 uncultured Rhodoferax sp.
GTTCTCCGTGCGGCAGTATGTGGTGTCAGGCACCAATTGTGGGCTATATTTGGGCGAAATTCTTTATTCATGTGCCAACGGGAAATACCATGAAAGTCAGCGACATTCTGCGCGTCAAGGGCAACACGCTTTACACCGCCTCACCCGACGAACCCCTGTCCCGTGCGCTGGACCTGATGAGCGAGAAAGACATCGGCTCGCTGGTGGTCATGGAACATGGCGATCTGGTCGGTATGTTGACCTTTCGCGAGGTGATCAAGACGCTGGTCAAGAATGGCGGCTCCATTGGCAAAACCCTGGTGCGCAGCGCCATGGACGACCACCCGTTGACCTGCACCATGGAAACTGACATGGACGAAGTGCGCCGCATGATGCTGGACCGCCACGCCCGCTACATGCCCGTGATGGACCGCCGCATGCTGATGGGCGTGATCAGCTTCTATGACGTGGCCAAGGCCGTG
>CAZMXB010000220.1:471-2265 GCA_964569855.1 uncultured Rhodoferax sp.
CGTGGTCGACAGTCAGAATTTCGAGAACAAGATGCTCAAGGCCTATATCCGCGACTGGCCCGAGGGTGACGGCGACGCTGCGAAAGCCTGAACTGCTTGCCGCCGGTAGCCCGCATCGTGTCTGGGCTGGCGGACCGGCTATCGATTCCCTGGCCCAAGTCAACAGGCGAGCATGTCGGGTAGGCTAGCACCGTTTTGTTAACGCGGTCGGGGGCGCGCACCGCTCCGAGCGGCCCATCAAGCAGGCGGCCGGGCTTTTACCGGCGGAGTTCAGGCGACAGGCTGTGCCAGCCTTCATGGTGGCCTCACCAGGCCGATCACTGCGCCACAGTCATGACCTTCCTGAAGCGACCGGCCCGCATCATTTCATCGGAATCCAGTCCATATCCGACAAAAATTTGAGAACCAATAATTCCGGACAGGTCTACGTTTTCAAATATTCTTATCAAGATTGAATCAGTTTTTGTATCCAATGCCAGGCCAGTAAGGTATTCAGCCAGAGGTGATGTCAAGCTACCCCACAAATTGTTTGAAGCCAGCTGAAAAAACGCAAAGCTTGACCCCGTGCCGACCGCCGCAACAACATACAACTTGTAACTTACGCCATGGGGAACTGCGCGCGTACTGGCCAAGGGCTGGAAAATGCCGCGAATGTCCGCGCCCAAGGAACTTGATGTCAGCGGCCCATTCAACGAGGCTTTCACCAGGAATGGTGGTATCGATGCGGCGGGGATCGTATTGGGGACGCCAGGATCGAGGTCGAGAAAATCGCTCAAATTGGCATCGACAACCAGTTGTGGCGTTGTCTGTTCCCCAAAAGTACCGTCACCGAGTTGCCCATAGCGGTTGCTGCCCCAACTCCAAACCGTTCCATCAGGCTTTAGCGCCATCAGATGAGAACCACCGACCGCCACAGACGAAAACCCCGTGCCAATTTGAACGGGTGTTGATGCGCTGGCTTCCCAGCGGCTGGCTCCCCAGCGCCACAAAGTGGTGTCGGACTTGACGGCATAACTCGCCCCTTTGTTGACGATGGGTGAGCCTGCCGACATTTGACTGAATCCACTGCCAACCAGGACGGGCGCGCTGCTGTTTGTCGAATTGCCATTGCCTAGCTGCCCACTTTCGTTGCTGCCCCATGACCAGAGCACGCCGTCAAACGTCAGTGCCAGCGCATGCGATTGTGCAGCCGAGAGCTCTTTGACTCCTGCCAGCCCAGCCACTTGTCCCGGCACTTTTGAACAGGCGAGGGCAGCGCAGATGTCAGAACTGACCCGGCCCAATTCACCCGAATGGTTGACACCCCAAGACCACACGGTGCCATCGGTTCGCAGTGCAATGCTTGCGGAACCCGCGGCCGCAATCGCACGGAATCCGCCGCCCACAAAATAGGGGTTAGACAACGTCCTGTCCGTAGTCGTGCCATCGCCAAGCTGGCCGTACAGGTTAAAGCCCCACGTCCAGATACCGCCGTCTGTCTTCAATGCAACCACGTGAGAGCCACTGGTGGCCACGGACGCATAGCCGGTTCCAATTTGTTCCGGCGCACCATTGCCTCCTGCTGCACCCCACCGCCACAGCGAACCATCCACCTTGACCGCATAAACATCGGTTCCGTTGAGCAAATTCATGCCTGTAGAAATCGATTGGTAGCCCGCGCCGACGTAGGTTGGGATGCTGCGGAACAACGGTTGATCTACGCCAAGTTGACCGTTCTGGTTATTGCCCCAAGTCCAGACGCTGCCATCGTCCTTGAGCGCCAACGAGTGCAGGAATCCCGCTGCGACTGCCTTA
>CAZMXB010000220.1:2365-8493 GCA_964569855.1 uncultured Rhodoferax sp.
ACAGCAACGCAGCGGAAGTTTTGGGAAGTACCAACTGAGGCATAGTTCGACCCGATTTTGGTGGGCACACTTCGGGAAACGCGCGTCCCGTCACCAACGCAGCCGTGCTTGTTGTTTCCCCATGCCCACAGGGTTCCATCGACCTTTATGGCGAAACTTGCACCATTTCCCGCTGCAATGGACGCATAACCATCGCCAATCCTGACAGGGTTGAGTCGACGGGCCACGCTGCCATCGCCAATCTCACCATAAAAATTTGCCCCCCATGCCCACAGACTTCCGTCCGTCTTGAGGGCCAGCGTATGGGTTGAGCTCGAACTGACTGCCTTGAAATCTGTGCCTATCAAGACGGGAGTGGTACGGTCTGCGCTTGTTCCGTCACCGAGCTGACCCCAGGAGTTGGCACCCCAGGCCCACAAGCTGGTATCGCTGCGGATGACAAAATTGTTCATGCTACCCGCAGCGATCGCAACGGCATTGGACATATTCTCGACTTGCACAGGCGCATCGCGGGAGGCAATCCTTCCAACGCCCAACTCGCTCTTTGAGTCGCTTCCCCAGGCCCACAAGTCACCGCGGGTGTCAATGGCGTACGACGAACCGTAACTTGCACTGCGCGATGCATGCACCGATGGCTGTGCTCCTGCGGCACCCGTCGCAATGCCGACGGTGCTGAGCATCAGCAATCCAATGAAGTAATTGATGCGTTTCATGAGCCCTCTTCCAGTTTCAACTGCATGAGCTGCCCAGTTTAACTTCTGGGCTTTGCGCTTGTCGATGCCAGGAACAGACTTATCGGTGACTCGGCGGCTCCGCCTTTGCGACCTCGGTCAGTGGGCTGTGCAGCAATATGGGGCTGGATGCCACCACCGCGCGATATCCCGAGAACGCGAGTCACGCCATCCGCCTGACGCGAGGTGCAGCACGTAAACTGAACCTACCTCTTCGCTCTGGGATAATCAACGCCTATGAGCGGAAACACCTTTGGAACCCTATTCGCAGTCACCAACTTTGGTGAGTCCCACGGCCCGGCCATTGGCTGTGTGATTGACGGCTGCCCCCCGGGCATGGACCTCGGCGAGGCCGACATCCAGGGGGACCTGGACCGCCGCCGCCCCGGCACCAGCCGCTTTGTGACCCAGCGCAACGAGCCCGACGCCGTGCAAATCCTCAGTGGTGTGTACCAGGGAAAAACCACCGGCACACCGATTGCACTGCTGATCCACAACACCGACCAGCGCAGCAAGGACTACGGCAATATTCTCGAAACCTTCCGTCCCGGCCACGCCGATTACGCCTATTTTCAGAAATATGGCATCCGCGACCCGCGGGGCGGTGGCCGCTCCAGCGCGCGCCTGACCGCGCCCATGGTGGCGGCCGGTGCGGTGGCCAAGAAGTGGTTGTTTGAGAAATATGGGACCACGTTTCGCGGCTGCATGACACAGATTGGCGAAATGCCCATTGCGTTTGAATCCTGGGACCACGTGCCCCACAACGCCTTTTTTGCTCCGGTGGCCGATGTTCAGGCCCTGGAAGATTACATGGACGCACTGCGCAAGGCCGGCGACTCCTGCGGTGCCCGCATCCGCGTCAGCGCCACCCGTGTGCCGGTAGGTCTGGGCGAGCCCTTGTTTGACAAAATGGACTCTGACATTGCCTATGCCATGATGGGCATCAACGCCGTCAAGGGCGTGGAGATTGGCGCGGGCTTTGCCAGCGTGGCACAACGCGGCACCACCCATGGCGACTCTCTAACCCCCGATGGATTTGTGACCAACAACGCCGGTGGCGTGCTGGGTGGAATCAGCACCGGCCAGGACCTGGAGGTAAGCATTGCCATCAAGCCCACCAGTTCGATCATCACACCGCGCGACTCGATTGATGTGCAGGGCAACGCCACCCAGGTGATTACCAAGGGCCGCCACGATCCCTGCGTGGGCATCCGCGCCACGCCGATTGCCGAGGCCATGCTGGCCCTGGTGGTGATGGAGCATGCCCTGCGCCACCGCGCCCAGTGTGGGGATGTGGTGCCGACCTTGACACCGATTGCAGCGCAGGCCTAGCCACAAGACTTTGAATGAAATGCAACGCTAGCCCTCGTGAAATAAGCGTAAGAAGCTATCAAAATAATAGCGTATGGCATCCGCTTTTTGAAAGTCCTTGAATATGAAAACCGTTTTTGTCCTGAATGGCCCCAATCTCAATCTGCTGGGTACACGCGAGCCGCAGGTCTATGGCTCCCAAACACTCGACGATGTGCAGGCTCTGTGTGAACGTGCCTGCCTGGCCAATGGGTTTTCGCTTGATTTTCGCCAGACCAACTCGGAGGGTACCCTGGTCGACTGGTTACACGAAGCCGGGCATTTACATACGGCTGGCACCCTGGCCGGGGTGATTCTCAACGCCGGCGCCTACACCCACACCAGCGTGGCCTTGCATGACGCCATCAAAGGTACGGGCATCACCCTGATTGAGTTGCACATCAGCAATGTGCATGCACGCGAGGCGTTTCGCCACCACTCCTATATTTCGCCGGCCGCCAAATCGGTCATGGCCGGGTTCGGCGTGAATGGTTATGCCTTGGCCATTGCCGGGCTGGCCGGCATGCAACAGGCCACTTCATGACACCACTGACATTGCCCGTCTTGTTCGTTTCCCACGGCGCGCCACTGTTCGCGCTGGAGCCTGGCCAGACCGGTCCGGCCCTCCGGTCCTGGGCACAGTCGTTGCCGGCTGAACCCGCACTGCGTGGCATCGTGATTCTGTCGCCACACTGGATGTCGCGCACACCGGCCGTGATGAGCACGGCGCAACCACAAACCTGGCATGACTTTGGCGGTTTTCCAGCGGCCCTGTACGCACTGCAGTATCCGGCACCGGGTAGCCCGATGTTGGCAAAAGAAGTGCTCGGTCTGCTTCAAGTCGCTGGCATTGATGCGATGGCGGACGACCAGCGCCCGCTGGACCACGGTGCCTGGGTTCCGCTAATGCATTTGTTTCCAGACGCCAGTGTTCCCGTGGTTCAAGTGGCCTTGCCGATGGGTTGGGGTCCCGCCGAGGTCTATGCCATGGGGGTCGCGCTGCAAGGGCTGCGCCAAAGCGGTGTATTGCTGGTGGGTTCCGGAAGCATGACCCACAACTTGGGGGAGTTCCGTGGTGGGGCACAAGCGGTGGCGGCCTATGTCACCGAATTCAGCCGCTGGATCGAGGCCATGGTCCTGCAGGGCGACACTGCCGCGTTGTTGCAGTACCGCGAACTGGCGCCCCATGCCCTGCGGGCACACCCCAGCGATGACCACTTCCTGCCGCTGTTTTTTGCTTTGGGTGCAGCGGGAGGCGATGCGCGACCGACTTACCTGAGCCGCGAAGTGATGTACGGCATGCTGGCCATGGACTCGTTTGTGCTGAACTGACGCCTCGCTCGCGGGCACGCACCGCGACGGTGCGTTGGGCCCCGAGTCTAAGCAGAGTTCGTCTCAATAAGCGCTACCAGACGGGTGACTGCATGGTGAACGGTTGCCGTCCGCACTGCCGCGCGGTCCCCTTCAAAATGGCATTTTTCGGTCACGATGGTGTGAGGCAGGGCAAACCCAAACCAAACGGTCCCGACCGGCTTGGCAGGGCTTCCGCCCGTGGGTCCGGCCACACCCGTCACGGCGACTGCCACTTGTGCATGGGAGTGGGCCAGTGCGCCGGTTGCCATGGCCTGCGCAACACCCTTGCACACGGCACCCGCGCGGCGCAACAGCCGCTCTTCAACCCCCAGCAGTTCGACCTTTGCGTCATTGGAATAGGTGACAAATCCCCGTTCAAACCAGGTGCTGGAGCCCGCCAGGTCGGTGCAGCCAGCGGCGATCAGGCCGCCCGTGCAGCTTTCTGCGGTAGCCAGGCGCCATTGCCGTTGTAGCAACAGTTCTGACAGCCGGGTGAACGGAGCGGGTGAGGCGTGAGAGTGAACAGGATGGGCGTGGTGTGGCATGGGCGGATTATCAATGAGCAGCCCTGCGGGCGACTGCCACCACCACCCATGCGAAGACCCGGCGCGTATCGGCGCCCTGTTTTCGCGATCGAAAGAATTGACACTGCAATCCAGTTTGCACATACTGCCCTCTTCGTGATGTGGAACGCCCTTTTAAAAAGTGGTTAATTGCGTGCCGCGCATCGAAATTAACTTCAACCACCGTGAGGGTCCTTGCCATGAAAAAGAAATTTTCCACCTTGTTGCTAACGGGTAAGGCGGCTTCGCTACCGTTCTTTATCCCGCCGGCACAGGCCTACACCCCGTCGTTTACCGACGTCCTGAACACGCAGGTTAGCCAGATTGAAGTGCCGGTCGCAGACAAGGTGGTGCTGGACGCCCTGGGCGGTGATGTTTATAGCGGCGCCGTCACGCTGTGCACGGGTGCCAGTGCAGTGAACAATATGTCGGTGGTCATCACGGGACTGAAGAACAAGGACTTTGTCTACCTGATTGCGGCCACCACGCTGGGCGGACTGGAAAGTTTTGACAAACGCATCAAAATCGGCTCCGAGAATCAGAAAACCCAGGCTTTAGGCGCGGTATCGGCCCCCGATGGGGCAACGGTCGCCATGTCCGTTCCGCTGGATTTGACAAAAATCACCAAAACCGGTCCGGATAACACGGTCGGCAGCAAGTTCTACATGCAGACCATTGTTTTTGGTGAGAACGCCATCAGCGGTACCGGCATCAACTGGAATCTGGCGCGCATGTCTGAAGTGGATGTTGTGTCAGTAGCCAGTTGCTCAACTTACGGCGGCCCCTACTGACGCGGGATGACCCAGTCGTCCGAAAGCCCGCTCTATTCCGGCCAGTATTGCTGGATCCGGGCGGTCACCGAAAGTGACTTGAGGGCGCTTTACCCCAGCGCGGCTGTCAAATCGGTTCTTGCGCAATACCGTCCGTGGTTGCGCGGCCAGACACTGGACATCGAAGGTGTTGTGCGGCGCCAGCAGTGGCTGGCCGAATTGAATCCGCCGGCCGAGCTGGAGGTGCTGGTCTTGCAGAAGTCCACCCAAACACCGATCGGATTCATCGCGCTGACGTCGATTGACGGCATCAACATGAAGGCCGAGCTGTCGGCTGCTTTTTTTGCCCATCCGGGTTCGCGCGCGGCGGTGGAAGCCTTGCACTGGTCCCTGCAGTTTCTGTTTGGGCAAACACCCCTTTACAAGCTCCTTTTTTATGTCCAGCCGGGTAACCAGGCCGCGCGCAAGTTGCTGGAGGCATTGGGTGCGAATCTGGAAGCAGTGCTGGTTGACGAAATCGTTCGGGACGATGGCAGTCGCTCCGATCTTTGCCGCTACACCCTGTTTCGCCACCAATGGGACACCGGCCAGCCACGCGAGCGCCTGCGACGTCTGGTGCCACTGGTTGACTGAACCCCAAGCCGCATGACCCGACTGCTGGTTTTTGCGCCGCACCCGGACGACGAAATTTTGGGGTGCGCCGGCTTGATGCGGCGCCTCGTGCGTGAAGGTCTCGCGGTCCACGTCGTTGTCGTATCCGATGGGGCTGCGGGAGGCGAAGCAGCGGTACGCGAACAAGAGTGTGCCGCCGGGTTGTCGTGCCTGGGCGTCACCAGTTTCGAGTTTTGGCGCTTTCCCGATGGCAGTTTGCCTTTGCATGATGGGATGGGGGAACGGTACCGGCGGTGTGTGCAGCAATGGAAGCCGACCGACATCGCGCTGCCTGCGCCGGGTGAAACCCATCCGGACCACCGCCGCCTGACCCGTGGTGTTCTGGATTTCCTGACCGGGCACTGGTCCGGCCAGTTGTGGTTTTATGAGACGACATCACCCCTGTCCAATGTGAACCACTTCGAGGCGCTGGAACTGGACGTCAAATTGGCGGCGATGGCCTGTCATGCCAGTCAGTCGGTGCAGTTTGACTATGCGGCGATGATCAGCGGCCTGGCCATGCTGCGGGGGGCGTCCACTGGCCACCGTGCGGCAGAAGCCTTTTGCCGCTTTGACTGGGATGGCAGCCGCCAGAATTTCTTTGAACACCGACCCCTGGTGTCGGTCATTGTGCGGGCCGAAGATCCCGAATTACCCTAGAAACAGCAGTTCACTACCCGCAATAGCTGTCTGATCAAGCCCGGGCGCGG
>CAZMXB010000221.1:0-8489 GCA_964569855.1 uncultured Rhodoferax sp.
AATGTAGTCGGCTCAAAAAGGCCTCCAGCCCTCGAGATTCTTGGTTAGAGTGCTCTTTTAATTGTAGCAATCTGAGGTCGGTGGCCTTTACCACTTCACGCAGGCTCACAGCGCCAAAAGTCAGGTAGGGCGACAGGCGCGAACAGGCACTCGGTGCAGACAATGGCGACGAAATGCCGCCCCGGTAGTTGCGGCAGCGGTCGTTCAAGAAGTCGTCCAGCACCGCCAGCCCCACGCTGCGCCCTCCGCGCTGGCGTTGGGGCGGGTCAAACGCGTCCATCCCCAGTTCCCGTGCGCCGGGCACTGGCTGCGGGCCCCAAGGTGATGCTTGAAACTGCACGGCCCCTGCCTCGGGATAGGCCAACTGGGGCGCCGAAGTGTGGGCAGTCCAATGGCTTTGCCAATGGTTGCGGCTGGCCAGCCGACGTACCACGCCAAATTGAGGAAACTCTTGCCAGCCTACGCCGTGGGTGCGGCACCAACGGGCCACGGCCTTGTCGCGCTCAAACGTGACGGCGTTGCCGGTTTCTTCGTGTGACACCAGTCTGGCAAAGGCTTGTTGTGCGTGCAACTGGCCCAACACGGCAGGCACTTCGCCGGTTCGCACATGTATGCGACCACCCAGGACCTTGAGCGCGCGAGCCAGTTCACGCAGGCTTTCCAGAATGAATTCATAGTGCTGGCGCGCCGCGTCTGGCTGCGCCCACAGGCTGGGCTCGATCACATACAGGCACAGTACCGGGCCGTGCGCGGCAGCGGCGGCCAAGGCCACATGGTCATGCAGTCGCAGGTCGCGTTTGAACCAGACCACGCTGTAGGTCATGGGCGGTCGCGGAGTTGGGGCGGATTCACCCCCAAAAATAGACCGACGCCAGGCACAGACAGGCCACCGTAGTGAGTTGCAGGCGCAGCGGCAAGTACCAGGACGGCAGTGGCAAGATGCGGGTCAGTCGCAGGTCTTGCCCATAATGGCCCAAAAACCCGGCGATCAAGAATGCGGCGCCAACGGTGGGTTCCAACAGCAATGCCACCCAGCCCAGCAACGAAGGCACGACACTCCAGATGAACAGCTTGCCTGTCACTGGCCCGCTTGCTCCCGGGTGCACCATCGCAAAGCCCCAGTGCAGCGCCCCGACAAAGCTCAGGATGACCGCCCCATAGGTCAGCAGCATCTGTAGCCACACGCTGCCATGGTGGGGGTCCAGAAAAAGCGCCACTGCGGTGCCGACAAACGGCAACAGGCCGCCGTAACCCAGCCAGGCCACCTGCAGTGGGCGTTGGGAGATTGGGTCGGTTCCCAGCCGATTGCGAACTGTCATGGTGGTTCTGGGGGGCGCAATGCGATATGGCACGGGCATTGTGAGCGATCCTGGATACCCTCGCACCCGAAGGCCTCATATCGCACCTTCGCGGGGGGTGAAATCGGGCTCTATCGTGACGATTGCGCCAGCGCCAGAGCCAGTGTGT
The DNA here is from genome assembly GCA_964569855.1 of uncultured Rhodoferax sp. Taxonomy (GTDB): domain Bacteria; phylum Pseudomonadota; class Gammaproteobacteria; order Burkholderiales; family Burkholderiaceae_C; genus Allorhodoferax. The sequence continues at coordinate 1,468 of CAZMXB010000221.1, forward strand.
TGTGGCGTTCAACGAATGGCCCCAGTTCCACGGTCGCAAGTTGGCCTTGGCGCACCACCACACGGCCGTTGACCACCGTGTAGTCGGCTTGTGGGCTGGCACACAGGAGCAGGGCACCTACCGGATCGTGCACCGCACCCCCGGCAAAGCCCAGGGCGTCCAGGTCAAAAAGCGCCAGATCGGCACACATGCCCACCGCCAGATGGCCGATATCGCTGCGGCCCAGCACGTCGGCGCCGCCGCGTGTGGCCAGGTGCAAGGCATCGGCAGGCGTCATTTCCGATGGGCCCAGGTCACAGCCAAAAAAAGTCCGCCCATCGCGCACCTCGGGTGGCTGCATGGCACGGCCTACGCGGGCCAGCAGCAAGGCTTGGCGCGCCTCGTTGACCATGTGGGCGGCGTCGTTGCTGGCGCAGCCATCCACGCCCAGCCCGACCGGCACGCCGGCATCGCGCATGCGCCGGATCGGTGCAATACCGCTGGCCAGGCGCATATTGCTGCACGGGCAATGCGCCACACCGGTGCGGGTGGCGGCAAACAGCCGGATGCCAGCATCGTCGAGTTTTACGCAATGGGCATGCCAGACGTCGGAGCCCAGCCAGCCCAGATCCTGTGCGTACTCGGCCGGTGTGCAGTTGAATTTCTCGCGCGAATAGGCCAGGTCGTGGTCGTTTTCCGCCAGGTGGGTGTGCAGGCGCGTGCCCAGGCTGCGCGCCAGCAAGGCAGATTCCCGCATCAGGTCCCGGCTCACACTAAACGGTGAACACGGAGCCACCGCCACATTGAGCATGGAGCCCAATGAGGCATCGTGGTAGCGCTCGATCAGGCGTTGGGTGTCCTTCAGGATCACATCTTCGCGTTCCACCACGCGGTCGGGCGGCAGGCCGCCCTGGCTTTGTCCCACACTCATGCTGCCGCGGGTGGCTACAAACCGCATACCGATCTGGTGCGCCGCTTCAATGCTGTCGTCCAGCCGCACGCCGTTGGGGTAGATGTAGAGATGGTCGCTGCTGGTGGTGCATCCACTTAGCAGCAACTCGGCCATCGCCACCAGGGTGCTGACCTGCACCATTTCGGGGGTCAGGCCGGCCCAGATCGGGTACAGACCTTTGAGCCAACCGAAGAGCTCGGCATTCTGCACGGCTGGAATGGCCCGGGTCAGGCTTTGGTACATGTGGTGGTGGGTATTGACCAGGCCCGGGGTAACCAGATGCTTGTGGGCGTCGATCACCTCGTCTGCATGAGGCGCTTCGGGTGGCATGTCTGCACCGGGGCCAATGGCCGCAATCCGGCCATCGCGGATAAAAACCGACGCATCGGACAGGGCGTTGACACCGTCGCCGAAGGCTGGGTCCAGCGTGGCGACACATCGTGCGTTACGAATCAGCAGTGTAGACATGGAGTTCGGGCTGTTGAAAATAAGGGGTGCTGGTATGCGCGGGCGTCGCACACCACAAAAAAGGACCGCCGGATAGGCGCAGCATAGTTGAATGTGCAAATGAGCCCGAAGCGATGGTCGACGATTCGACGCAGCAATACAGACCGAACCGGGGGGTGTCTGGGGTATTTCCCAAGTGCGGCGGCACCGAAGTTTGATCTTGCTCAATATGCTCTGTGCAGGCGCGCGGCACAGTCCGATCATGATCGACGCTCAGACCCCGCTTTCCAAACTGCCAACCGAGACGGTTCAGACCGGTACCATGTTGCTACAAAGATCGGTGGCAAACGATTCGGTGATCTTTGTTGACAAGGGTCGGGTGGCCCTGGGTGTGGTGGGGACGGGTGCCGAACGTGCAACTGTCGAGCACCAACTGGGCGTGGTGGATGGGCCATGCTGGTTGGAGGCCACTGCGGCCGTGCTCAATGAGCCAAGCGCAGTGGACGCAGTCGCTCAAACCGAGGTCCATTTGCGCCGCATGCCGCTGAACGAATTTCGGGCTTGCCTGACAACCTGCGCGAATGGCGTACAGGCCATGATGCTCGACATTGCCAGAGCCCACCGCCAGCAAACCGATCTGACCGTGAGCCGCCTGGCCAAGGACGCAGAATCACGCTGTGCCGAGTGGCTGCTCAGCCACGCAGAGGCCAGCGAAACTGGTGGCTGCGCCGTACACCTGCAGCAGCGTAAACGGGCTATTGCCGCCCAGTTGGGCATTGCGCCTGAAACCCTGTCGCGGGTGTTGCGACACCTGCGCGAACTGCGGCTCATCAGCGGATCCGGCCGCGTGGTGGATCTGGTGGACCTGGCAGGCTTGCGGTCTCTGGCAGGCTCCAGTGCGCCGTGCCAGTGCGGCATCGTGTGATTAAAAGTGGGTGGTCAGCGTGACCCTCACACTGCGAGGCTCCACTGGGTGAAGATGCCGGTCGGCTATGCCCTCCGGGGGGTCGCCTGGCAGGCGTGACGCGTAGTAGTAGTCAATGTCGCTGGCCTTGCTGTCGAAGAGGTTGAATACGTCCATGGCGAGCTTGGTCCGTCTGTTGAACTGATAACCCACCCGCAAGTACGCGAGCGTTGTCGGGTCCGAGCGTTGGCTGTTGTCTTCGATCAACGGTCGCGGGCCAAAGTACCGCAACTGGAACTGACCCGACCAGGGACCCCGGTCGCTGATGACCGCCCCCAGCGACACCACGGTTTCGACCGAACCGGGCACATAACGCCCTGCGTTGGGCGCATCACCTTGGGGTGTGCTGAACTCGGCACGCGAGACGGCAATGTCCGCATCCAGCAGAAGCCATGGCGTGGCGCGGTAATGGTTGTTGAACTCCAAGCCCCAACGTCGGCTGGCGCCGCTGGTCCCGGTGTCCCCGGCGTCGCCCGCAAACACCAGCTCCGAGCCAATGTCGAGTTGCCACAGGGCCAGGGAGCTTTGCAGGCCGGCAACGGCTTCGGTGCGCAGCCCTAGCTCGCTGCCGGTGGTGCGCACCAAAGCGGGTGAGGGGTCAACCGGAGTACCTTCCTTAGGCGCGACGCGGGCGGTCACGCCGCGGGCATCGTTGCTGTGAAAGCCGCTGCCGATGTTGACAAAATATTCGGTCTTGTTCCAGGGCCCCAGGATCAGGGAAAGCTTGGGGCTGGTCAGGTCGGCCGATTGCTGGCCCGAGTTGTCAGCAATGGAGCTGCGCACATCCACCGCCATGCGGTCATAACGCGCACCCAGCAGCGTGCGAAAGCTCGGCGTCCAGGCGGTGGAGTTTTCCGCCGACAGACCCAACAGGCTCTGGCGCACCTGGCTTTCCTGAACAGTGGCCGTGCGTTGCCCGGCCAGGCCCTGGTATAGGCCTACGGGGTCGAGACGGTCCAGGCGCAGGGTGCTACCAATCGTTGTCGTGCTGTCGAATCCGCCAAAAGGTGTAGCAAAGGATTGGCTGGCACCACCACCCAGCACCTCACGGCTTTCCGCTTGCACAAACTGGTCGGCATTGAGCGGCGGTTCGGCTTGCTCCAGGTTGTAGGTGAAGTTGGACACCAGGTTCAACCGGGAAGCGATGCCGTAGGCATTGGCTTTGAACGTGCCGCTGTCGGTCTTGCGCTCGGTTTGAAATGACAGGCTGGTGCGCTCGGTGTTGCCTCCGTCGGTGGGGTCCAACGCGCCGAAACGGCCCACCAAGCCCTGGTCCACCGCGCGCTGCGGAATCTGGTCAGTGGAATGCCAGGCGGCGCTGTAGGCCATGGCGGTCAGGCTGGTCCGGCTGTCGTCAGTGGCAGTGCTGTAGCGCAGCACGCCATTGACGCGGTGAAAGCGTTCGGGTTGCTCCCATGGGCCGTTGTTGTGGGCGGTCTCCAGGGCGTACAAGACATTGCCACCTTGCCATGGCACGGACTGGGTCAGCAAGGTGCGGGCATAGCTGTTTTCACCCAGTGTGAGGGACGCAATGCCCTGTGGCAGGGTGTCGAACAGCCCCAGACGCGCCACACCGGCGGAACTGAAATCGCCCTCATCGGCAAAATACGGCCCTTTTTTGTAGCTGATGCGGCTGACCAATTCGGGAATCAGCCAGTTCAGGTCGCTGTAGCCATGGCCATGGGCGTGGGTGGGCATATTGACCGGCATGCTGTCGACGTAGGTGGCGAAGTCGGTGCCGTGGTCGAGGTTGAAGCCACGCAGGAAATATTGGTTGGCTTTGCCGTCGCCGCTGTGCTGGGTGACGATGACACCGGGCACAAACTCCAGCACCTCGGCCGGGCGCAACGTGGGGCGGTTTTCAATCAACTTGGCGGTGACTACGCCCTGGCTGGCAGCATTGGAGGTGCCGACGGCGTTGTCATAGTTTCCCTGAATCACAACCGGGGCCAGTTGGGGGGACGACTGCTGCGCAAGGGCGGGGCCCATGGCGGTGGAGATGTAGAAAATACAGGCCGACGCGATGGCGTTGCGCGAACTGGCATGTGCGACAGTTTGCGGGTTGGCAGTCTTGCGCCAGCCAGTCCCGCGTTTAAGCGGGGTGCAGGATTGGGAAAGTGCGGGCGTTTTCACGATGAGTTCCTGGAGATTGGGATTGGGATTGGTTCGGTGTTGGTCGCAGTGCCGTTGATGGCAGAAAGCGGCAACCTGACTGCGCCGCAGCGAAGCCAGGTCAACACAACAGGTGGCCGTGGTCGGCGTATGCCAACGACAGCAATACCGTGGCATGGCGCAAGCGCGTTGCCCCGGCAGGGACAGACCTCAGCGGGCGGGCGGGCGCAAAGGCGGCGTGACGTACCAGGAAACAAAGGCAGTCGAGGTGGCTGCGGGCCAGGCACCACCGCGCCTTTCTATGGCCGGCAATGGCAATCCGCCACTCGGAATCGCCACGATGGGCAGCACACTCGACGCTCCACCAGCCGCACCGTCGGCTAACTCAGCAGCCTCTGCCGCGCCGTCCAGCGCAAGCACACTGCCGTCGCCGGCACGGTGATGGTGGCGCTCAAGGGCGTCGTGGTCATGGTCGTGGGCACTCGAGGCATGCACCAGCATAGGGCCGTTGCCTTCGGTCAAACCGAGTGGTAGAAGATGTGCATCTGGTGCAATGCGGGTCCGCAATGCACTGTGCCCGAACCTCTGCTGCTGGCGCCACCGGTCGAGCCAATCACTTGCCAGTTTGGACGTTGCCGCGCTGAAGGTGGATACACCCTTCGACCTCAGGTCCTTGTGCAGATGCAATGGTCCCAGAGACTGCTGTCGAGTGACCGTCATGCCCAGCAGCACTATGGAAAACAGCAACAGCAGGACGATGCTCCTTGTGCCAGCAGATTGCATGACACGACGATGGTGCATCAATGTTTTTCCGAAGAAAATGGTTACTCAGTCAGCAATGAACTGGCAACGGCTGTGATCAATATTTGCCGCCTTTTGACACGCGCAACTGGTCGATTTCCTGGTGCAAGTTTGCAATCAGTTGGTCATACATGTGCAATTGCTCGCCGAGTCCGCGCAATCGGTTGGCCGTATGCCGCGCCAGGAAAACCATGAGCTTGAAAGCCACGGCGGGGTGCTCCTTGGCAAGCAGTTCCAGGCCGCCTTGTGACATGCCCGCGGCCTGAACGGGGGTCACTGCCGTGCAACTGGTGGAACGCGGGGCACCATCTAGCAGCGCCATTTCACCGATCAATGCACCCGGCCCCAGAACAGAAATCGCAACCCGGTCTGCGCGACCCGATGCCCCGGTATCGACCGACACATCGCCTTCCAGCAACAACAGCATGTAGCTTGTTTTGGTGCTGTCTCCTTCGCGGTACAGAAAGGTATTGGTGGCAAAGCTCACCAACCGCAGGTAGGGAACGATGCACTGGGCATCTTCTTTTTCCAATTCAAAGCTGAACTGGCGCTCACACAAGAATTGGACTGCCTTGGCGGCCAATGTGGGTGATTCAGCCAGAGCGCGTGTCCGCATGACCGGCGTGTTGGCAGGTTGGGCGGTGTCACCGGTTTCTATGTGCGTCATTGCAGAAAAATTCCAAAAAAAGTTTTGACCAGTATCGAAAACTCAGCGGGTGGTGTAGCCCATGGTCTGGGGCAACCACAACACAATTTGCGGAAATGCCGTGATGGCTCGCAAGAGTAACAGCAACATGACCAAAAAGGGCCAACCCTCTTTCATCATCTCGCCAATCGGAATACCCGTCAGCGCCTTGGTCACAAACAGCAGCATTCCAAACGGCGGGTGAATCAGGCCAATCATCATGTTCAGGACCACCAGCACACCAAAGTGCACCAGGTCCACACCAAGCAACTTGGCCGCGGGTAGCAACATGGGTACAAACACCAGCAGCAACACAGACACATCCAGAAAACAACCCAGCACCAGGAACATCACATTGACCAGCAGCAGAAACTTGATCTGGCTCAACTGCAGGCTGTCCACCCATTGCGCCATGGCCTGGGGCACGCCCTCGGCCGTGAAGGCGTAGTTCAGCATAAAGGAGCCCGCCAGAATGATGGTGATGACGGCGCTGCCGCGGGTGGACTCCATCACGACGCCCCAGAAGCTTCGCCAGGTCAATGCCCGGTAAACAACCCCGGCCAGGATCAGCGCGTGCAAGGCCGCCACGGCGGCCGCCTCGGTGGGCGTAAAGGCTCCAGAGTAAATCCCACCCAGCAGCACGATGGGCATGGACAGAGGCAGCGCTCCGCGGAATAAAATCGCCGGCCATTCGCGCAGTGGCACCGGTTCTTCGCGCGGCATGTTGCGCCGGGTGGCGATGACGTGCACCACGGCCATCATCAAAACCGCCATGACAAACCCGGGCACCACCCCACCCAGAAACAGCGCCCCCACCGAAGCACCGGACACCAAGGCGTAAATCACCATGGGAATGCTGGGCGGAATGATTGGCCCCAGCGTGGCGCTGGCCACCACCACGGCACCGGCAAAACCGCGCGGATAGCCGGGCTTTTTGAGCATCTGCCGTATCGTGACCAGCCCCGGCCCGGCGGCGTCAGCAATGGCGCTGCCGCTCATGCCGGAAAAGATCACGCTGACCAGAATATCCACCTGGGCCAGACCGCCGCGCATGCGGCCCACCAGGATGCGGCAGAAGTCAA
>CAZMXB010000222.1:0-8436 GCA_964569855.1 uncultured Rhodoferax sp.
CGCTTGTTGTGCCGGATGTTGCCAAACACCGGCTCCACCGTGCCAATGCGCTGGCTGTAGAGTTGCCTGCCCCGGGGTTGAATCAATGGCCTGCCGCATGCGTTCACTGGGGTGGGCCGGGTCTTTGGACTTTGGCACAAATCGGGTGACTTGCCGGCCCCGTCCGTCATTGGGTTTGAGCGGACCTTTCATACATTGCTTGCTGAATGGGCATGCATTGCAGTCCACCTCTTTGGCGGTATAGGTCTGGTAGTGCAAGCCCCGGGAACTTATGCAAATGGTGCCCGAACTGGTCATCAAGTTACCTGCCGGACAAGTGGCGGTGTTGTCGCCATTGAACGCAAAGTCCTTAGGGCCAAAGCGCTTGACTTCTTTGGCTTGCCCTGTGGCCTTCTTCTCGGACAGGGGGTCTGGCTTGTCTTTGTACTTGTCCTGGTTCTCAAAGCGCTCATCGCGGCTGCGCATCTGGTTGTCGGCAATGAGTGCGGGGATGTTGTTGTCTTTGAGGTGCTGGACGTTGGCGTCCCTGTGGTACCCGGCATCGGCCGTGATCAGGGTGTGCTCTTCGCGATAGGGCTTGCTTTGTTCAATCCTGGGCAAGAGCATGGCCTGCTCGGAGCCTGAACCGATGACGTCGGCGGCCACGATGATTTGGTGGCTGCTGTCCACCGCTGCTTGTGCGGCGTAGCCCTGGATGACGCCTTTGCTGGTGGCCATCTTGGCGCTCTCGGAATCGGTGACGTTGGTCTTGAGTTCCTTGCCCTTGCGGTTCTTGCGTCGGGGGTTGCTGGCCAAAAATTCCCGGGTGCGCGCGGCTTCCTTGCGCAGGGCTTCTATGCGGGCCCGGCGCTTGGACTCCAGCGCGTCGTCACTGCCACCTCTGTCCTGCGCCTGGTGCAGGGCCATGATCTTGTCGGCAGCCTTCTCCAGCCGGTCGGCGCGGTGTTGTAGTTCTTGGTGGGTGCCGCTGCGTTCTTTGCTGGCGTTGGAGGGGAGCTTGACGCCGTCGATGGCGAACATGTCGCGTCCGATCAGTCCCTGTGCATCACAGGTCATCAGGACCTGGCTCAACAGGGGTTTGATCTGGGTGCTGAGGTTGGCCACGAACTTGGCGATGTGGGTGTGGCTGCGCTGGCTGTCGCCGCTGATGGCGATGAACTGGACGTTGCGTTGGCATGCCTGTTCGATGGTGCGACTGGAGATCAGGCCCTGGCTGTAGGCCAGCAGGACGATCTTGAGCATGACGCGGGGGTCGTAGGCACTGGCGCCGACTTCATCGTTCTTGAACTTGGCATCCAAGGGCTTGAGGTCAAGTTCATGATCGACCAGATAGTTCAGTGCGAAAGGCAAAAGTGCCGAAGACAATTTGTTCTGACAGGACTACTGGCAGCAGCAGACTGTTGCGGTCTTGGGGTTTGTAGCGGGCCATGTTCTGAGAGAAACAATTGCGATACATCGCAAACGTTTCTGGCATCACAAACGATGACGGAATTTGCTGTTGGGCGAGGTTTTATTTATAGCCCCACCGCTCCGGTTGAACGATTGGTTGGCATACCGAATCCAGACCCACTACCCGTTACTCAACCGCTTTTGCCTAAGAATTTTTGCAAAGGCAATAGCGGAGAGAATGGCGCCGCTGGTCTGAAGGCCAAAACCGACAATTTTCGCCTCAACGCCAATCGCAGACTCCCAGAAAAGCGGGGCCATAAGCAGCGGACAAGCAATGTTCAGAAACGCAATAACCATTCCCTGCTGCCTGTAGGACCGCAGGTGCCTGATGCCTGCCGCTATTGTTCCCAGAGAGAACAGCAGGAATGCTATAGGGAGTAGTGAGTCTTTCAACGGATTCGCCAATCTTGTTTATTGCAGTGCGGGGCCTGTGTGACGCCTAACGAGGCTGTAAAAAAACCAACTCGTCCGCTGCGGCAGAACGATTTCGGGAGTACTCGAACCCTTCCCTTGGCCGCGATTGTGGCGTATACGTCGTTCTGATGGGTCGACTTTTTGTGCGATTCATAGGAGATACATCGTGAGAGGTTTTTTTACAGCCTCAATGAACTGGTGTGCCGTTTGGGTATCAGCAAAGTATGACCGTGGGACACTGGGTACCCGTCACGAATAGCGATGGCCTTTGCGTTTTCGTCGATCACCCGCTCAGGAGGAAGCGTGCAAAACGCACAGGGTTTGAGTCGAATTGCTGCCCTGCCTTGCATCATAGACATCGCACCTGCCCTGGGTTTTTTGGAGTTGTGTCGTCTGGCAGTAAAGCAACATCAATCGCTATCATTTCAATAGCTAATCACGCAATAAACATGCACAAGTCAGATATGCCGCGCAAGCGGCCACACAGTTCCATTGTGGGAAAGCCGAAAATCGACCTAGAAAAGCTCTCATTTAATTTCCGCTTTAGGGCCGTCGAATTTGCAACTTCAGCGAGGCTTACCGACCGTGGGCATCGTACAGAGGCTAAGAACAGACTTATTTGCATTTGGCTGACATTCCAAAACAGCCGTTTGATTTAACCCATCGGCCTCTGATTCTTCTATGTCGTTGCTATCAAGTTTGCTCCGAGATAATGCAGGTATGGCTTTTCCGAGGTATTCAAGGCAATCGAAGTCACAAAGTATCATGGCATGACTGTGCCCCGCACATGGTGCGATACTGCAGCGCGTAAATTTTGAGTGTTCTTCACTTGCCTCTGAAGGGTGTCTATGCGTTTTTTCCGAGTCACTATATTCATCTCTGCGCTGGGTCTTTCAGTGGCAGCACTTGCTGCGGACCAATGGAAAATTCCCATCGCCAGCAAGAAGCTGGCGAACGGCTTGACCGTGCTGGTGTCTGAGGACCACAGCGCGCCCACGGTGGGCGTTAGCGTGGTCTACCACGTTGGCATGCGGCTGGAGCCCAAAGACCGGACTGGCTTTGCGCACCTGTTTGAGCACCTTATGTTCCAGGGCACGCCAAACGCACCCAAGGGCGTTTTCGACAAGGTGATAACGGGCGGCGGCGGTAACAACAATGGCTCGACCCGGGCCGACTTTACCAACTACGTCGAGACCGCACCAGTGTCGGCGTTGGAGTCCATCCTGTGGCTGGAGGCGGACCGCATGAAGACGCTGGACTTCAATCCGGCAACACTGAAGAACCAGCAGGATGTGGTGAAAGAAGAGATTCGCGTCAATGTGCAGAACCAGCCCTATGGCGGCTTCATGTGGATTGACATTGGCGGTCTGGCCTTCCAGAAATGGGAAAACGCCCACGACGGCTACGGCAGCTTCAAGGACCTGGAAACCGCCTCGCTGGCGGATGTGCAGGCCTTTCACCGGGACTACTACGGTCCCAACAATGCGGTGCTGTCAATTGCTGGTGACGTGACCCCGGCGCAGGCATTTACGCTGGTCGACAAATACTTTGGCGCTATCGCCAAACGTCCAACCCCGACGGGCACCGATTTCACCGAGCCACTCAATACCGCCGAACGGCGATTGAGCCAGTCCGACAAACTGGCGCAGGTGCCGGCGATTGCCGCTGCCTGGAAGGTGCCCAATCGCGGCAGCAAGGACCAGGCTGCCATGGCCGTGCTGGGAGAGTTGCTTGCCGGTGGCGACGCTTCGCGCCTGTACCTGAGCCTGGTAAAGGGCAAAGAGCTGGCGTTGAACATGGATGGATTCTTCGGTCTGACCGGCGCATGGGAGTACGATGGCCCGACGCTTTTCACGGTCTATGCGCTGTACAAGCCGACCAATAGCGCCGACGAACTGTTGGTGGTGATGGACGAAGAGATTGCACGCATCGTCAAGGAAGGCGTGGACGAGGCCACACTCAAACGCATCAAGACCCGCTTGCTGGCGGATTGGTATAACGGGCTTGAGAGCTTCTTGAGCCGGGCCGATCGCCTGGCGCGTCTGCAGACTCTGTGGGGCGACGCCAATGTGGTTAACCAGATTCCTGCCTGGATAGCCGGTGTGAAGTCCGCCGATGTGCAGCGCACCGCCAAGACCTATTTGACGATCGCCAACCGGTCGGTAATCGATCGCAAACCCATTGTGCTGACCGCGCCGGTAGCTGTCCCTGCCACACCAGCCAAGCCTTGAGCCCGGAGAACACCCCTATGAAATCGACCAAGATCAGTTGTATTGCCGTGCTGGCGCTAATCGCGCTGGCGCCGGCCTGGGCCCAAGGGAAGATGCCCGCAGAATTGCCGCCCTATGGGCAGGACAAGGCCATCCCGGCCCCGACGATTGTCAAGAAGACATTGGTCAACGGGCTGGAAGTGTGGGTCTTGCCCCGCAAGGGTTTACCGCGAGTGGACTTTGTGTTGGCGGTGCGCGGCGCAGGCTACGGCGCCGACCCGGGCAACGCGCCGGGCGCTGCCAAGGCGCTGGCCGGCTTGCTCAATGAAGGTACGACACAACGTAACTCGCGCTCAATTGCCGAGGCGGCCCAAGGCATGGGAGGCGCAGTTGGCGGCAGCGCTGCCAACGACGGTATTGTGCTGAACGCCAATGCATTGGCTTCCAATGCGCAGCCCATGTTGCAGCTGTTGGCCGAAGTGGCCATCACTGCCAATTTTCCGGACAAGGAAGTCGACCTGGCCAAGGCCAATGCGCTGCAAGCCCTGAAGGCTGCTGAAGCGCAACCGCGCTTTCGAGCGGACCGCGCGATGGCCCTGGCAGTTTATGGCATGCACCCCTATGGCAATACGCAAGACACCGTTGAAGGCATCAACGCACTGACGCCGCAGTGGTTGCGCACCGAATATGCCAAACGGTTCCGGCCTGATCGCGCATTGTTGATCGTCACCGGTAGGGTCACACCGGCCGAGACTCTGAAATGGGTGGAGCACGCTTTCGGCAAATGGCAACCTACCGGCACAGCAGCGCCGGAAATTGCAGCGGCGCCGCCACAGATGCCGGTGCAAAGGATTTTGCTGGAGCGCCCGGGAAGCGTGCAGGCTACCTTGCGCCTGGGCCAACCCGGAGCGCCGGCTAGTGGCGACGATGAAGTTGCATTGCGCCTGACCAGCACCATTCTCGGCACCGGTTTCTCCAGCCGCATCAATATCAATCTGCGTGAAGAAAAGGGATACACCTACGGGGCACGGGCGGGTAGCCGTTCACTGCGGGTCGGTGGTGCAATCAGCGGTTCCGCCGATGTGCGCAACGAAGTTGCCGGGGCATCAATGCAGGAGTTCTACAACGAATACCGTCGCATCGGTACGGAGCTTGTGCCAGACGCAGAAATGCAATTGCACAAGCGCTTTGTTGCTGGCACTTTTCTGCTGGCCAATCAAATGCAGGCGGCAGTTGCGCAGACGCTGGCCAACAACTGGCTAATTGGGCTGCCTGCCGAATTTTTTGCCAACTACGTTCCAAGCATTCAAAAGGTCAATGCAGAACAGGTGCGCGACATCGCCAGGAAATACTTTGTGCCGGAGAACCAGTCCATCGTAGTGGTCGGCGACAAGGCCGCGATAGCCGAACAATTGAAAGCGTTCGGCGACTTCACCAGCGTTGCAAAGTAACCCCGCGCCCCCTGGGTCATACCGGATTCTGAACCCGGGCCGAGCGATCTCTTCTTTGGCGTCGACCCGTAGCATGGCGGGTAACCCCAACCAGTTGTGTCATATAGAGACTTGAAGTCCTCAGGAGTTGGGGTAACAGAATTGAATTCCGGTGGGCCAAACCTGCCAGGTTAGCTCCGTTTTGAAACGGCTCTTTCAAGTTGAAAACATGTTGCGAGCGACCGCCATAGCCCCGATGCGGGTGCGCCGCGCCCTCCACCCTCAGTTAACTTTGGCTGTGCGGATTGCCTTCCAGAAAGCGGTCACAGGCTGATCCCCTCTGTTGGCCCGAACTTGCCAGCAGTCGAGCACGGTAGTCCTGGCGTCCGCCGAAATCAGCGCTTGGAGCGGGTAGTCGGTTAGTGCCCACTGTCTTTCATTAAATGCAGTGCCATGGCGTGATATGCGGGTAACGAATACGGGTCGATTCCCAAGTTCCCAGCAATATGATGGGATGCGTAGCGGGCAATGACCATTTGCGCCGTTGGATCAACGTAAATTGCCTGTCCATGCACGCCACGGGCCATGTAGGCCCCATGGCTGTTATGCGATATCCACCACATGTTGCGATAGCTCCAGCCCGGTAGGGTGTGGTAGCCAGCCGGGGCAAACTTGTGAGGGTCCGCACCTTTGCGTATGTCGCTAATGACGGCTTTGGGAACCACCTGCTGTCCCATGGCCCATCCATCATTGCGCATCATTTCGCCGAAACGAGCGAGGTCACGAAGGCAGGTGTTCAAGCCACCGCCGGCAAACTCTGTGCCTTCCGCATCAACAGTAATATAGGCATCGTGCTCGGCGCCCAGTCGGCTCCATATTCTTTGCGACAGAAGTTGCGCCAATGACTGCCCGGTGACGCGCCGAACAATCCAACCCAGAACATCGGTGTTGATGGTTTTGTAAGAAAAACTTTCGCCATGGTTGCCCAGTTTCTTTACGCTCTGAAGAAACTCATAAAAACTCTGCGCGCCATGGTAGTTCGGAGGTCTCGGCAGTAATCCACCTGCGCGGGCATGAGCCCAAATTTCTGCGTTAGGGTCGGTGTAGACCTCGCTGTATTGCAACCCAGTTGTCATATCCATAACCTGTCGAACCGTGGCATCGCCGAAGGCACTCTTTTCAAGTTCTGGCACATAGTGCGCAACACTTGCTGTGTCTTCGAGAAGCCCGTCGTGAACCAGACAGGCGGCGATTGTGCCAATGAAGGATTTGGTGACGGAGAAGGCAATATGCGGCGTATCAGCGTCGAGCACACCCATATAGCGTTCGTAAACAATATGTCCTTTGTGCAGTACCACGATGCCGTCGGTGTAGTTTGCTGAAAGGGAGTCGGCCCAGGTCATGTTTTCGCTACTGCGAATGGGCACAAACGTAACAGCATCCAAATCCGGTCGGTCGGCGCGAGGTAGGGGCGCCACCGATCCCGTACCGCGCGATATATCTTTGGTCGGAACCAGTGATCGATAGTGGCTGTTGGCCCATCGGTTTTGAGGAAACTTGAGCATGCTTCCATCGGCAAAGCGAACCAGCTTCTCTTTCGGCGGTGGCGAGCCCACCATCCAACCCATCCGAATGGGGTCGGAATGCGCTGCGTCTGGCAGAGCTGATTCGGGTGAAATTCTTGTTTCCATGCTGTGTCACGGGATATGGGGTTTGAAAAATTGGAACGCCTTTGCCCCAATGAGCCGTTGTGCCCTATTTCAATACTACAGGCTTGCGCCTCTCAGGAGCAGGAGCCTGAAAATTTCTCTTGACGCCGGCGGTCAAAATTGAACATGGTGTCCGCGCAGTTGGCCCGCGACCTTTGCCTGATATTTTCCTTGGTATGGGTAAAGAAATTCACTTCTCCGAAGCCGTCACTCACGAGTGGTAGCAACTGGCCTTACGCCGCTACTGCAACAGCCCCCTCACCAATGTCGGAACGCGATTTTTCTTTAATCCGTTGGTGAAACTTATACAGCACCGGCCTGCTTCTGCCGCATGGCGGCAAACTCCGCCGCTATAAAGCGCTGCACCGCCACCACGTGCGACAGCTCGGCCGAGCGTTTGTGGCAAACCATGTACAGCTGGGCCATGGCCCTGGGGCCCAGGTCCAGCGGTAGGGCTTGCAGCATGTGGAGCTGCGTGTAGCGGTGCTGCACGTAGGGCAGCGGCATCACGCCCACGCCAGCACGGCAGGCAGAAAATTGCACGTTGTAGTCGTCCGAAGTAAAGGCGGCCTTGAAGTTCGGAATCAGTGCGCGCAACTCTTGATTGGCCAGCACATCGTCATACGGTGCGGCCCAGCAAATCCAGTCCAGGTCCCGGGCGGTGTAGTGCGCAGGCAGGCTTTGCACATAACGCGCACTGGCGTAGGCCTTGATGGGCGCCGTGATGTGGTCCAGGCACAGCAGGTCCGGGTCTTGCGGTGCCATGGTGCGCAATGAGATGTCGGCCTCCCCCCGGCTCAGATTGAGCAGGCGCACACCCGACAACAACTCGATCTGCAAGCCCGGGTGGGCTTTGCGAATGTCCGCCACCATCGGGGCCACCAGGTCGTAGGCCACGCCCGGTGGAGCGGCAATGCGCACTTTGCCTTGCATACCATGCCCCTGTTGCGTGCCGGCCTCGGCCGCCCACTCGGCCATGTGCTGCGCCGACGGCAGCAACCGCAGGCCCAGCGGCGTCAGGCGCACGCCTTGGCTGGCCCGCACAAACAAGGGCTCACCCATGGACGCTTCCAATTCGGCAATGCGGCGACTCAATGTGGCCTGCCCCAGTTTGAGTAGGCGCGCAGCTGCGCTAAAGCTGCCCTGCTCAGCAACGGTCAGAAACAAACGCAAGTCATCCCAAGAGGTGTTCATGTTTAGCTATCCAAATATGAATATATTTAT
>CAZMXB010000223.1:0-8373 GCA_964569855.1 uncultured Rhodoferax sp.
GGTCGGGCTCGCACCTCGACCGGTCACATCCTCATTGCGCCTGGAACGCGTTAGCATCATGGTATGCCAAAGTACCAATTGACCGTCCAAGTTGTTCCCCAGTTCCTGCCCGACCAGTCGGCACCGGACGAGGGGCTGTTTGTGTTTGCCTACACCATCACCATCATCAATACCGGCGACATACCGGCCCAAGTGATCTCGCGCACCTGGAACGTCAACGACGCCAACGGCCGTACCGAAAAAATCAAGGGCCTGGGGGTGGTGGGCCAGCAACCCCTGCTCAAGCCCGGCCAGGCTTTTGAATACACCAGCGGCACGCGGCTACGCACCCCCACCGGCACCATGCACGGCAGCTTTTTCTGTGTGGCCGAAGACGGCGAAAAGTTTGACGCCGACGTGCCCATGTTTGTGCTGGATGCGCTCAGTGGCGACGCCGGTATCGGCGGTTCACGCACGCTGCACTAAGTATGTTGCCCCCACAGTCGCCCACTGCGTGTGGCTCCCTGCCCCCCGAGGGGACGCCTTTCACCTTGGGACGGCCCGGCGGTGAAAGTGGCTCCATCGGTGAGTTTGAACTGATCCGGCGGTTTTTTACCCGCGCCACCCCCAAGGCGGTGTTGGGTGTGGGGGACGATTGCGCGATTCTGCAGCCGGGGCCTGGCATGCAGATGGCCATCTCGACCGACATGCTGGTGGAAGGGCGGCATTTCTTGCCGGATGTCGACCCGCACAGCCTGGGCCACAAGGCGTTGGCGGTGAACCTGAGCGATCTGGCGGCCTGCGGCGCGCGGCCCATCGCGTTCACACTGGCGCTGGCGCTGCCCCGTGTGGATGTAGCCTGGTTGCAGGCCTTCTCCGATGGTTTGCTGGCCCTGGCCGAAGCCCATGGCTGTGAACTGATTGGTGGTGACACCACCCAGGGGCC
The DNA here is from genome assembly GCA_964569855.1 of uncultured Rhodoferax sp. GTDB lineage: Bacteria > Pseudomonadota > Gammaproteobacteria > Burkholderiales > Burkholderiaceae_C > Allorhodoferax. The sequence continues at coordinate 926 of CAZMXB010000223.1, forward strand.
ACTGACCATTTGTATTACGGTGTTTGGCGAGGTGCCCGCAAAGCAGGCCCTTCTGCGCAGCGGTGCACAACCGGGTGACGACATCTACGTCAGCGGCACGCTGGGCGACGCCAGCCTGGCCCTGGCGGCACTGCAGGGGCGCGTCACGCTGCCACCCGATGTTCTGGCATTGGCCCGCCAGCGCCTGGAGCAACCCACACCGCGCATTGCGCTGGGTCTGGCCCTGCGCGGAGTGGCCAGTGCGGCGGCCGATATCAGCGATGGCTTGCTCGGAGACCTCGGGCACATCCTGGAGCGTTCGGGCGTGGGGGCCTGCGTGGACACCGGAAGTGCTATTATTTTGATAGCTTCTCGTGCATATTTTTCGAGGGCTGGAGGCCAATTTGACCACTATGTTTCGGCGCAACTGGCACACCAGTGTGTGCTGGCCGGTGGTGATGATTACGAATTGGTCTTCACCGCTGCGCCCTCTCAACGCGCCGCCGTGCAGGCAGCCCGCCATACCAGCGCCACGCCGGTGACGCGTATTGGCCAGATTGAGGCAGCACCGGGGTTGCGTCTGGTGGATGGCCAGGGTGCCGTGGTGGCCGACACGTTTGCTTCTTTTGATCATTTCGCCCCATGAGCCGGTTGAACCTGACCCGCGACAAAATCTACAGGACCGTGGCGCGCCAACTGCACGGCGTGGTGCCTTGCTGGGTCTGTGGGCAACCGGTCCTGCCCGCCGACGCCACGCTGGAGCACATGCGCCCCTTGAGTGAGGGCGGCAACAGCCATCTGGAGAACCTGGCCATCAGCCACGCCCTGTGCAACCAGCGTCGCCACACCCTGCCGGGTGCCCCCGCACCATGATTGACACGCCCCAGGCCCCGCCCATGGTCCGCCCCACTGTGCGTTTTATGTGGTCGCACCCGGCACACTGGCTGGCGCTGGGCTTTGGCTCGGGCCTGTCACGTATTGCGCCGGGTACGTCCGGCACGCTGTGGGCGTGGATTGCCTTCATCGCCCTGTCGCCATGGATGGACGATGCCCGCTGGGCGCTGTTGATCGGTCTGTCCCTGCCGCTGGGCTGGTGGGCCTGCAGCGTCACTGCCCGCAACATGGGTGTGCTCGACCCCGGCAGCATCGTCTGGGACGAGGTGGTTGCCTTCTGGCTGGTGTTGTGGCTGGTCATGCCGACCGGTGTGGTCGGGCAGGTGCTGGCGTTCGGCCTGTTTCGCTACTTTGATGCGGTCAAACCGGGCCCGGTGGGGTGGGCCGACGCGCTGTACCACAACCTCGACCCGTACAGCGACCCCCATGCCTGGCGCAAGGCGGGTTTTGGCATCATGTTCGACGACCTGGTGGCCGCAGGCTGCACCGTGCTGGTGGTGGCGCTGTGGCGGTCGGTCTAGCCGACCCGACGGTTACTCCTGAATTGATAGCGCCTTGCGTAATGATTACGAGGGCCAGAGCCCAATTTGGCAACTAGGCTTTGATGAAATCCTGCAACCGCCGCCGCGGCGCGGGCTCTACCGCAGGGGCATAACCCACCCGTGCCCACATCTGCACCGTCTGACCCGGCTGCGTGGCACCCGCCAGCGTGTGGATGGCGGCGTAGGGCTGCTGCTGCTCTGCATATTCCTGCAAGGCCTGCGACAGCGGCTGCATCACCAGCCCCTGGGCGGTGGCGGCCAGTTGCAGGCGCGCATAGGCCCGACCGGCGTTGACTTGTGTAGAGCGGGTGTTGTCGGCACTGACCATCCAGACAAAACCCGGCGTGCTGGCCATCTTGGCGTCGAATTCCTTGATCTGGCTGGTGGTGGCGTAGTCGTCCGGCTTCGGTATCTTTTGGCGGTCAAACAGGCCCAGCCGGTCCAGCGCCACGATCATCGGGGACGTCATGGAAAGCCCGTCGCGGTGGGCCGCTATCTCGGACGTGCCCACGCGCAGCAGCTTGAACGATTCCATGATGGTGCGCGGCACCGTGAGTTCGATGCGCCAGGCGTCCAGCGCAATGCGCCGGTGCTGCTGCAACGCAGCGCCCTGCTCCAGGCCGGCATGCCCGACGCGGATTGCCGGGCCTGCCGCCGCCTGCATCGCCTGCCAGGCCACGGCCGGGACGGCGCGTGTGATGTCGTAGGCGTTGCGGTTGGTGTGGCGGTGCAGAATCTGCGCAAACAACGGGTCTTTCTGGACTGTCGGGTCAGGTGTGAGGTGCACCAAGGCCACCGGGCGTGTATCCAGCGTGGACGGGCCGAACGGCCCTTGCGGAAACAGCGTGATGTCGGCACGCAGGCCGCGCTCGCGGGCTGCGAGGTCCAGCAGTTCCAGAAAGGTGCCGTGGCTCATCATGATCTGGCGCGACAGCGGGTCAGTCTCTGGCAGCAGGCGGTTCAGGTCGCAGTACAGCGTGATCTGGTCGGGCGTGCCCAGATCGGCAATCCACGACTGCAGGTTGTGCGAGTGGGGTGCCAGGATGGCGTGGCTGAGTATCCACCGCCGTGGGTCGGCCTGGGCCGCCAGTTCCGCGCCGGGCCCGCGCCAGGCTTCAATCGCGTCGGGCGGCATGGCGGCGCCGCAGCCAGTTACCGACAGTGGTACCAGCGGGGCCAGAGACCCGGCACCCAGAATGCGCAGGAAACCACGGCGTTGCAAGGTTGTAGACACGGTGTACTCCTCAACGCGTGGACTGCGCCCATGCCGCTTTGGCGGGTGCAAAGGGAGCAACGGGTCTGCCCAGCAGCCCCAAGTCCACCAGCGACTGCTCCAGTGCCTGCGCCAGCGGGGTGTGCGGTTCGGTGCCAATCAGGGCGCAGAGTTTGTCGTTGGCCAGTGCGTGCGGGGTGTTCCAGAGGTAACGCATCTCCAGCAGGGACGCCCAGGTGGGCACAAACCACGCGCCCACGCGGATGATGCCCCAGGGCATGCTCTTCCAGCGCAGTTGTGCGTCCGGTTGCACCCAGCCCTGCGCACGTGCAATAGGGTTGAGCAGGTCCAGCCAGCGCTGGCCCGTGAGCAGGTGTCCGGCGAAGTGAAACACCTCAAACCGCTGTAACTTTTCACGCCTTTCTGCGACCGCGACGAAGGTGCGCGCCAGGTCCGGCAGGTAGGCCCAACTGGTGGACACGCCCCTGGGGCCGGGGTAGGACAGCGCGCCCTTGCGCAAATCCTTGGCGATGGACATGTCAAACCACGTGCCATTGCCGCTGCCAAAGAAGTCGCCAGAGCGGATCACAATGCCGCGCACGCCACTGGAGCGCAACTGTGCTTCCATGGCGATGCGTACCTGGCCCTTGACGGTTTGCGCGACCTGCGGCGTCCCCTCGCGCAGCACCGGCGGCATGCTGGCGCCAAAGTTGTAGATGTTGCCGGGCAGCATGAGCGTGGCGTCCAGTGCACGGCACAACGCGATGGCGGCGTCCAGCATGGCCGGGGCTTGTGATTGCCAGGCGGCGTTGGTATAGGCCGGGTTCAGGGCGTGGACCACCACACTGGCGCCCTGTGCGGCATGCGCCAACGCGGCGGTATCGTGCAAATCGATGGGCAGCCACTCAATAGCTGGGAAGTTGCCGCCGGGTCGCCCCAAGGTGACTGAGGCCCCCTCGGGGGGCAGCGCAGTACGCGAAGCGACAAGCGTGGGGGCCACGTTGGCGGTGCGGACTTGGCACAGCACGCGCCAGCCAGCGGCGGCGAAAGCCCGTGCGGCGGCAAGGCCAAAACGGCCACGGGCGCCCAGGATCAAAACGGTGTTGGTTGACATAACGGGGTTCCTTTCAGTGAATGCCTGCATTGTGGAAACAAGCCCGATCAAACACAATTGCATAGATGTTTACAGGAGCTATGCGTAAATGAATACCACCGCCACCACCCCGTTTGACTGGAGCCTGATCCGCTCGTTCCTGGCCGCGCTGGACCAGGGCAGCCTGCTGGGCGCGGCGCGCCAGCTCAAGACCAGCCAACCCACGTTGGGGCGCCACATTGCCGAACTGGAGAGCCAATGGGGCGTGGTGCTGTTCGAACGCACCGGGCGCGGCCTGGTTCCCACTGCCACCGCGCTGCAACTGGCCGAATCGGCACGCGCCATGGAGGCCGGTGCCCTGCAGCTGAGCCACACGCTGACGGGAAGCCAGTCGCAAACCACCGGCACGGTGCGCATCACCGCCAGCGTGCCGGTGGCCGTGCAGTTGCTGCCACCGATCCTGGCGCAGATGCGGCTGGCACTGCCCGACATTCAGGTGGAGCTGGTCTCCAGCAACCAGGTGAGCAACCTGCTGCGCCGCGAGGCCGACATTGCGGTACGCATGGTGCGCCCGGAACAGGGCACGCTGGTGGCCAAAAAGATTGGCAGTGTGGGCGTGGGTGCTTACGCCCACCGCAGTTATCTGGCGCGGTCCAGCCCGCTGCGCCAGCCCGCCGACCTGTTACAGCACGCGCTGATCGGCAACGATACCGACCCCTCCATCCTGCGCGGCTTTCAGGCCCTGGGGTATCCGGTCACCCGCGAGGCGTTTGTGCTGCGCACCGATGATTTCATCGTGCAGTGGCAGGCCGTGCGCGCCGGTTTGGGCATAGGCTTTTTGGCCGACTACATGGCCCGCACCGACCCAGATGTGTTGCCCGTACTAGCCGATGCGCTACAGATTCCGGCACTGCCGATGTGGCTGGCGGTGCACCGCGAGATCCGCACCAACCAGCGCATCCGCGCGGTCTACGACCTGCTGGCCAAGGCTCTGCCCCAGGCTTTGGCAGCGCACGTGCGTTGACTTACGCGCCGTGGCACTTTTTGTATTTTTTGCCGCTGCCGCAATAACAGGGGTCGTTGCGACCCGGCACGTCGGCACGGTGCAGCGTCTTGACGCGCGGACCAATGCCACGCCAGATCTCGCGCAGGTCGTAGACCGACCAGATGGCGTCGGCAAAGGTATTGAGCCTGTCCGTACTCATGGATGGTGGACCGTCTTCGCTAAAGGGTGACAGTTCGGGCTCACCCTCGTCGTCCTCGGTCAGCGCCACAATCGCCTGCAGCGCCACGTCATGCCATTTGGCCGCCTTTTTGTCGCTGGGCTCGGCCCACTCCTCGGGCCAGGCTTCCACGGCGTACATGAAACCCAGGGCCCAGACCTGCCCGAACGCCGGCAGGGGTTCATCCGGCACCTCGGCGCGCTCGACCTCCGACAGACCGGCCATCGCGCCGCGCACATCCATGACCTCGGGGTGGTAGGCATGGGCGTCTTCCAGTGATTCGATGGGCGTGTCCAGTGCCGTCAGCACTTCGGCCCAGCGCTGGTCCCAGATCTGCAGGAAGCGCGCCCGTTGGTCGGCATCGGCAAAGGAGCCTACCGGATACGCCGGTTCAGAGCTCTCCAAGTCCAGCAGTACCGGATCGCCGTCGGCGGGAATTCCCAACAAAACGTCCAGGTACTCGCTTTGCGGAATGGGCCGACGGCAGCAGATCAGCGCAGCCAGAAAACCCTCGCAGAACTCCCACTGCGGGGTTTCATCGTAGCGGGTGCGCAGATCGTCGAGGATGGTGTCGATGTCGTCGAACTGCTCGGCCGTGACAGTTGTGTCGGTCGACGGGTCTTCAAACTCAGCGGCCGAAGGACTCACGGGAGAAGGAGAGGAATCGGCAGGAATGGTGGTGGTCATCGGCGGGTTCCGGGTTCAGGGAAAACCCCATTTTGCCTGCGCATTGACAGCATGCAGGCAAACGCGTCCAGGGCGCTTACTGAACCGCCGCCGTAGCGCTTTCAGTTCCGCCAAGTTGACGCGCATAACCCCCAATTTCCGCCAGCAGCGACTCTGCCGCCGCACAGCGCATGGTGAAGGGTTCAAAATACTTTCCTGCCGAGTAGGACATAAACAAGGGGCGGTTCTTCTCGCTGCTCAGCACGTAGCCCATCGACCAGCCTGAAAATTGCCGTTTCTCGATCTCCTGGCTGCTCAAAATGACGGACGCCGCATGCCGGGGATCCTTCAGGATCTTGGTGTAAGTCGAATTGACCACCTTGCGATCACCTTCCAAAGCCTGAAAAAAGTAACCATCCGCCATGATCAAGAGGCCGGTGATGCCCTGATCGCCATTGTTGCGCCGCGAACTCTCCAGAATGTCGCGCATATCCATGGGACCAAAATTGGGAGCGACTTTACTGGCATACAACAAACGGACGAGCACGGTCATGGGGGATTCCTGAACAAAGTAGTAATTCACAAGGCCGTGCAGCCTATCACTTCAAAGATAGGCCTGCCGGTCGGCGGCTATTGTTTCCCGATGGCAACCGCCACATGAACCTGGAGAGCCAGAAGCCTCTTTTTCATGCACAGCACCGCGTTGTCCTTGCTCAACAGCCGGGCCTTGTGGGCCACCGCCAGATCGATGAATTTCTGGTCATCGGGGTCTTTGCAGACCACCGGGGCCCTGGCAGCAACCTCCACCGAATGGGCCAGTTCGTCGAACTTCGCCAGTACGTCCGTAGCTTGTAGACGGTAATAAGCCAGTCGCTTGGCAATTTTGGGGTAGCCCAGAACCCGCAAAAGCTCCTCGCGCATGGGCGTTGTGGCGATCCAGTGCAGGGTGCCGGACTCTAGTGCTTCGCATAAAGGTTTGGCTGCGGGGTCGTTGAAGACGAAGCTGTCCAGGATGATGTTGGTATCCAGGATGACTAAATGGGGGTCAGATTCCAATTTCCTAACGCTCCGGTTGCGGCGAAGAAATAGGGTCAGGGCACACGCGCGCTGCGCAGCCGGTGATCCGACCCCATTTCCTCTTACTGATCCGACCCAGCAGTCCCCTCGGATTACTTCTTGTCACGGGCCGTGCCCTTGACCATATCGAAACGGAACATGCGGCATTCGATGGGTCCATTCCACATCGGCACGCGGCGCGATTCTTTCAGCCGCATCTTGGTCGGCAGCTTGAGGTCGGGCGTCAAAATCCAGCCAGTCCAGCCGCTGTAGTTCTTCTTCCAGTGGGTGGCCAGCTGGCTGAAGAACTCGCCACCGTCCTCGGTTACCGCTTGTTCGCGGGCGCCGCTCTGGGCTTCGAAATCCGGCAAGGGCGCGTTGATGCGGTCACCGCGGTTCGGTGCGCCGGAGCGCCGGGCACCCGCGCCGCTGACGCCGCCCACCGCGATGCGCTCGCCATAGGGCGGGTTCAGCAACATCACGCCGGGGATATCGGTTGGTGGCATGCGCTGCAACGCATCGCCGCCGCGGAATTCGATGACATCGGCCACACCGGCGCGTTCGGCATTGCGCTGCGCAAAGTCGACCATGCGGTGGGCCACATCGCTGCCGTAAATTAAAGGCTTTTGGCCGGGCTCGGGCTTGACCACAGCGGCGGCAGCTTCCTGTTTGATGCCATCCCAGACGTGTTGCTGGAACGGGATGTACTTCTCGAACGCAAAGCGGCTCAGCATGCCCGGCGCGATGTTGCAGGCGATCTGGGCGGCCTCGATGGCAATGGT
>CAZMXB010000224.1:0-893 GCA_964569855.1 uncultured Rhodoferax sp.
GACCGGTTCTTCGTTGCGGCGTGCGCGCTTCCAGGCCTTCTCGACTTCCGGGTCGGCTTCGAAGGCCGTTTCGCTGACAAGAAGGTCCTCGACCGAGCTGAAGGCGAAGGTCTTCAACCTGTCGCCCTCTTTGGCGACGAGGTACCAGATTCCCTTGTGGTTCAGCAACCGGTACGGCTCTACCAAGGCGCGAACCTTCGATGCTCCATCGCGCACCTGGCGAAACGAGATTTGGCGCCGGTCGGCGATCGCGCGCTCGGCGAGCCGGAAGGTGTGTTCCCGACCGGCAAGGCTCTCGTGATGATGGCCCCGCACCAGGACAGTACCCCGCATCCGCGCGTCGAACACGTCGCGCAGGAACTCGTTGGTCAAGTGCGGAAAGAGTTCCTGCACACCCGCCAGCGCCGCAAATGCCTGGACGTCCTTGGCCGTGAACTGGCCCAGGAATGCCGGATCGAGCCGGTAGCGCCCGTCTGACTTGTGCAGTGGCAGGTACGTGAATCGCTGATTGAGGTCGCGCTGAATGGTGCGCAGGTTGACACCAAACTCTTCGGCAAGCGCCTTCGGATCCAGGGCTTCGCCTTGGTTGAGCTTGAGCAGCATCAGCGACAGCCTGTGGACGAGAGTGTCGTGGCTGCCGCTGGTCATTGCCGCGGGTCTGATCCGGTCGCGCCTGCCTTGCGCGCAGGTCCGGGCTGAGGGTCCGGCGTGTCTGGAGGCATCGGTGCGTCATCGACCGCGTCGCCAGTCTCCCACGGCACGGTGGTGAGTACCGGCGGTCCGCTCGCGCGCTTGAGCGACTTTCCGGCATCGGTGGCGAGCTCGCGCAGACGCTCTACGCCTGCCCCGATCGCTTCCCGCGCAGAACTTGCGCCGTCCGCGACGGCACCGCC
>CAZMXB010000224.1:903-7878 GCA_964569855.1 uncultured Rhodoferax sp.
AGGGCGGCCTTGGCCGCGCCGGCAGCCTGGCCCGCCTTCTCGGTAATCGCCTCGGCGCTGTCCGAGGCGAGATCGCCCAATTGCTTTGTCACGTCGTACAAAGTGCGCCCGAAGGCCTCGGCCTGTGCCTTGATAAACGTCTTGGCGGTCTCGAGCTGGCTGGAGTCCAGGAGCTCGCGCGACCTGCGGATCGCGAACTCCACGACGGCCCTGATCAGTTCCACTCCGAGCGTCAAGCCGGCCGCCAGGTGTTCGAGAATCTGTTCGCGCTCCTTGTCGGTAAGCGCTTTCCACCCGAAATAGATGGCGCCTATGGCCGCGCAGGTCATCGCGATCGGGTTCGACAACACCGCCGCCGACATGAAGACGGATGCCCACGCTGCGATTTGCTCAAAGAGCACGACACATGGGTAGCAGCTAAGAAGCTGGAAAACCTGTCAGTCAGTGGAATCGAGGCTGAAGTGTGCGCCGATATTGCGCTACGACAGGCCAAAGGCATCAGCAAGTACGGAACAACGGTAGCAGATAACCCGCTGGCGCTGCGTGAGTGGCTGCATCACGCCTACGAAGAGGCGTTGGACATGGCGATTTACCTCAAGCGCGCCATGTATGAGATTGATCAATCTCAGGACGACGGGAAATGAAGCGCGTATTCATTCTGGCCCACGAAACAGCCCGTCGGCGGGCTCAGGAGTACATCTGGGACGCTCCAGACGGCTACCGCGTAGAAGTATCGGAGCCAGTGAAAAAGCGCATTCAAGAGGAAAAGTACCACGCCATGATTGGCGAGATAGCCGCGCAAAGCGAGTACGCAGGTAAGCGCTGGCCAGCAGCCGACATGAAACGCATCCTGATTGACGAGTTTGCAGACGAAATGCGCAATGCTGGCTCACCGCTGCACCATGACAGCCGAATTATCCCAAGCGAAAACGGCAAACGAATCATTCAGCTTGAGATCCACAGCTCTGACTTTTACGTCAAAGAGGCAGCGCAGTTTATTGAGTTTCTTGGCGCGTGGGGCGCGGATCGCGGCGTGAAGTTCAAAGAGTTGGAGGCTGCATGAGATCCAAAAACTCAAAAGCCATCACATGCCGTGAGCACGAGCATCTTGGTAGCGTCAAGCAGCTGCCGTGCAGTGTGTGTGATGCACCGCCCCCTTCAGACGCGCACCACATCAAACAAGGATGTCACTTTACAGCCGTCGCCTTGTGTAAGTCATGCCATCAAGGCCCTTTACTTGGCCTGCATGGACAGCGGCGCATGTGGTCGCTAAAAAAGATGGATGAGTTAGACGCCCTCGCTGTGACATATGAAAGGCTTTTCAATGCGTAAACACTGCCGCCGAAAGGTATATGCCTTGGTAAACCCAATCTCCCATGCCATCAAAGGCGTGAGCATCACCCCAAAAGCCGCACTGGATGACCTGAGACTTCGTGAACTGGCAGCTATCGAGTCATTTGCAAAGGGAAAAGCCACATTGCAGGACTGGTGTGACATCAACGCCATGTTGAGTATTGCCGAAACGATGGCACTCGCTGGCGTTGGGCCAGAGGCACTCATTGATTGCAAAGCAGCACAGGAGGCGCTTATTGAGGCAGCGCGGCGGTTTGAAACAACTGGCCGCATGGGTACTACTGGCCCAGGCATTCAAGCCTTCCGTGGGTTGTTTGAGGTGCATGACCTTCAAAGGCAGTCTGTACAGCGCAGCGACTATGAAAAGCTGATTCAAAAGAGCCTGCATCGAATCAGATCAAAAGCTAAAGAGGTAATCGAGCTATGAAGTATTTTTGGTACGCGCTGACTGTCCCGCTGCGGCTGGTGGTCATTTTTGTGTGTGCGGTGGTGTTGGTTGCCGGCATTTGTTTGTTGTCTGTTTGTGGAGGTGATAGGTGAATCAAGACAAATTTGAATCCATACATCGAGGCTTTTCCGCGCAAGCAAAGAAAGTCTATGACGCATTGCCAATAAGCGAACCATGGAGTCCATCCCAAATCATGCAAGAGCTCCACAGAAAAAACTCAGGCATGAATGACGCTCGCGTGATATTGGGATGCATCAACACAATGATTGATGCCGGGGTTGTTGTCGAGTCTCCGAAAAGCAAATTTCAGCGTGTCGAAGTGAAGTTAAAAGCAATTAAGGAACCTATGAAAGCAGTCAAACAAGATACAAGCGCAATTGATAGATTAAGCGTCATTGCCCAAAAACTCCGAGAGCTTGCTCAGGATATGGAAAGCGCAGCGCTTGATCTGGCTGAACAAACAGAGAAAAACGAAGCCGACACGACAAAGATGCGACAGCTTCAGGCGTTACTCAAAAGTCTAGGTTGATGTTATGAAGCTATCTCAGGCAATTTACCGACTGTCAAAAATGGCGAGGGTGCTAGATATTGATGGCTGTGAGGATGATGTTATTGCGCTCAATGTGGCTGTTGATGTTATGTCTGCTGCACTTATGCAAGAGCAAGTAAACGCATCAACGAAGCATGTCACTAGACCTGACGATTTCAGGCGAGGGCATATAGGCGGCGGTATTTACGCAAAGATAAAAGAAAAGGTATAGCAATGGCGAAAATATCTGAGCATTATTCGATAGCCCGCAATACCAGCAATCTCAAGTCTGAGCCTCGCACACGCATGAGTGCCAGTGATGTGATTGGGGCGGCTGGGATGGCTGCGCAATGGTTGAATGAGTTGATGGGTGCGTGAATTTCAGTACAAAAGGAGCTTCAATGAGCGAGAAATCAGTCAAAGAAATCGTTTATCAGGCCATTGTTGACCTCACCAACACGTATGGCTTGGCAAATCGGGAAATGGTCGTCCAGGCGACCGGCTTCAAAGCTCCATTAGTTGACGAGGCGGTCAAGCAGCTGCGCGAAGTAGACCTGGCCATCAATCGGCATAAAAATGGCCAGTGGACGCCGGTGTTCAAGTTCGATGAGCCCGCAATTTCTGCGACCGTCCTGGATAACGGCATGGTAAAGCTGGAGGCCGGGGATCAGCTCATGACTCTGACACCTCGGGCCGCCCGCATGTGCGTTGCTCTGCTTGGTGGGTTTGCGCTGATCCATGGCCGGTGACCCGCTAAGGTTTGCCGTTACTAACTCCAACCGGCATAGTCAATCTTATGAGTAAAGCTACACCCAAGACACCAGTCAAGCCGCGCAATGCGGCTGAAGGTGTTGCGAAGCGAAAGACCGACTGGGAAGCTGTAGAGCGGGACTACCGCACTGGTAAGTACACACTGCGCGAGCTTGAGACAAAGCACGGCGCAGACGATGGGCTCATCTCACGCAAAGCAAAGAAATCGGGATGGACGCAAGATTTAGCCATCGCCATCAAACAAGCAACAAGCGCAAAACTCGCCGAGCAATTAGTCAGCAAGGAAGTCAGTAAGAATCAGCAAAATGTCAGCAATACGATTGATGCTGCTGCAACTATGGGCATGAATGTGATTCTTGGCCACCGCAAAGGGCTAAAGCACATCACCGGAATCAAAGAGCAACTGCTGGCCCAGATCGAGCAAGCAGCGGCGAATATGGTGAATTTGGCAGATGTCATTGAAATGGTCCGCAACCCGGACGAAAACGGAATTGACCGGGCAAATGATGCGCTCAAAAAAGCCATGGGTCGGTCTGCCCTGGTTGATGACCTGAAAAAGCTGGCTGATGTGGATGAGAAAGTTCGCAAGGGCGAGCGCGAGGCTTTCAGTATTGATTCGGAACCAGAAGACACCGCAACAGCCGCCAGTCGCTACACCGACGCCGAGCGAGCCGTTAAGCTGGCCTACCTCATGTCGCAAGTTGAGGATGCACAGTGAGCACCGCCGTAGCGTTGGAGAAGATAAAGCGCATGACCAATGCGCAAAAGGCTGCATTTGATGCTGTGTTGGATACCATGCCGATGTGGGTTCCTCAACCTGGCCCACAGCGCATGGCCTATGAGTCCCAGGCCGACATCCTTTTCTATGGAGGTGCGGCTGGAGGCGGAAAAACCAGTTTGATGCTTGGGCTGTGTTTAACGGCGCATCAAAGGTCTATTGTCTTTCGACGGGAAGCTGTCCAGCTGACGGGGTTGGAAGAGGATATGAGCCGCATACTCGGCGGCCGCACTGGCTACAACTCGCAATCGGGTGTGTGGCGCTTGCCTGGCGGTCGTGTGATGGAGTTTGGATCAGTGGCACAGCCAGAGGATTGGACAAAGTACCAAGGCCGCGCGCATGACCTGAAATGCTTCGATGAGCTGGCACACTTTTTAGAGCCGCAGTTCAGGGCATTGATTGGCTGGCTGCGATCTGATGACTCAAAGTAGCGTCAACGTGTGGTTTGCGCAGGAAACCCACCTACATCGAGCGATGGGGCATGGGTAAAGCGGTTTTGGGCTGCATGGCTTGATCCAACACACCCAAACCCTGCGAAGCCAGGGGAATTGCGTTGGTATGTGACCAACGAATCCGGCGACGACACAGAGGTTCCAAATGGAGATCCATACAAAGTCGGGCCTGACTATTTCATTCCAAAAAGCAGGACGTTCATTCCGTCCAGCGTTGATGACAATCTGTTCCTGAGTTCTACAGGATATAAGGCCACTCTTCAGAGCCTGCCAGAGCCACTTCGCAGTCAGATGCTGCGTGGAGACTTCAATGCTGGCGCAAGCGATCCAGCGTGGCAATTGATCCCTACTGAATGGGTAAAAGCGGCGCAGGCAAGATGGGCAAAGCGCGAAGCCAAAGGGCCGATGACTGCAATCGGTTTTGATCCAGCGCGCGGAGGATCAGACAAGAGCACGGCAGCAAGACGCCACGGGACTTGGTTCGATGAAATGGTTAGTGTCCCAGGAGCGATAACTGCCGACGGGCCGGCCGCCGCAGGATTTATCGTGCCTTTGATCCGCAATGGGGCTTGTGTTTGCGTAGACGCTATCGGCATTGGATCGAGCGCTTTGGACTTTATTCGAGGGCTAAATCTCAATGTTCTACCTGTCGTTGGGTCGGCATCCAGCGGACTTGCGGATAAAGCTGGGCAACTGAGATTCAGGAATAAGCGAGCCGAAATGTATTGGCTTATGCGCGAAGCACTCGACCCGACGAACCAAAATCCAATTGCGATTCCGCCCGACCAAGAGCTACTTGGAGACTTGTGCTCTGTCCGGTACAAGGTTGTCACCATGGGCAAGGTTGCTGCGATTCAGATACGGGACAAAGACGAGATTCGTGAAGCACTTGGAAGAAGCCCGGACAAAGGTGATGCAGTTGCCATGACGTTTGTTTCAGGCATTCCAGCACCAAATGCGATGCGAAACGACTACGCACCCCCACCACCACCAGATTGGCGCATGTAAATGATCAACTCACTTTCACCAGATACAGGCCGCGCTAACGAGCAACCAGGCGCGGATGGTCTTTCGCTTGCCCAGTTCACTCGGTTCTTTCAAGAGATTCAGAATCAGCCGGCATGGCGCGCAAAAGCCGACACTGAAATGGAGTACGTGGACGGCAATCAGCTCAACAGCGACATCTTGCAGAAGATGAAGGCTATCGGCATGCCTCCCGCTGTAGAGCCGCTTATCGGGCCTGCCATCGAGTCAGTGCTTGGGCTTGAGGCAAAGACGCGCACAGATTGGCGCATCACAGCCGATGGGCTCGACGGTGACGACGTTGCGGACGCACTCAATCACAAGGTAAACCAGGCCGAACGGCAATCAGGTGCTGACAAGGCATGTTCTGACGCATTCAAACCGCAATTGGCCGTGGGTTTGGGATGGGTGGAGGTTGCGCGCGAATCAGATCCGTTCAAATTTCAGTATCGCTGTGACGCCGTACACCGCAACGAGGTTTTCTGGGACATGCTCAGTAAGAAGCCCGACCTGTCGGACGCAAGATACCTTGTCCGTCGCCGCTGGACAGACGTTGAGCAGGCCAAACTAAAGTTTCCGCAGCACAAGGAGCTAATCGACCGGGCAAATGGACGCTGGACGGACCAGTTCGAGCTATCGGTTGATGGCGGCACAAGTACAGACATGGCGCTTTCATGGGACCAGGAGCGCGGATGGTCTATTGAAGAGCAGGAATGGCGCGATTCGGAGCATGGCCGGGTGTGCTTGTTCGAGGTGTGGTACCGCCGATGGGTGTCTGTGACGGTTCTCAAGACGCCGGACGGTCGGGTTGTTGAATACGACAAGAAGAACGACATGCACAACGAAGCGTTGGCCAGCGGGTTAATTCGCCCAATGAAAACGATTGTCAGTCGCATGTATGTGAGCTTCTGGATGGGTCCACACAAGCTGTACGACGGGAAAACACCGTACCAGCACAACAACTTCCCCTATGTGCCTTTCTGGGGCCACAAGGAGGATCGTACCGGCGTGCCGTTTGGTGTTGTTCGTGGGATGGTCTACTTGCAGGACAACGTAAATTCAGCCATCAGCAAGATTCGCTGGGGCTTGAGCGCTATCCGCACCGAGCGCACCAAAGGCGCTGTTGCCTACACCGACGAGGTGTTTCGGCAGCAGATTGCACGCCCGGACGCCGACATTATTCTCAACGCCGAGCACATGGCCCAGCCAGGCGCGCAGTTCAAGGTGTTCCGAGACTTCCAGCTCAATGAACAGCAGTACAAGATGCTGGGCGACTCGCGCTCAGGGATTGAGCGTGCATCGGGCATCACGTCAGGTTTCCAGGGCCAGAAGGGGACCGCGACGAGTGGAGTCCAGGAATCGACACAGATTGAGCAGGCTACTCAGTCACTGGCAAGCCTGATGGATAACTTCAAATTCGCGCGGACGAAAGTTGGCGAGCTGCTGCTGGCGCTGATCATCGAAGATATGGCAGAAAAGCCAGAGAAGGTGACGATTCGGGGTAATGCCGTGGTGCCAGATCGTGAAGTGTTGATCAATCAACCAACAACGGACGAGCAAACAGGTGTTCAGTACCTGACAAACGATGTGCAGCGCACCAGGCTAAAGGTGGCGCTTGAGG
>CAZMXB010000224.1:7888-8352 GCA_964569855.1 uncultured Rhodoferax sp.
CGCCTAGCTTCAGAAAGCAGCAAAGCGTATCGCTGGCCGAAGCATTCAAGTCGTTGCCACCTGAATATCAGCCCGTGGTGCTTCCGCACTTGTTGAATTTGATGGACGTTCCTGACAAGGAAGAAATCCTGAAGGCAATTCAAGAGGTGAAGGACAGACCATCACCCGAGATGGAGAAGATCAAGGCCGACAACGAGTTCCGTGACCGTGAGCTGATGATGCGCTACAACCAGGACAAGACGCAGGCAGAGATAGCCAAACTGAAAGCTGAAACGGTTCAGACTGGCACGCAAAGCGCGTTCTCAGCCATGCAGGCAGGCGCTCAAGTGGCCCAAATGCCGCAGATTGCCGCCATCGCAGATGCTATTTACAAGCTGGCCGGCTACCAGCCGCCTACACCTGCCGGCGTTGACCCGAATTTTCCAATGCCTCAAGGTGTTTTGCCACCTGTTGATTCAGCAATG
>CAZMXB010000225.1:0-8023 GCA_964569855.1 uncultured Rhodoferax sp.
CCAGTACGGGTCCCACCGGTACTACCTTGGCCGGCACCGGCAGCCGGCGGATCTGCTCCTCGCTGGCCGGGCCATAACCTTTCTCCACCTCGAGTCGGGTGACCAGACCAGCGATCACTTCCTCGATCGCACGGTTGTCAATGCGCGGCAGGTTGATCAGCCGCGCGCGGCCCATTGCCGGCGCAATCCCTGCTGGCAAGGCGGCAGCCAGGCCCGCCGCCGGGGGATACACCGCCGCTCCTGGCAAGCCGTTCGGGCCGATCGTTGCAGCGGGTTGAATGCGTTGGTTCTGTGTGGGTTGGCTTTGCGTTGCCGACGGGCTGGAGGCCCCAAAGGGAATCCATCCGTTGATACCCTGGGCACAGATGGACAGGCCAGCTGCAGCCAGGGACAGGCCCAAGGCCAGCCCCGCCGCGCGCGGGCGCCGACTCAATTCACACGTCCAAACTTGAATGGACTGCCTTTGCGAATCAGCTTGGAACCGTCCTTCAGTGTGTCGACGCGGGGGCCGCCGGTGATTTCGTATTGCGGCATGACCCGGTCCTTCATTTTCCAGGGCCAGGGGTATCCAGCGTACTGGCCCGCAAGGGAAATCTCTTTGTCGAACCAGGACTCCAGCACCCCCATTTCCTGGTCGGAGGGCTCGTGGTAGCTGTTGGCAGCCGAGAACGCCGCGTAGTTGATGGCCTCGTCTCGCATGGTGATCAGCGCGTCCTTGGCGGCACCCTTGGACACCGCACCGCTAATCGCCGAGCGTGCCATGGCGGCTGTAACTCCGGGTGCCATCCGGGTGCTGACGACCTGGAAGGCACCGACGCCTCCGGAAGCCGCGGCTGCCACCACAAATATCCCGGCGGCTACAGCGTCCTGCGCGCCCTGACTGGCACCGCCGGCATTCATGAATGAAACCGCCGTGGTGGCAGCCCCTGCAGTGGCAGCAGATGACGCCCCGAGCGCAACCACACCGACTGCTGTTCCGCCTGTGGCTGCTGCTGCGATGACACCGAGCGTTGTGAACGCCACTGGCGCAACGCAGTCGGTAAATACCTGCTCGGCGGTCAGATCCTTGCCGTCTGCGGACCAGCTTGCCGACAGTGTGAACCACACTGCCCCGGTGTTGCGCGTCATGGTGGACTGCGGCGGCACAACGCCATGGTAGAGGCATCCCACCTGGCTGACCTTCACCAGCACCGGCCAGTCCGTCTTGTTGATGAACTGGAATCCCGGGGAAATTCCTGGGGCTGTGGGTCGAGGCAGTTTCTTCCGCTGTCCCACGTATTCAGTGTCACCTGTCAGAAAATCACCGACTTTTTTGCCGCTGGCGGTCACGGCACCGGAAACCCAATCGATGGTCAGGGGACTGCCCAGTTCACTGCCCGACAAGGTGAGCGTCTGGGCGTCGCGACTGACCTCGGTCACCATGCGCCCCACCGGAGCGCCTTCGGCGACACCGGACTGTCGATTGGCGACATCGCTTTTTAACTCCTCCCAGCGCACGGTCGTACCACCGATTTCCTCGCGCAGGGTCCAGGCCACCTGCTGGTTGCTGCCCGTCAACCGGCCCAATGCTGCGCCGATATTGGCCCCCGAAAACACGGAAGCATCGGTGAGTACGTAGGCTTCTGCCCACGCCTTGCTCGGGCCCGCACTGCGCGCCTGGGTTCTCAGGGAGCCGACATCCTGGGTGGTCGGCTGTTGATCGGTAACACCCAACAACTCCCACACCCGGTTGCGCCAGAAATCAACTTTCAGGAAGTGGATGTTCCACTTGTTACCACCACCAGGCTGTGGGCCGGCCACCGTATACAGTTCCAACCACCCATCTCCCGAGCTGGCGATCCTGTAGTTGCCAAATGCGCCATTGGGGCCCTTGACCAGGGGCGGGGGCAGGCTGTTGCCTCTCCAGAATGTGCTGGTCTGCGACCCGTTCATGGGCTTCATCCTCAGCGCCAATGCGGTGTCCGGTTCTGCCATCATGCCCCGCTCGATATTTTGCGAACCGGAGACCATTTTGAAACCGTCACGGTATTTCGGGTCCGACCGTACCCATGTGGTGGTGCCTTCAAATACCTGCTGCTGTGTCGTAAATCCCGCAGCGTTGGCCATCCCGCCATTGAGTGCAAAAATGACCGTGGTTGCCCCGGCCTTCCCATTCGCGCCACCGTAATTCCACGGGCCGCTGAACAGGATGATCTGGTTGTCATTGCGCTCAACTTCGGCAAAGGGGCGCACCGTATTCACAGGGCCGTTCACGGTGCCCGTATATCCGCGCTCCTCCCATATGCTTCCCTGCGTCTTCGTGTACAGCGTGGTGCTGTTCCCGCTAAAGTTTGACGTATACACCGCGTTGATCTTGTAGGCCCCCATGGTCCGCAATTCGTCCAGCCGGGCCTGGCAGCGCCCGGAGGGGCGGGTGCAGTCTTCACCTGCCTTCGACACACGTGCCGGGCGGTCGGGCTCGACGGCCAGGCGCGGCTCGTTCACGCCTCGGGCCAATAACTGACTGGCACCACTTTCGACCACCAGTACTTCATAACTCGCCCCCAGCCGCTGCTGACCGCCGTAGGGAAAGTAACACCCTGCCTGGGCCATCGTGCCCACGCGCACCCAGACTTCACCGTCCGCATGCTGGGCCCGGCAAGCCACCGCGGCCTGCCCCGACTTCGCGCCGTCAAATGCACCGGCCGGGCTGGACCCGTTTTCTCCGGCCACCCAGCGCACTGCATTCGGGTTGCGAATCGTGACTTGTGGATCGACGATCAGGACCTCATATGCGGCGAGCTCCTGCTCTTTGTTATCGAGATAGACATAGCAGCGAAATTCGGGCGTCGGCCCGTTCCACGACCAGCCGCCGTTGTGCTTGTAAAACGGCGCAGCGTTACCAATCGCAGTTGCACCTTTGCTCTCGCCGCGGCACACCGGAAGTAACTCGTAGACAGGACCTGCCGAGTCAGACCGCTCGCCGAAGCGCTGGCGGCCGCCCTTGAATGCGGCTGCAGGTGGCATCTTCCCTGGTGCAACAGCCTCCCATCGCACGGTAGGGCCGGTGGGCGTCGTGGCCGCAACCGGCGCCTGCTGTGCCAGCTCGTTGGCCGACCAGACGCGGTAGGTGGTCCCGGTCTGCGTGATCGAGAAATCAGCGAAGCTCGTGCCTGAGGAACTGTAGGCGGTCACAGGGGCAACTTGCTGGCCGGCGGTCGCCGGCCTCAGGGCCGCGGTAATGGAGCGGATCAGGCACAGGCCTCGTCCGTTGGTGGACCATGTCTGTCCAGGGGAAACGGTGTAAGCATCGGCCTTGCACGCCGCATAGTTCACTTGCCCCTGCACCACGGATGTGGTCTTGTTGGCGATTCGCAAGTCGTATGCCTGCGCGCTGAAACCGAGGGTGGCGCCAATGGTGGCCAAGGCCACGCGTGCGCCGATACGGCGGAAGTTGATCGATACACGCATGGCGTGGCTCCTTGGCTATTGTTGGTCTTCTCGAAGAACACCAAGTCCGACAATGACGCCAGGTGATCGATGTGAAAATCACTGTACAGCGTTATCTTTGACAAGGCCAGCGGGGTTTCACTAGGGTCAGGTGAGGTGTGGGGAGCCGTTCACGGCCGGGCACCGGAGTGCGCCTTCTCTGGCAACCAGTCGCTCACGAAGGTCAAGAAGGCGCGGGTGCGCGCCGGAATGAGCTTGCGTGACGGCACGGCCGCATACACCGTCAGTCGGCCAAATATCCAGTCGGGCAGGATCTGCACCAGATCGCCACTGGACAGGTTCGGCTCCACCAGCAGGCGCGACATTACCGCAACACCGGCGCCGTCCAGCGCAGCGCGGTACAGGACGTCGAAGTTGGCCGATTGCAGGGCTACCGGGACCTCCACTTCGACGGCAGAACCAGTACCGCTGGCCGGGCGCAGCCGCAGGCGCCGGCTGCTGGCCCCGCTGATCTGTTGCCAGGGAAATTTCAGGTAGTCATGGCGCTCCAGGTCCAGCGGTTGCAAGGGTGTTCCGGCACGCTGCAAGTAGGCGGGAGAGGCACACAGAATCCATTCGGTGGTGACCAGCGGCCGGGCCACCACGCTGGCGTCGTAACCTTCGTCCACCGCCATGAAGGTGACATCGAATTCGTCCACCCGCGACTGGGGAAACGGGTCGATGGCGATTTCCAGCGCCACCTTGGGATAACGTTGGCGCCACCTGGCAATTTGCGGTGCCAGCACGTAAGCCGCCAACAGCGGCGAGGCCAGGATGTGGACGGTACCCTGCAACTCGTGGCTGCTGGAGCCGACCGCCGCTTCGGCGTCGTCGATTTCGGTCAGGATGCTCCGCACCCGCAGCAAATACTGTTCGCCCACTTCCGTCAGCGCCAGCTTGCGCGTGGTGCGCTGCATCAAACGGGCACCCAGGTGATGCTCCAGGTCGCCAAACAGGCGGGTCACCGTGGCAGGTGACATGTCGAGCGCGCGGGCGGCAGCAGCAAAGCCACCTTCGTCGACGATGCGCTGGAACACCCGCATGGATTGAAGTCGGTCCATATGTGCAATAAGTCAGTTTTAAAGCCCTTGATTGTTTCACTTTCAGCAATGATGAATTACTGACCAGGTGGTTTTTAATTTTGCGCATCGGCGTACAGTTCAACCCATCGATGAGCCGAAACCGAAACCGACGACTCACCGAGGCTGGACAAGCAGGGACCACACGGCCCCCGACCTGCCCGGAAATGTCAAACCACTTTTGAAAGAAATGACCATGAAAAACGCATTCGCAACTTCCGCTTTGATCCTTGCCTGTGGCCTGAGCGCCGGTTCCAGTTTCGCCGCCTACAGCGCGCCCCAAAACCGCCTGAACAACCATGACACCAGCTCCTACTTCAAGGCCTCCGAACCCAGCGTGCTGAGCCGTTCCGAAGTCAAGAGCGAGTTGTTCAACGCGCAGAAGGCCGGCACGCTACCCGTCCAGGGCGAGAGCGTCAATGTGCGTGAAACCGTCGCACCCAGCACACTCAGCCGTGACGCCGTGCGCGCCGAGTTTCTGGAGGCACAAAAGGCCGGTACCCTGCTACCCATGGGCGACCGCGGTTAAAACCCGCCAACCCCCGCACCGATGACCCTGGGTCTCCCCAGGGTGCACACAGAAATCCCGCCCGTGAGGCGGGATTTCTCTTGGTCTGTCGCGATGCCCGACGGGTCCGTCGGGCCGCCCCCTAGAATCAGCAGGGCAGCCCAGACCCACACCATGCAAATCCTGATTCTGTTCGTGATGGCCGCCTTCGTGGCCTACATCTTCCAACGGCGTGACGAACGCCAGCGCATTGCGCTACTGGCCAGCCACCTGGGCCAGTACCAGATTGAAAAACTGATGGAAACCCTGACCGATGGTTATATGCGGGCCCTGGGAGAGCCTGACCCTGCGCGTCAGGCCCAGATCTGGAGCATGCTGACCACCACTGAGTCCGCGCTCGGCGAGCAGTTCGGCCGCTTTGTGCTGGGTTTTGCGCGGGTGGAGGCGCCAGACGCGCGGGTCAGCAAGCTGCCGTTGTCCATTTTCTACACCGGCCGCCTGTTACCGGCCAGCACCTTTGACTTTCGCAAGGCGCTGGGCCTGCATGCCCACGGCATCCACCAGGCTTTGAAGGGCCAGCCAGGCCAAAGCGCCAAGGAAAAGGCTTTTACCCTGCTGGCCGAGATCTATTTGATGCAGCACACCTGTCACTGGTTTTGCAAGTCCAAGACCGTGGCGTCCGCGCGCTTGCTGCTGCGCCACCAGACGCCCTACGCCAAAGTGCTGGAATCGGTGGCGCCGGATACGCGCCAGGCCTATAACGCGTTGATCGCCCGCTAAACTGCGCGCCGGCACTGCCCTTGCTTGGTCTTACGCGTCCCTTTCCTGTCTTCCCCGCCTCCCGAACTTTACCCGTCAACTCCTTAAGGCCCATTTCTTATGCAACATGTTGTCTTCAACCAAAAAGGTGGCGTAGGCAAATCCACCATCACCTGCAATCTGGCAGCCATCAGCGCCTGGCAAGGCTTGCGCACGCTGGTGATTGACCTCGACTCCCAGGGCAATTCCACCCGCTACCTGCTGGGTGCCGACATGCCGGAGAAACTGCCCAATGTGGCCGAGTTTTTCGAGCAAAGCCTCAAATTCACGATCCGCGACAAGGGTGCCAGCGAATTCATTGTCAACACCCAGTGGGAGGGCCTGGACCTGATGC
This sequence comes from uncultured Rhodoferax sp., assembly GCA_964569855.1. GTDB lineage: Bacteria > Pseudomonadota > Gammaproteobacteria > Burkholderiales > Burkholderiaceae_C > Allorhodoferax. Next base: position 6,209 of record CAZMXB010000225.1, read on the forward strand.
CATCGAGCCCGATGCTCGACGAACTGCACAGCAAGCTGGAGTCACGCCACAAGATCTACAAGCTGCGCGACGCGCTGGAATTGCTGGCCGAAGACTACGACCAGATTTACATCGACACCCCTCCGGCGCTGAACTTCTACACCCGCTGCGCCCTGATTGCGGCCCAAGGATGTTTGATTCCGTTTGATTGCGACGATTTTTCGCGCCGCGCGCTGTACACGCTGCTGGAAAACGTAGCCGAGATCAAGGCCGACCACAACGCCGAACTGGCAGTCGAAGGCATCATCGTCAACCAGTTCCAGGCCCGTGCCAACCTGCCCCAGCGCATGGTGCAGGAGCTGATCGACGAGGGTCTGCCGGTCCTGCAACCCTATCTGCGCTCCTCGGTACGCATCCGAGAATCACATGAGCAATCCATGCCCATGATCTTTCTGGACCCCAGCCACACGCTGACCCAGGAGTTTGTCGCCTTGCACGACGCGCTGGCCTGAGCATTCAGTGCCAAATTGGCTGCTAGCCCTCGTGATCACTACACAAGACGCTATTTAATTTATAGCAATTATGGCGCCATACCGCGCCGCAGCGCCTGACGCAGCACCTGCTGCGGTGCGAAGAGCGCCACCAGCACATCCATCAGCGCGTGGGCCTTGGCCGAGTGATCGGCGCCAAAATTGCACACATACACATCCACCGTGACCCCGGCCTGCTCCGGCCAGGTGTGCACGCACAGGTGGGACTCGGCCAGCAACACGGTGGCGGTCACACCGCCAGGGCCGTGGCCGGTTGACGGGAAGGTGTGCGCCAACTGGCTCACCGCCTGCAGGCCGGCCGCATCCACTTCGCGCACGCAGCGCGCCAGCAGTTGCGCAGCATCGGTCAACCATGCACCGTCACATTGACAGTGGCTCAGATCGGCGGTGAGGTGCAGGCCTTGCATAGGCGTGACTGTAGATTATTTTGGGGGCGGGGTGCCGCACGCAGTGGGTACCCGTGGGGAGCATCAAAATCGCAAAGTAAAATACAGGGTTTCCCCCAGTCACCTTCCCAACGGAGTCGCCCAGCCCATGGCCACCACCCCCCCCACCCCACAATCGGCCCAGCAAATGGCCAACGCCATTCGTGCCCTCGCCATGGACGCCGTGCAGGCTGCCAATTCCGGCCACCCGGGTGCACCCATGGGCATGGCCGATATGGCGGTTGCACTGTGGGGCCACCACCTGAGCCACAACCCGACCAACCCCCACTGGCTGAACCGCGACCGCTTTGTGCTGTCCAACGGCCACGGTTCGATGCTGATCTATGCCTTGCTGCACCTCACCGGCTACAAGCTGCCGATGAGCGAGCTGAAAAACTTCCGCCAACTGCACAGCAAGACCGCCGGCCACCCCGAAGTCGGTGTCACCCCCGGCGTCGAGACGACCACCGGCCCGTTGGGCCAGGGTCTGACCAACGCGGTCGGCATGGCATTGGCCGAGAAGTTGTTGGCCAGCGAATTCAACCGCGAGGGCCATTCGGTGGTGGATCACCACACCTATGTCTTCATGGGCGACGGCTGCCTGATGGAAGGCATCAGCCACGAAGCCGCGGCACTGGCCGGTGCCTGGCGGTTGGGCAAGCTGATCGCGCTATACGATGACAACGGCATTTCCATTGACGGCCAGGTTGCGCCCTGGTTCATCGACAACACGGCGCAGCGTTTTGTGGCCTACGGCTGGAACGTCATCGGCCCCATTGACGGCCATGACGTCACTGCGGTGTCCTCGGCAATAACCGAAGCCAAGAAAACCGATGACCGCCCCACACTGGTCATCTGCA
>CAZMXB010000225.1:8054-8279 GCA_964569855.1 uncultured Rhodoferax sp.
TGGCTGGAACCATGCACCCTTTGTCATTCCCAAAGAGGTGTATGCCGATTGGGATGCCAAGGTCGCCGGCAAAGCCGCCGAGCAGGTCTGGAAAGACAAGTTTGCAGCCTACCAGACCGCATTTCCGGCCTTGGCAAAGGAACTGCTGCGCCGCATGAAGGGTGACCTGCCCAAGAATTTCGTTCAGACTGCGGTGGACACCGTTATCGCAGCACACACCAAGGC
>CAZMXB010000226.1:0-8258 GCA_964569855.1 uncultured Rhodoferax sp.
TGGTCTTGCGGTCAATCACCACCACGCGGTCATTGAGATCGTCAACAACCAGAATGTCCCCGGTGTCGGGCAATTCGCGTGCGATGGAGGAGTGGTCCAGCATGCCATCGCCCTCCTTGACGAAGTATTCCCAGGTGATTTTGCGGGTCATCGGATCAAAGATCACCACACGGCCTGGCTTCCAGAAGTCCGCCACGATGATCTGCTTGCCATCGACGGTGGGAAATGCATCCGACGGGTAACGGATATTGGGCGCCTTCACGCTCCAAACCACCTTGCTGTCGCGGGTGATGCGTGAAATCCAGGCTTCGCTGATTTCGGTCACCAGAATATCGCCATTCTCCATGGGCGTCGCACCGTTGGGGTGGCCCAATTGCGCCGGTGGATTGTGCTTGCATTTGCCCGGCGTGCCCCACTGTGTGGTGACGCCATTGGTCTTGGGGTCAATGATCACGACCCGGCAGTTGCGGATGTCGGCTGCAATGAATTGACCATCTGCCAGCAGGTGGGCGTCGTCCGGGTAGTTCAGCAAGCCTTGGCCACTGCCACGGTGATCGGGGATGCCATAGGTCCAGGTCAACGCGCGTTTTTCGTAATCGACGATATGCACGTCGAAGTTGTCTTCCTCGCTGACGGCCAGTTGTTTGCCATCGGCCGAAAAGTTGACATCCTCGTTGCCACGGTAGACCTTGAGATTGGGCGAGGGGAACTCCCACAGGATGGTTTTGTCCGGCGCTATTTCTATCAGACGGTTGTTGCGCCGGTCGGCAATCATGATGGGGTAGGGAAGCGGCTTGCCCCAGGATGGAACCATCCTGGAACGGCTGCCGGTGACCGGCGGGATGGGGGGCAGCGTGACACCACTGGACACCATGCCGGCACCCGTCATTTCGGGGGTGACCAAGACCTCTACGCCGGTTGTCTGGAATTCCTTGCTCGTATTGACCGCGACCGGGGAAGCAAAGCCGGTCAATGGCAGCATCAGAAGCAGTGCCACGCTCGCAAGGTGCGTGCGTATGAGATGAATGGGGGGTGAGGCGAGCGGGAGGCGCATATCGGATTCCTGGAATGTTTGTATCGCGTGCTGCAAGGCGGCACCGTCAGCATTGTTCCGTGGCGCGCACCCAGCAACTTTGACCTGCCGCAAGAAGGCGCGGATCGACCCCACCGGGCAGGTGCGAGTTGCTAAAGACTTTCCAGCACCACGCGGAGATTCAGGGGCTGTGGGGCGCGCGCATTGTCGGCAAAACGTTGGCGGTAGCGCGCCAGCTGGGCACTGGAAAGCTCCAGCGGCTGCTTCATCACCAACCAATCAACGCCTTCGGTGCAGGGCGGTGCCGTAAGAGAGCCGGCATACCGGTAGTAGCCGCGCGCAGTGGGCAGCAAGGTGTTGGCATCCACGTGAACGTTGGCACGGATGTGGTCGCCGTCCGCGCGGGCGGGAATCAGCGGCAGCAGGGTGCTCAGCAGCGCATTCTCCGCACCGATCCGAAACAGCACCACCACCGCCAACAACTGCCCGGTTGCGCTCTTGTGCAGCAGGTGCGCGGCCATGGGGAATTCTTCACCGGCAACCCTGTCGCCACCGGGTGTATGAAAGTGAAACTGTTGCAGCGTGTAGCGCTCGCGGCCTATGTGCAGCGTCTGCCCCGGTGCAAAGCGTACGCGCACCGTGTGGCCATCGTCCGCAATGCGTAGCGGGACACTTTGGTAGCCAAATGACAAGGGGGCAAGCGTTCGCCGCGAAGTGGCCTGAATGTCAATCGGAGATTGCCGACGACCGCTCTCACACAGGTTGGCCACTGCAGGCGAGATTCCGGCCATGCAGCCCAGAACCAGCAACAGGCGTTTTGCAGAGGTCATGCAGTAAACGCCGCGGTAGCGCATGTCGGTTCAGGTGATCGACACGGTCTGGACAAATGCGCCTTGTTGTGTTGCGCCAGTTGCGGCAAGGGCCATGGCATTCTGTTCTGAACAACCGGTTGTACTCGGCTGATCGGCCAGCAGCCCTCGTATCGATTGCCCAAGACGCTCTTATTTTGATATCGCATCGATTTTCTACTGTTGTTCGTTGTTGAATCCGACGGGCCGGGTGCTCCCCACCTTCTTGCGCACCACCACCGTGCCCGCCAGCTTGTCATGCCAGCCCTGTTTGCGCGGATCAAAGGCGACCCAGAGAAAACCCAGGCACAAGGGAATTATCGACAGGTAGTAACCCGCGTATCGACCGAGTAATTGGCCGGTGCTGGGCTTGCCGCCGGTCCTGGCGTCGACGATGCGGGCGCCTACCACCATCTTGCCGGGGGTCGCCTGTCGGCTCACCCAGAACAGCAGCACAGCCACAACAGGTGCCACCCATGACAGCAGAAAATCGATGGGGCCCTGGAACAGGCGATCGCTATCCCAATACGCGGTACCGTAAACCGCAGTGAGCAGTGGCAAAAGGATGATGCCGGCCAGGGCCGTGTCGATGAGGCTCGCCCAGACGCGAATCCAGAAGCCGGCATATTCAAGTTCGGAATTGTTGTCCATGGAAGATACCTTTTTGTGAGGTTGAATGCTGCGGATGGAGGCTTGCCTCGGCAGAGCCCGCGTATCAATGAGGTTGGAGACGTGTTTCTTACAGCGTGCATTGCGTAATTCGCCGCACCAGAGTATCGGGGTCTTGAGTGGGCAGCGGCATGCCGTCAAAGGCGCCATCAATCATTAGATTACTCAGCCCATGGGACAGGCTCCATGCAGACAGAGCCAGGTCGGGGCCGTTGGCTTGATCCAGGGCGCAGGCAGTCGCCAGCATGGTGTCAAAGGCCTTTTCTGCGGCTGCATTAAACGCCGGGTAGCGATTCTTCTGCAACATCAGAGGGCCAAACATCAGGGGGAATTGTGCTGGGTGGCTGCGCGCATACCGCTCGTAAGCAATCGAAATCTGGAGCAAGCTCTCTTGCGGATCTTGCGCCGCAACCGCTGCCGTCATTGCGTCCCCCAATCTGTTGAAGGCGCGCTCATCGACAGCGGCAAGCAGCGCGTTCAAACTGGCGAAGTGGTGGTAGGGGGGTGCGTGAGACACTCCAGCCGCCTTGGCCAAATCACGCAGCGTGATTCCCGTGGCGCCATGTTCAGTCAACAAGGAGTCCGCCGCCGCCAGCAACGACTCGCGCAGGTTGCCGTGGTGGTAAGGCGGGGGTGTTGCTGCTCTGCGCCGTTCGCCAAATGTTGTGTCGCCGATCTTCATAAGCGTATCTTGATACGAGAAAGATCGCTTTACAAGAATGCGGAACATTTAATATTTTTGGGAAAGACAATAGAACTCGCGAAAGGAATTGTCAGCACGTCGCTTCCGCGGTGGTACGGCGGATTTTGTGCGTCAATGTAAGCACGGCACTTTTTCCCTGCAGGAGGGCCCGGGCTGCAATTTGATGGGGTTCCAATTTTGTGGAGACTCGGCTCGGGGTGGCGATTGTTGTCTCAACTTGGCTACGATGTGGCCATGTGCAGTCATTACCAAGGCATCAAGGAACGCGAGCGTTACATTCGTCGGTTTGGCGTAGCGCCGCCCGACGGGTTGGGTCGCTATGACCTTTGGCCCGGCTACCCGGGCACTTTTGTCCGACGCAATCCGTTGGCCGCTGCAGAGGATAAGGCCATACCAAGGCTTGAGGCACTGACGGGGCTGTTCGGACTTGTTCCGCACTGGTCCACCGACACCGCCATCACCAAACGCACGTACAACGCCAGAAGCGAGACTGTGGCCGAAAAGCCTAGTTTCAGGGACGCCTGGAAGCGTGGCCAGCACTGCATCGTTCCCGCGGACGCGATTTTCGAGCCGGATTGGCGCAGCGGTAAAGCGATTGCGACCCGTATTGGGAGTAAAGACGGAGAGCCGCTGGGAATTGCTGGGTTATGGTCATGCTGGAGGTCGCACAACGGGAATGTTTTCAGCTACACCATGCTAACCATCAACGCAGACGCGCACGATCTCATGCACCAATTTCACAAACCGGTCGACGAGAAGCGGATGGTTGTGATTCTGGAGCCGAATCAGTTTGCAGCCTGGCTGGACGCACCCTGCGGCTCCAGCATGGATTTCATGCGCCCTTTTCCGGCCGACAGGCTCACTACAACCGCACCGACACCGATGGAAGGAACCTTGTTTTGACACAGCCATTCTCGGTCTTGTTTGTCTGCATGGGCAATATCTGCCGAAGCCCCACCGCACAAGGCGTCATGCGGCACAAGGTGAAGCAGCAGGGCCTGGAGGCCACCATAGCGGTAGATTCCGCTGGCACGCACAACTACCACCCCAACAGTCCACCGGATGAACGCGCCCAGAAACATGCTGCGAAGCGGGGTTACCAGTTGGCCGACCTGCGTGCCCGACAGATCACCGATGCGGATTTGGAGCGACACGACCTGATTCTGGTCATGGATTGGGACAACCTGGCCCTGGTTCATAACATTTGCCCGCCAGGGCATCAGCGCAAGGTACGCCGCTTGACCGAGTTTTGTTTGACGATGGACAGTCCCGTGGTGCCAGATCCCTACTACGGTGGTGACAAAGGGTTCGACCAGGTGCTGGACCTGGTGGAGGATGCCTGCGAAGGCTTGCTGCGCCATCTGAGCCATGGAAAGTCACAAGAGGCTCCCACATGAGTGTCGGTGCAGGGGAGCAATTAACGCAACTGGCGGCGCAGTTAAACCTTTCTGTGAATCGTCGTCCCCATTGAATCTTCGGCCACGGCGAGGTCATTGGCGGCGTCAAGTGCCCATTTTTGCCAGTGGTTCGCATGTTGGAGAGTGGTATCCGTTGCGTGAATCGACAGGTTGGCCATGGTCGCCGCAACCATGCCGCGGATATGCTCTGCAATTTGGCCGTCAGATGCATCCTCGCGCAATGTGGCAATTCGTTGCGCGTTCACTTCATTGGTTTCGGACCTTGTCGCGCGCAGGGCAGCGTCAGCTTCTTTGTCCAGGATGAATGTGAGGTTGGAGTCGAGTTGCATGGGTGATCTATTGTGTTGCGAATCTAAAGGACCGCGGCCGCTAGCCCGCTGTTCGCCCAATTCAAAAAGAAAAAACCCTGCTATCGATTAGATAGCAGGGTTTCCAGTAGCCATGTGGCTTTATTGGCTCCTCGACCTGGGCTCGAACCAGGGACCTACGGATTAACAGTCCGGCGCTCTACCGACTGAGCTATCGAGGAATGAAGCCTCAGATTATAGCGTGAATTCCAAAGGATTTAGCGGTGGACCCAGATTTTTGAATGATCGCGGGATGCCGGAGTGTGCGTGCGTCATTCAAACACCGGTGTCTCCACGCCCAGCACTTTGTGCAGCTTGGGGCTGGTGGTGGTGTACTGCAAAAACACCTTTTTCTCCGGAAAGATGAACGGCATGGCGCCAAAGGCGGCCAGCGCGCATTCGTGAAAGCCGCAGAGGATCAGTTTCTTCTTGCCGGGGTAGGTGTTGATGTCGCCCACGGCAAAAATCCCCGGCACGCTGGTGGAGAATTTCTCGGTGTCGACCTTGAGCTGTTTGCGCTCGATCTCCAGCCCCCAGTTGGCGATGGGCCCCAATTTGGGCGACAGTCCAAAGAATACCAGCAGCATGTCCAGTGGGACCAGGCGCGTGATGCCGTCTGCACCTGTGACCTTGAGCCCGCTCAGGCGGCCGTCGACTTCTTCGAAGCCGGTGACCTGGCCGACCAGAAACTGCATTTCAAGCGCCTCGCACAAGGACCGCATCTTGGCCACGGTGGCGGGCGATGCCTTGAAGCCGTCACGGCGGTGGATCAGGATGACGCTTTCGGCCTTGTAGGGGTTGCCGTCAGCGTTGCCAGCACAAAAGTTGAGAGCCCAGTCCAGAGCAGAGTCACCACCACCGGCGATGACGATATTTTTGCCCGCGTAGCGTGCTGGGTTCTTCACATGGTAGGCCAGCTGCTCACCTTCAAATTTTTCCAGACCGTCAACCTTGAGGGTGCGGGGCTGGAAGGCACCCACTCCGGCTGCGACAAAAATGGTCTTGGCAAGAAAGCGGGTGCCGGTGCTGGTTTCGACCAGAAATCGCTCGTCGGCCTGCCGCTCCACCGTGGCCACTTCCTGTCCGTAGTGGAAGGTGGCGCCAAAGGGCGCAATCTGCTTGAGCAAACTGTCGGTCAGTTCTTGTCCGGTGCATACCGGCACAGCCGGAATGTCGTAAATCGGCTTATCGGGATACAACTCCACGCACTGGCCACCGGGGTGTGGCAGCGAATCGATGACGTGCGCCTTGACTTCCAGCAGTCCCAACTCAAACACCTGGAACAGGCCTACCGGGCCTGCGCCAATAATGACCGCGTCGGTCTCGATTGTCACGGGGTATCGTGCTTCAGCGGATCAAGTACGGCAGTTTGCCGGTCTTGTCCTTCCACTCTTCAGCCTCGGGCAGCTCCGCCTTGCGTTTGGTGATGCTCTTCCAGGTGGGCAACTTGGCCAACTCCGCGTTGAGCTTGGTCATGTGGCGCTGATCGGCCGGCACGTCTTCTTCGGCATAAATGGCATTCACCGGGCACTCGGGGATGCACACAGCGCAGTCGATGCATTCATCGGGATCAATGGTCAAAAAGTTGGGGCCTTCGCGGAAGCAATCCACGGGGCAGACGTCGACGCAATCGGTGTACTTGCACTTGATGCAGGCTTCGGTGACGGTATGGGTCATTTGGTTTTCTAAGGCGAAGATGTAGGAACAACGCTTCGATTTTATTGGCAATTGCTTACGGAGCCTGTCACGGCGGTAAGGCAGGAGGGTCTTTACCGGTTTAGCAGCAGCGCCCCGGAGGTCTTGTGGCTGGCAGTGTCCACCAAAATCATTGCACCCAGGATGCGCGACTGGCTGTAAGGCAGGGCGGCAATGGGTTCCTGCAGGGCCAGCTCGATGTGGCCAATGGCGTTGGGCTCGATCTGGGTCGCGTCATGCTCTTGCAGCGTGTTGATGTCCAGGCGGGCGAACGGCCGCCCGAGGCCCTCGGCGATGGAGCGGTGGCCGTGCAATGCCCAATACACACGACCGGCAACCAGGGGCTCGTCGTCCATCCAGGCAACCGTGGCCAAGATAGAGCGGGTGGTTTCAAAGTGGCTGGGCGCATCGTTCGATGCCAGCAGCCAGTCGCCGCGCGACACATCCACTTCGCGGTCCAGCACAATGCCGGCGCCGTGTCCTGCCCCCACGTTCTTGGGCACGCGGGCGTGGCTCAGCACCTGGGCCACCCTGGCGGTCTGGCCACTGGGCAGAATGGAAATGGTGTCGCCGGGCTGCACCTTCCCGGTGGCTACACGGCCCCAGAACACGCGCCGACCCTGACTGGTATCGCTGGAGGACGAGAACTTTTCCACCCATTGCACCGGGAAGGCAAACGGCACATCGGTCTCTGCGGGCGTTACGGGCAATTGCTCCAGCAGTTCCAGCAGGCTGGGGCCGGTGTAGCCGCACCAGTCGGGGGTGGCGTGGACCACGTTGTCGCCCTTCAGGGCTGAAATCGGCACGATGGCAGTCACGGCAATGCCTGCCTCTGCGGCGAACACCTGCAGCGCTTCACTGATCTTGGCAAAGGCCTTGGCGGCGTTGCCTGCGGTCTCGGGCTTGTCCACGCTTTCGAGTGCGTCCAGCTTGTTGACGGCAAAAACGATGCTGGGCACGCGCAGCAAATTCACCAACCGGGAGTGGCGCCGGGTTTGTGGCAGCAGTTCCAGGGCACCAGCCTCAGCCCATTTAAGTTTGGTGGCGTCCACCAGCACCACGGCGGCGTCGGCGCTGCTCGCGGCGGTAACCATATTGCGGGTGTACTGCACGTGACCCGGCGCATCGCCAATGATGAACTTGCGCGTGGGCGTGGCGAAGTAGCGGTAAGCCACATCAATGGTGATGCCCTGCTCGCGCTCGGCAGACAGCCCGTCGGTGAACAGCGCCAGGTCGGCCTCACCACTCTTGGAGACGTTGGCCAGCTGGTCCAGCATGACGGAGCGGCTGTCCACCAGCAGGCGGCCGATCAGCGTGCTCTTGCCATCGTCCACGCTGCCGCAGGTGATGAAGCGCAGGGCGGCGTCGTGGTTGGTAGGGGCTTCAGATCTATGGTCTTTTTGGCCGCTAGCGCTTATTGAATAAGCGCGATCAGCTATATTTTGAGTAGCATTCATTAGAAATACCCGTCTTTCTTGCGTTTCTCCATCGAGGCTTCGCTGGTCTGGTCGTCCATGCGGGTGGCGCCGCGCTCGCTCATGTCGG
>CAZMXB010000227.1:0-3724 GCA_964569855.1 uncultured Rhodoferax sp.
CCATGAAAATTCTCATGTCCAACGACGACGGTTACCTGGCGCCCGGACTCATGGCTTTGTATGAGTCGCTGAAGGACCTGGCCGAAGTGGAGGTCATTGCGCCCGAGCAAAACAACAGTGCCAAGTCCAATGCACTCACGCTGCATTCGCCGCTGTATGTGCACCGCGCCAGCAACGGTTTTCGTTACGTGAATGGCACGCCGGCCGACTGTGTACACATAGCACTGACCGGCCTGCTGGACTACCGCCCGGATCTGGTGGTGTCCGGCATCAACAACGGTGCCAACATGGGGGACGATACCATTTACTCCGGTACCGTTGGAGCGGCGATGGAAGGTTATCTGTTCGGCATTCCGGCTATCGCGTTTTCGCAAGTGGAGCGCGACTGGCACCACCTGGATGCCGCCACGCGCAAGGTGCGTGAACTGGTACAGGGCATGCACCAGCAGCAACTGATTGGCCCATCGCCCTTTTTGCTGAATGTGAACATTCCCAACCTGCCGTATGAACAAATCGGCAGCACCAAGCTGTGCCGCCTGGGCCGACGCCATGCCGCCGAAAAAGTGATCCAGCAAATCAATCCCCGCGGCGAAGCCATGTACTGGATTGGCGCCGCCGGGGCGGTGAAAGACGATGCCGATGGCACCGACTTCCACGCCACGGCCCAGGGCCATATGGCGCTGACGCCGCTGAAGGTGGACCTGACCGACCACGATAACCTGCGCTACTGGGCTCAGAGTGTGTCTCGCCTGACTGCTGACCAGTCTTCAACCATGCCATGAAACAGCGGCCGTCCTTTCCTGCGCGGCTGGACACCACACTGGCCAAGAACCGGCCCAATACCGTGGGCAAGGCGATGGCGACAGCACCAGCCAAGGTTGTTGCGACCGGTGCACAGGCGGCCAGCAGCGCTCATAAAGTGCAGGCTCCACTGCCGGCGCCGCCTCCGGGCCACGGCATGGACTCCAGCGCGGTGCGCAATCGCATGGTGCAAAAGCTGACCGGCCAGGGTATCACGGACACACAGGTGCTGCGCGCCATGGGCAGCATCGAACGGCACCGTTTTGTGGACAGTGCATTGGTGAACCAGGCCTATGAAGACACCAGTCTGCCGATTGGCCTGGGCCAGACAATTTCCAAGCCGGGCGTGGTATCACGCATGCTGGAACTGCTTCGCAACGGCAACCCGGGCAAGCTGGGCCGGGTGCTGGAGATTGGCACCGGTTGCGGCTACCAGGCCGCCGTGTTGAGCCTGCTGGCAACCGAGGTCTACAGCATCGAACGTCTGCGCGGCCTGCACGACAAGGCGCGCGACAACCTGCGCCATCTGCGTCTGGCCAACCTGCACCTCCTGTTTGGCGACGGCATGGTGGGATACGCCAAGGGTGCGCCCTATGCCGGCATCATCGCCGCTGCCGGTGGCGAGGCCGTTCCGCAGGCCTGGGTAGACCAATTGGCGGTGGGAGGGCGCCTGGTAGCTCCGGTGGTGACCGCGGGCGCATCCGGCGCGCAGGCGCTGCTGGTGCTGGACAAAACGCCACACGGCGTGCGCCAGAGTCTTTTGGAGGCGGTGCATTTTGTCCCTCTAAAATCAGGCATTGGATGAAGGAAGTGTTTATGACCGGTTTTTTTCGTGTCTGGTGCTTGTCAGGGCTTGCCTTGTTGGCGTTGACGGCCTGCGGCTCTAAACCTCTGAATCGTGCGCCTGTGGAAGACCGCGGCATATCGCTGGCCAAAGTGGATGTTGAGAGTCGTGCTGAGTGGACGAAGCCACCGGTTGTGGTTGAGGCACCTGGTAAGTCTGCTTTTTATACCGTTAAACCCAAGGACACGCTGATTGGTATTGGTCTTGAAACCGGGCAGAGCCACAAGGACATTGCGCGCTGGAACAATTTGGAGAATCCCAACCGGATCGAAATTGGCCAGGTGTTGCGTATTTCCCCGCCAGTTGGCGAGACGGTCGCCGTGGCCAATCCGGTCGCATCTGGCAGCGTGACAGCAACCGCTATCGCCGCTGGACCTGCCAAACCAGCACCTGCTCCGACCTCGCCAACCGCAACTTCACCGGCTCAAGCCGGCAGTACAACAGCGCCAGTTGCAGCGCCGGCTGCCCCAACGCCCTCCGCCTCAAACACGCCAACGCTGGCTGCTGAAGACGATATAGGCTGGATCTGGCCGGGTAGTGGTCCGGTGCTTGCAGGATTTGACGAAGCCAAGAACAAAGGTCTGGACATTGGTGGCACAGCCGGGGAGCCGGTTCTCGCGTCTGCCGATGGCAAGGTGGTGTATGCCGGTGCCGGCCTCCGCGGCTATGGCAACCTGATCATTCTGAAACACAACAACGTGTACCTGACAGCCTACGCCCACAACCAGTCTTTGCTGGTCAAGGAAGACCAGGCGGTGAAGAAAGGGCAGAAGATTGCAGAGATGGGCAGCAGCGACGCGGACCGGGTCAAGTTGCATTTTGAAGTTCGCCGCCAGGGAAAACCTGTTGATCCGGCCAAATACCTGCCAGCGCGTTAGCGGCCGGTCAATGGTATGAGAAAGTCCCGGGCCAATGGTTTTGACGGCCTTCCTGCAAAACCTGGGCTCCATGCGCCAATCATTGACGAAAAAGACCATCCAGCCCTCGTTGCTGTTGATGTTAATGCTATAAATACAGTAGCATTTCAGACTCTGGTTTCGTTCGTGCCAGAGGCCGATCCCGGCGACGCCAGCGCCGACGAATCGGTCGACGCCCTTGCCTTGTATCTGCGCGGTGTACGCCGCACGGAGCTGTTCACTGCCGAACAGGAGTTTGAAACGGCGGTGCGGGCGCGAGCCGGAGACTTTGCGGCCCGACAGAGCATGATCGAGCACAACCTGCGGCTGGTGGTCAGCATTGCCAAGGGCTATATGGGGCGTGGCGTTCCCATGGCTGACCTGATCGAGGAAGGCAATCTGGGTCTGATGCACGCGATCGACAAGTTCGAGCCCGAACGGGGTTTCCGTTTTTCCACCTATGCAACCTGGTGGATCCGCCAATCAGTGGACCGTGCCCTGATGTACCAGGGACGCGCAGTGCGCCTGCCAGTGAACGTAGTGCGCGAACTGCAACATGTTCTGCGGGCCAGACGCCTGCTCGAAAACGATGCGGACTTAGTGGCCCGGCGACCCGAGGGTATTCGGGTGGAAGACATAGCCGCCTTGCTCGGTCATGAAACCAGCCATGTTGCCGACTTGTTGTCGATGGCCGAAACGCCGCGGTCGCTGGATGCGGCCCTGGACCGCAATGACGGTGACCAGACGCTGGGTGATGGTCTGGTAGACGAAATGGCTTTGGCGCCCGAGGACGTGACCTTGTCGCATGAGGTGGAAGCGTTGCTGGAGGAGTGGATTGCCACACTCACGCCGCGTGAGCGTGAGGTTCTGGAGGGCCGCTTCGGTCTGCATGACATCGAGCCGCAGACCCTGGACACCTTGAGCCTGCGCATGGGCTTGACGCGAGAGCGGGTGCGCCAGGTGCAGAATGAAGCCTTGCTCAAACTCAAGCGTTACCTGGGCCGGCGGGGCATCACCCGCCAGTCGGTCATTTGAGTCTTATTGAACCTGATAGACCATTTTGAAGCGCCCTGAAGACAGCATCTCCGTATCGGTAATGCCATAACCAATGAAGATCTTGGTGCCAGAAATCAGGCTGGCATCGAGGTGGTCAAAAATCTGAACCAGTTGGAAACTATTGTCG
>CAZMXB010000227.1:3824-8175 GCA_964569855.1 uncultured Rhodoferax sp.
CCAGATTGCACACTGCTGGCCCCGGCCAAAGTCACGCCTGACAACACAGCGGGACTCGACGTGATCGTCACTTGCAGGGTGGACTGCACTGTGACTCCGCTATCCGTGAAAGCAGCCGTCAAGGTGACAACCGTGTCAGCGGTGACAGAACCTGCGGACAAAACACCCGCCGCGTTAACCGTTGCCACAGCAGGATTTGAGCTCGTCCAGACCGGTGTTACGGTTCGAACTGTGCCATCAGTAAAGCGCCCTGTCGCCGTCAGATTGCCTCTCCCAGCACTCTGCAAAGTGGCAGGCCCCGACAAGGTCAAACTACTGAGAGTTGATGGAGTAAACAAATTCAACGCACCTTGGCCACTGCCGCTCACGACAGTGCCCGCTGAGTAATTGAAGGCCCGTCCTGAACCCAACTGGCCATTGGAGTCATCGCCCCAGCACGACACTGCGCCATTGCTAAGCACAGCACAAGTACCACCACTGCTAACCGCGATTGAACTTGCGCTGCTCATGCCAGAAACCGAGACAGGTGTCAGGCTGTTGGTCGTAGTCCCGTTGCCAAGTTGGCCATAACTGTTGTGGGACCAACATTGCACGCTGCCACTGTTGAGCAAGGCACAGCTGTGCTGCGCCACCGCAACCGCAGAGCCACTGCTGATACCGGTCACGTTGACCGGTACATTGCTGTTCGTTGTGGTGCCGTTGCCCAGTTGGCCGTTGAAGTTGTAACCCCAACACTGAACCGTACCCCCCGTCAGCGCCGCACAGGTGTGGGTAAAGCCGGCCGAAATCGATTTGGCGTTCACAAGACCGGTAGCCGATACTGCGTTGCTGCTGTTGACATTGCTGCCATTGCCGAGTTGACCATCGGTGTTGTATCCCCAGCATTGCACGGTACCGGTCGTCAACAATGCGCAGGTGTGGCCATACCCTGCAGCCAGTGCAGAGACGTTGGTGACGCCGGCCACCGTAACCGGTCTGACACTAGTCGCTGTACCGCCATTACCCAGCTGGCCTAATGCGTTGTAGCCCCAGCACTGCACGGTGCCACCACCAAGAACCGCACAGGTGTGGTTTTGCCCAGCAACTATCGCTGTGGCGTTGCTGATGCCACTAACGGTAACCGGGGTATAGCTATCAACCGTGAGGCCATTGCCCAACTGTCCACTGCCGTTGTATCCCCAACACTGGACCGTGCCCGTTGATAGCAGGGCGCAGTTATGCGAGTAACCCGACGCAATGGCCGTGGCATTGCTGATACCCGTCACGTTTACGGGACTGCTACTGTTGCTGGTTCCGCCATTGCCGAGTTGTCCGTCCGTGTTGTAGCCCCAGCATTGGACGGTTCCGCTCCCCAGAACGGCGCAGTAATGGCTGCCGCCTCCCGAAACAGATCTGGCTGTACTGATTCCTGTGACCGCTGAGGGGCTGCTGGCACCGGAGGGTGCGCCGTTGCCAAGCTGACCATAGCTGTTGTAGCCCCAGCATTGCGCAGCGCCACTGCCCAATACGGCGCAAGTGTGGCTACTACCAGCAGAGATTGACGTTGCACCGCTGACACCGGTGGCGGTTACGGCAGTCGTACTGTTGACGGCGGTGCCATAGCCCAATTGTCCATTGCTGTTGTATCCCCAACATTGCACCGCCCCAGCGCTAGTTGCTGTACAGGTGTGATAAATGCCGGCGCTGACGGTCTTGGCATTGGTTACGCCAGTGACCGTTACCGGGCTGGAGCTGGAGTTGGTAACACCGTTTCCAAGTTGGCCATAGATGTTGAATCCCCAGCACTGCACAGCACCGCTGCTCAAGACCGCACACGTGTGGTTGGAGCCCGCAGACAATCCGATCGCAGTGCCAATTCCGGTTGTGGACACCGGCGTCGAGCTGGATGTTGTCGTGCCGCTTCCAAGTTGCCCACTGCTATTGGCCCCCCAACAACGGAGTGCGCCGCTGCTCAACATTGCGCAAGTGTGGCTACCGCCCGCCGCCACCAGAATGGCGTTGCTGACTCCAGTTGCTGCCACCGGGCTCAAGCTGGCAGTTGTTGTGCCATTGCCTAGCTGGCCGGACCCATTAAAACCCCAACATTGAACCGTGCCGCTGCTCAGTACAGCACAGGTGTGGCTGCTACCGACAGACACCGAGATTGCAGAGTTGACACCCGTGACCAACACCGGAGTTGCGCTGTCAGTGGTTGTTCCATTGCCCAGCTGACCATTGAAATTCCGGCCCCAACACTGCACACCACCACCACTGAGAACGGCACACGAGTGACTGCTTCCGGCCGCTACCGCTATCGCTGTGTTTACACCGACGGCAGTCACCGGCATGGCGCTGCTGGTAGTCGTGCCGTTGCCCAGTTGACCGTAGTAGTTGTAGCCCCAACACTGAACGGCACCGCTGCTGAGTACCGCACACGAATGTGCACTGCCTGAAGAAACCATGGGCGTCGCGCCCCAGGAAGCTATGCTTGTCAGTGACAGCAAACCGGTCATCAGAAAGAGCACCAGTTGGCGATTCAAAACCTGTTGGAACCATGTTCGCATGATGTTTCTCCCGGAAGGTGGGGCGTATTTCATCGCGAGGTTTGACTTTCGTCAAGCACCGATTCAATGGGCTGTATTGACCGGAAAGTCAGCGCGCCAGTGACACAGGGCGCTCGGAGCCCAAGCTTGGCCCTGAGCCCCTTTTGTGCTCAACCTAGCGTGCGGCCCAGGAAACGCAGCGTGCGGTCCCAGGCCTGTTGGGCCCACACTGCATCAAATTGCGTGGCCGGAATGCGGCCCGGTCCGACCGCGGTTTCGTTGGCAAAGGCGTGGTGCGCCAGATAGCGGTGGAATTCAAAGCCGACATTCGCCGCGTGCAGCTTCGCTTCCAGCGCGTCCACGGTTTCGATCTTGAAAAACTCGTCCTGCGTGGCCCAATGCCCCATCAGGGGGGCCTTGATTTTGCTGGCGTCTATGTATTCCAGCGGCGGGCAGCCGTACCACACAACACCGGCGTCCGCCTCCGGCGCCTGGGTCATGGCCAGCAACGTGAGCGCGCCGCCCATGCAAAAGCCGGTGACCGCCACCTTCGGTGCGTGGGTCTTCAGGTACTGAACGGCCCCGCGAATGTCCTGCGACGCCGCATCGCCGAAATCCAGCCCCGTCATCAGGTGGTGCGCCTCCTCGGCCTCCACGGTGGACTGGCCACGGTACAGGTCGGGCACCAACGCCTGGTAGCCGGCAGCGGCCAGCCGGTCGGCAACGCCGCGAATCTGCGCATTGAGCCCCCACCATTCCTGAATCACCACCACCGCCGGTACTCTGGAAGCGATTGCGGGCTCCGCCAGATAGCCTTGCACTGTCTTGCCATCGGGGCGTTGAAAGTTCACCATGGTTCCCATTGCTTTACTCCTGATGCTGCGTTTCAAAACGACATGGTACGCGGATCACTGTGCCGCCACACCGACCTGAGACAATTCAGACATGACAGAAGTGAACCCAAACCTATCCCCCACTGAAAAACCGCTGCCCGAGGGCTGGCTGCGCGTGAAATCCCTGGACCTGGAAGCCCAGGGTGTGGCCCACAGACCCGATGGCAAAGTGGTGTTCATTGACGGTGCGCTGCCGTTTGAGGTGGTCAGCGCCCAGATCCACCGCTCCAAGAACAGTTTCGAGAAAGGCACCCTGACCGAGGTCCACCACGAGTCATCGCAGCGTGTGCGTCCGGATTGCCCGCACTTTGGACTGCATGAGGGCGCCTGCGGTGGCTGCAAGATGCAGCATCTGCATGTGGCGGCCCAAGTGGCCGTCAAACAGCGGGTCCTGGAGGACAACCTGTGGCACATCGGCAAGGTCAAGCCTTGCAACGTGTTGCGCCCGATCGAAGGGCCGGCCTGGGGCTACCGGTACCGGGCGCGCCTGTCAGTGCGCCATGTGCGCAAGAAGGGCCAGGTGCTGATTGGCTTCCATGAGCGCAAGAGCCGCTATGTGGCCGATATGAAGGTGTGTCTGGTGCTGGCTCCTGTCGTGAGCGCCATGCTGGTGCCATTGCGACGCCTGATCGAGTCCATGGATGCGGTGGAGACGCTGCCACAGATCGAGTTGGCGATGGGTGATATGCCCTCGCGCGGTGCGGGCAGCGATGTCATCGCCATGGTGCTGCGCCATCTGGAGCCGTTGTCCGACGGTGACCTGAACCGCCTGCGCCAGTTCGCCGCGCTGAACCCGGGCCTGCAATGGTGGTTGCAGCCCAAGGGACCGGACACCATTCACCGCCTGGATGAGCTGCCCGGGCACGAGACCGGTCAACTGGCCTACGCTCTGCCGGACTTCGGTATCACCATGCCGTTTCGCCCGACCGATTTCAC
>CAZMXB010000228.1:0-8139 GCA_964569855.1 uncultured Rhodoferax sp.
TGCCGGGGGTGCTGGGCCGTTATCTGGCGGCGCCGGGGGCGCCGGGGACGGGCGCGAACGTGAGCCAGAAGATCGCCGAGAACGATCTGACCATCGAGCAGCTGCGTGCGCGCTCGGAGCAGATGGCGAACGCGGCGCGTCAGCAGTCGAGCATGGCTCAGCCTGCGGCGATCCGTGGGTCTGCGGTGGTTCCGTCGGCGATTCAGGGGTTCAAGAATGAGGCACCCTTGGGCTCTGGCGGGCGCCTCCCCTCGTCTCAGTCCTGGACGAACGTGCTCGACGCCGCTCCCGCGCCCCAGCGTCTGAACGCCCTGGACGTGGCGGCGCATGGTCTGCCGGTCGACCCGCACAACCCCACGGCCATGCAGCAGCTGCGGCAAGAGTTCGGATCCTCGAACCGGCAGCACCTGGAGCACTGGAGCGATCGCACGCCCTGGGGCAAGGCGCGGAGCGCCGGAGTCATCGGGGCGCGCGCGGCCGGAGTCGGCGGCGCCGTCCTGGCAGCGGGGCTCGGCGCCCGTGCGCTCTACCGGCACTTCAACCCGGAGGAGAAGGCCGCGTCCGTCAAGCAGGCGCTCGACATGCCTGACTTCGGGAAGACCTGGGACTCCATCAAGGGCCTGACGCGCTACTACCGCGACCGCGCGGGAGAGGGCATGGGGGCGCGCGCGCAGCAGGTGGGCAACTTCTTCTCCGAGAACGCGCACGGGCTGGGCGACCGTCTGACGGACGCCCGGAATGCCCAGCAGTGGGTCGGATCTTCGGCGGAAGCCCTTCAGGGGCTGGGCCACAGCGACGCGAGCATGCGCGCGCTTCGCAACCAGAACCTCATGGAGGCCCTCGGTCACGGCGCGCGCCTCGCAGCCCCTGCGGCGGGTCTCGCGGCTGCTGGCGGTCTCGCCTACGGCGGCAAGAAGCTCTACGACCACCTCCAGGGCTCGCCCGAGGACATGGAGGTCAACGCGAGCGACGACAGCCTCGGCGCCCTCGCGCTGGCCCTCCAGGAGCACGGCATTGAGCCGACCCCCGAGCTGCTCACGGAGCTGCACGAGGCGATGGAGGCCGAGGAGGGTGGCGGCGGTGGCAGCGAGATGCCCCCGGGCGCCCCGAGCGGCCAGGAGCCCCCCAAGCAGGCGGCGGAGGGTTCGCTCCACCCGACGCCCCCCGGCAACAAGCTGACGGGCGCCGCCGCGCACGACCCCATCGCGGCCCTCGACGTGAAGAACCGCGCCCCCGGGTCCTACAAGGTCCCCCAGGGTCAGACGCAGCTCTCGACCGCCAGCGGGACCATCGGCGACGAGAAGAAGGCGTCGGAGGACGCGTGGCGCCAGAACATTGTGAAGACCGCGCAGGAGTGGGGTCCCCATCTCCCGGCCGCGTGGCCCGACAACGTCAAGCACGCCGCGATCCAGAACATCGCCGCGCAGCCCCCGGCCGCGCGCCTCGACTTCGTGAAGTCGCTCCTCTCCCGCTGACGAAAGGCATCGTACACTAGCGGTACGATGCCGTTCGCCGACCTGCAATCCCCCCGCTCTCAAGAGTTCGCCAACGCGCCGTCGCCAGACGACGAAGAGGCCCTGTTCACACAGGGCTTCACGGATCTGGCGTACAAGGCCCTCGCCAAGGGAGCGCCCACGCTGCGCTCCTCGGTGATCACCTTCCGCGACCTGGAGAAGGATGTCGCGAAGGGTGAAGCTGTGGGCGCGTTCATCGTGCGGCACGGCACGGAGATCGTGTACATCCCAGTGGTGTTGGTGGACAACGCGGTCAAGCCGCTCGATGTCTTCTACGCCCGGACCGTCGATCGCTTCTACCCCCTGACGCCGCAGTGGCTGGATCGTGTGGACCGCGAGACGGTCAACCCGATGGGGCGAGCCATGGACGCGCCGAAGAACGTTCCGACCGACGTGGATCTTCGGTCCATCGTGATCCCGCCGACCCTCGGCCGCTTCTCCTACGCCGAGGTGGAGAACACGAAGCTCGCGTTCACGCGCGTGATGCGGGAGCTGCGCCAGCCCCCTGAGACCTTCCTCACCTGCGTGCGGCAGGCCCCCAACCACCTGAAGGTGGCGATGGCCGAGGGGCTGCGGCGCCAGCCGCGCGCGCTCAGCCTGATGGTGGAGCAATACGGCGTATCGGCCCTCACGGACGCCCTCGCTCCGACGCAAGAGAAGGTTGCGACCTCTCAGGAGACGACGCTCCGTCCCGACGTGCGGATGTACTCCGCCTCGATGCCGGTGCAGGAGATGCAGCGCCAGCTGGGGGTTGGTGAGGCCGCGCACGCCTACAGCCACATCCGCAAGCACGGCTTCTACATCCAGGACACGCGCAAGAGCCACAACGCGCTCGCCGCGACGGGTGCGGAGCGGCTCGCGCTGACGACCCCCACGGTGACCGGGCTCTACCGCGTGTACCTGAACGACGGGTCGTGCAAGGTAGCAGCGGTGATCGTGAATCCGCGTGACACGCTCGGGTGCATGCGCCCGTTCCCTGCGGACACGCGACGCGAGCCGACCCAGCTCCTGGTGCTCTTCCAGGACGGTTCGTACGGCGAGCCCACGGGCATCCTCGCCGAAGCGCTGCCGGTGTCTCAGGGCGAGTTCGAGAGTTTCTTCCTCTCGCGCGCCCAGGCGATGCCCAGCAAGTCGGATGAGTCCGGCGTGATCGGCCACTTCTTCGCGATGAGTGCTGACTTCACCTCGCCGATGTACACCCACAACATCCAGCGAGGAGAGCGGGTCGGGACCTTCCAGGCGTCCGGACAATCCGTCAGCCGCGTGAGCGGGAACATCGGGGGAATCAAGAGTCACAAGGGGGGCCTCCTCTACGGCGAGGACTCTTTCTGGTGGCCGCTGGGCGAGCGCATCTCTACGGGGATGTTCCCCACCGACGTGCGCGTGATCTCCACGCTGATCGACGCGCAGATGAGCAAGGAGGGCGCACAGAAGATCAACGTGAAGGTCTCGGCCGATCAGGGGTTCATCATCGGTCGTGATGTGCTCTACGGCCCGGAGGCGATCGTCAAAGTCGCCTCCGTCTACGGCCTGAACATCGACGACGCCACGACGGTCCTGGAGACGGTGAAGTCTCACGCCCCCGTGCGCCTCTGGGCCAAAACGGCAGAGCCTGCGCCTGCTGCCGCGCCTGCCCAGGACCCCAACGCCGTTCCGATGGACCCGGCGATGATGGGACCTCCCATGCCCCCGCCGCCCAGCGGAATGGACCTCGCCATCACCGAGAAGACTCAGCTGATCCAGCAGCAGATCGCAGCGCTCCAGCAGCAGGCGATGATGCTTCAGGAGGTGCAGCTGCGCGCACAGGGGATCGACGGAAGCGGTGGGATGCTGGCGGCTCCGCAAGCGGCTCTGGGTGTGATGGGTGCGCCGCCTGCCACGGTCGGAGGCGCTCAGGCGATCGCGCCTGTGGGGCCGATGCCGGGGATGATCCAGCAGCAGCAGATGGCCCCGCAGCAGCCGATGGCTCCGCAGATGGGAATGCCGCAGCAGCCGATGGCCCCGCAGATGATGCAGCAGCCCCAGCCGGGGATGCCGGGGATGACCCCCGGGATCCCGCAGATGGGCGGCATGGACCCGAACCAGATGGGCGGCATGGGTCCGAACCAGATGGGGATGATGGCGCCGCCTCCGCCGCCCCAGCCTGTGATGAGCGAGTCGCCGACGCCGGAGACGATCGCGAACATGATCGATCCGAAGTTCCTCCAGGACGCGTCGCTCCTGGGCGATCCCCGGGTGTTCGATGCCGCTGCGGTGGCGTCTCTGGCGAAGCCGAGAGCGCTGCGCGAGATCTTCCGGAACTACGCGCCGACGCTCGATGCGGCCCTCGACAAGCTGGGCCGCACGCTCATCCTCCTCTACACGCAGGCGACGGAACTGCGCGACAAGATGGGTGACGAGGCGTACCAGAGAATCGAGCAGCAGACGCGTGACACCTTCCGTGTTCTGGGTGATACACTGATCACCTTGGAAGAGCACGGGGCTCACATCCCCGACGGAAACAGTCCGACGAGGTAGTATGTCCACCCTCCAGCCCGACCGATCCGCCCGCCGTGCGCTTGCCGCGTCGGCGACGGGGTCGCCTGACGGGCTCAACGAGCTCGAAGGAAAGCTCTACGATTCCCTGAGCGGCGCAGAGGGTCTCCCGGTCGACGAGGACGTTGCCGAGGCGTACGCCTTGTCGCGCTCCACCTACCGGCACGTCCTGAACGCGCTGCTCTTGGTGAAGACGGACCTCGCGACCATCGCGAGCGGGCTGGACATGACGGAGGGGTGCATTACGGCGTATCGGGATCTGTTCTGCGACACCCGGGTCTTCCGCAACGCTTTTCAGGTGCGTACCTACATCTCGAACCTCGTCGATGACGACAGCGAAGAGTTCAAGTCCTACAACCTCGCGCTCCTCGAAGGTGCCGACTCTTTGATCGACCGCTACCGGGTCGGCGAGGCCCCAGCCCCCGACCCGAAGGTCGTCGTCTCGCGTGTGGTGCGGGAGTTCCTCTCGCGCTCGCGGGAACATCGGGGCAAGAGCCTCACCAGCAAGTCCGCGCAAGAGTCTCTTCGCTGCGCCCGTGACGCTGTCAGCGCGAGCACCCATCTGCACGGCATCGCCCCAAGCACCACACCGGGGCAGCAGGCCGAGGCGCAGTGGCGGTTGGCGCTGGTCCCTAACGACACGACGATCCCTGCGGCGAGTGCGCCCGTGCTCGTCACTGAGTTGGTGCGCACCGGACCGGCCCCGCAGTAGACTTACCTCGTGAGAACGCACGAAGAGTTTCTGGCGGAGGGTCGAGCCCTCGCGCAAGCCTACGTCGAGGGCTCTGACATCGGGGGGAACACCCCTGACACCCTGGTCGAGAAGTGCGCGCGTGAGAAGGGACTCAACGCCGAACAGATCCGCCGCCTGGGGCGCGCGACCAACGTCGCGCTCTTCTCGGTGAAGTACGCCGCCGCAGCGGGCCAGACCGATCGCCGGGTGGAGTTCCCGACGGTGGACCCCGAAGCCGTGATCACTGCGCTCCAGGCGAAGGAGCCCGAGGGGCCTGTGAAGCTAGCGGCGGACGCCTATCCCAGCTTCGTCGACCCCAACGCCGCGCCCGTCATCGAGAAGGTAGCCGAGGCGCAGCTCCCGGAGCTGACGGCGCGTGAGCTCTGGCGCGAGCGCGACAACGTCTGGCGTCTCCAGCGCGAGCTCCCCGCAGAGGTGGGTGCGATCCAGGAGAAGTGGGCCTCATGCATTGGCGGCATCCTCCCCGCGTGCCGCCGCGTGGATCACGACCACCTGGAGTTCGAGAAGAACGCCGTGGCGGTGCTCGGTGAGAACGTGGTGCCGGAGCTCAACGCGGTCCGCGCGCGACTGAAGATGCCGCCGCTGCCCGGGAGTCTGGACAAGTACGCCGCCGCACGCGAGTTCCTGGTGGGGGAGGACAACGCCCTCACAGAGCGCCTGAAGACGGCGATGGATCTGAGGCAGCAATACGGCGTACAGTCGGAGCTGCTGAGCAAGGTTGAGGCCGCGTACGCGGCGTCGAGGACGGTGGGGCGATGAATGCGCTGTACCTGATGATGTTGAAGGAGGCGCAGGGGCCGCTGCATGTGAACGTAGCTCCGCGGATGATCCCGCGCGTTCAGCGTAATCCTGCGACGCCTCAGGCTGCGCAACCCGCTCAGAGTGCGAAGGCTCCCCAGGCTGCGCAGGCCACTCAGGCCCCGCAGCGGGCGTCGACGCCTCCGGCTGCGCAGGCGCAGCGGCCTACGGCTGCGCAGGCGCAGGGGCCTACGGCTGCTCCGCCCACCCCAGCGAAGGTACGCTCCGATCGTTACACGATGGGGCCTACCAAGTCGGATGCGTACACACTCGGTCCTGCTCCTGCTCAGGCTGCTCCTGCTCCTGCTCCTGCTCAGGCCGCTCCTGCTCCTGCTCAGGCCGCTCCTGCTCCTGCTCAGGCCGCTCCTGCTCAGGCTCAGGCGGCTCCTGCTCAGGCGGTTCAGGCGGCTCCTGCTCAGGCGGCTCAGGCTGCTCCTGCTCAGGCTGCTCCTGCTCAGGCTGCTCCTGCTCAGGCCCCCGCTCAGGCTGCTCCTGCTCAGGCCGCTCCTGCCGCCGAAGCCCCCGCGCGCCACCCGCTCTCCTACGTCGATGGGGCGATGACGCGCGTGCGGCAGGTTCGCGATAACGCGCACACGCACTTCGCACCGGAGAACCTCCAGACGCTTCGGGATACGCGCGACACCGTGGGGAAGTGGGGGCGTCGGGCAGCGACCGTGGGTGCGATTGGGGCCGGGCTCGCCGTGGGGAAGCGCGTCCTCGACGACGGCACTGGGGCCGAGCAGGATGCGCGCATGCGCGACTACCTCGCTTCGACGCAGCACCAGATGACCGGCGCACTACCGGGCATGCAGGTCTACGGCAGCTACGAAGCGTTCGGGGCGGCGAAGCTGGCGGAGATCGATGCGCTGGAGAAGACGGCGGAGCCGCCGTACTCGCCTTATCCCTACGCGAACTCCGCCCACGCTGCGATGTCTGCCGAGTTCGGCAAGGCGTTGGCGCAGAAGCTCGTGTCGGAACCGATCGATCTCGCGCACCGCTTCCTCAAGAAGAAGCTGATCGATGACCCCAAGGCGGACGCGGTGTTCCGCACGGTGATCGAAGAGGATCCGATGCTGCGGGACGCCTACGCGCAGAACCCGGTGGCCTTGGAGCGGAGCTTCGCCGCCGTGCGGAAGATGAGCCCCTCGGTGGCCACACTTCACGGGCCGGTGCAGAGCTTCTTGCGCCACGCAACCGTCACGGGCGGAACGCTCGATCTCGCTGCCATCCGGCAACTCGCGGAAACCCAGCGCTTTCACCAGAGCGCCAAGCAAGGAAACTGAGTCATGCTGAGTGATCGTCTGCGCCGAGCGCTTCAGAAGCACGGGTCCGAACAGATCGTCTACGAAGCTGATCAGCTCGCGGGCATCGAGAGCGTCAACCCTGCGGACTACCAGGGGCCGCTGAACGTGATGCTGGCGAAGGCCGCGTCAGACATGAGCCGCCGTCTGACGGCGAACCAGATCAACAACGACACCCGCATGAGCGGCCTTGTGTCGCTCTGCTACTACAAGACGCTGCGATGAACCTCGAAGGCATTCTCGACAGTGTGCTCACGAAGTGGGCCTCGGATCCGAGTGACCTGAACGCTCAGATGCGTGAAGACCTCTGTGCGTCGCTCGTCGGCGCCACGCTGGTGGACAACGCGATCGCGAAGCTGGCCTCGCTCGGGCGGATCACGGAAGACGAAGCGGCGTATCTCACGCAGCTTCACACGGAATCCGTGCGCGGTGAGCTCGGCGCCTTGACCAAGAGCGCAGGCGCTCCGGAGTGGCTAGGCAACGCGCTAACGGCTCCTCTGCGGCATCCGACTACAACGGGTGCGGTGGTGGGCGCAGTGGGCGGTGGTGCCCTGGGCGCCTGGAAGGACGACGAGAATCCCATGCGCGGCGCCGCCATGTACGCACTGCCGGGTGCGGCATTGGGCGCCGTGGGCGGCACGGTGATGGGGGACCTCACGAAGGAGTGGCTCCACCACCGCGCGATGCGTGACATGAGCGGAGTCACCGAAGCGAAGGCCCTCGTGCCGGACGCGATCGAGCTGGCCCGCGCACGGCTGCGCTCGAACAAGGCACGGCGTGAGCTGAGCGCGTTTCACGCCCAGCACACAGCTCAGCGAGACAGCGCACGTCAGTTCTCTGAGACGGTCGCGGGGCGTGAAGCTGCGCGGGCGTCGCAGGCGGCTACGGAGGTGAAGCGGGACATGGACGTGGCTGAGACCATGGCGTCGCGCTGGAAAGACGCCGAACGCTGGCACTCGTCTCTGGCCGACACCGCACAGATGGCGATGGACAGCCACAGCGACCCCCGCATGCGAGACTTCGCGAAGCGGTACTACGAGACGCTCGTGGCCCGAAAGGATCAGGTGATCCGGCAGGCGTACGATCGCCCCGGGATGCACGCGCAGGACATCCTGAACGATCACTTCAACGAGATCCCGCTCCTGAACGACCTCCACCGCATGGCGTCTCTCTATCACCGCAGCGGGGGCTGACCCGTGTACAAGCGCATCGAGTTCGACACTCACTTCCCGCAGAC
>CAZMXB010000229.1:0-8023 GCA_964569855.1 uncultured Rhodoferax sp.
ACCGCCCTGGTAGTCGACATTGGCGGCGGCACGTCGGACTTCACCGTCATCCGCCTGAACCCCACGCGCAGCCCGATCAGCGACCGCAGCGCCGATATCCTGGCCACCACCGGCGTGCATATCGGCGGCACCGACTTCGACCGCTTGCTGGATTTGTCCATCGTGATGCCGCTGCTGGGCTACAAACACATCGGAACCGGCGGACGCCCGGTACCCAACAGCGTGTTTTTTGACCTCTGCACCTGGCACCTGATCCACCAGGCCTACACCCGCAAGTCCCTGCACTTTGCCCGCGAGTTGTGGACCGACTACGCGGACCGCAACCTGCATGCGCGCCTGATGGACGCGCTGGAAGGTCAGCACGGCCACCGCATGCTCGCGGGCGTGGAAGCCGCCAAGATTGCCTGTTCGATCACGGGTGAGGACGCGCTCGTTGACCTGGACTTTCTGGGCCACGGCCTCAGCGAACACCTGGGCGCTACCGTGACCGTGCCGGTCATGGCCGGGACATTGCGTCAGGCGCTGAGCCAGGTGGTTCAATGTGCGCAACTGTGCGTGCAGCGCTCAGGCCTGTCAGCCGTAGACGCCGTCTACCTGACCGGCGGTTCTTCCGCGCTGCGCCCGCTGATGGAAGCACTGCAGACCGCGATGCCTGGCGCCAGGATTGTTGAGGGCAACCGGTTTGGCGGTGTGGCGGCGGGTTTGGCGGTTGCTGGGACAACGCAATCGGTGTGAGGTTCTACGGCACTTGCTATTGTTATAGTAGCGCCTTGCGTATATTGCACGAGGGCCAAAGGCACTTTTCGCTTACAGACAATAGAAAAACCAGCGCACTTTACACTCTGCCTATGCCCCCAAGCACCCCACCCCACCACTGGTTTGAAGTTGCCAACGCACCCGCCGCCGGTACCGCCGTTGCGCATCGCGATGACCTGACCGACGGCGAGCCCAGGATGCTGGATCTGGACACGGGCGGTGGCCCGGCCCGGCCTTTTCGGCTGATTCTGCTGCGCGATGGTGAGCAGGTCACCGCCTTTGTCAACCGTTGCCCGCATTTTGGTGTGCCCCTGGCCACCAGACAATCGCAGCTGATTTTTGTGCCCAAGGTCAGCCTGACCTGCAATGTGCACTACACCCGGTTTCGCTGGTCTGACGGGGCGTGCGAGACCGGGCAATGCATCGGCGACCGCTTACTGGCTGTGCCTCTGACAGTCAACGCCGATGGGCAGGTGCAGATTGGTGCAGATTGACGCCGGCAACCGTGCCCCGCGTGGAACAATGCCACGATGCGCAGCAACGTCATTCCCGGCCTGACCGACTCCGAGGCCACGCCGACCGGAGCCGGTTACCAGCCCCGTACCCTGGTATTGCTGGGGTCCGGTCACGCCCATGTCCATGTTCTGAAAAGCCTGGCCATCAAGCCCCTGGTGGGAGTGCAGGTGGTGCTGGTGTCACCGCATCCAAGGCAATTGGTTGCCTCCCTGCTGCCCGGCTTTGTGGCCGGTCGCCACGCCATTGACGACTGCGCCATTGCGCTGGAACCGCTGGTACAACGTGCTGGCGTGCGCTGGATGGAATGCAGCGCCAGGGGTTTGGACACTCAAAAGCAGAGGTTGAGCCTGGACAACGGCAGTCTGCTGGACTACGACTGGCTCAGCATCAACACCGGTACCGTGCTGGACCGGGAGGCCACCGAGCGCAGCTTGCCCGGCGCCCGCACCCACGCGCTTTTTGTGCGTCCGGCCGAAAGCTTCGCCGCCCTGTGGCCACGCGTGGTCGCGTTGGGCACGGAGCGCGCCCTGCGGGTGGCCGTGGTGGGAAGCGGAACAACGGCCATCGAACTGGCCTGCGCGGTACGGGTGCGTCTGCCCGGCGCGGCCGTCACATTGGTCTGTGGCGCAGCGCCGCTGCTGGCCGGCGCCGGCAAGGCAATACAACAACAGTTGGGTTTGGCGCTGCGCCAGCGCGGCATCACCGTCTTGCAGGACCACGCGGTCGGCTTCGCAGACGGTCTGATCCAGCTCGGTTGTGGGGCCACATTGGCCTGCGATATCCCGCTGCTGGCCACACCGGCCCATGCGCCACCCTGGCTGGCCAGCAGCGGGCTTGCGCTCGACGCCCACGGTTGTGTGGCCACCGGGCCTGCGCTTCGCTCAACCAGCCATGGCACTGTGTTTGCGACCGGCAGCGTGGGTTCGCGCATGGGCCAGCCGGAACACCCGGGCGGCAGGTTCACAGCCCTGGCAGGGCACACACTGGCACACAACCTGGCTGCGGCGGTCAGTGGTGCAGCACTGGTACCACACCGGGTTCCAATGGCAAAGTCACTGCTGGTGTCTCTCGGCGATGGCCGGGCGATTGGCCATTGGGGGCCTTTGGCTGTGCAGGGACGGTGGGTAGAGTGGATCAAACACCGGATTGACCAGCGCTACCTCGCCAGTTGCCGCAGCGCCTAACCCACCGAGACTGTCATCCCGCTGACCACCAGTTTGGGGCCCTCAGGCGAAGCGTCGGCTGGCAGCACGCCTCCAATGTCCGCGGCATCGGCGAACCCATTGCGTCTGAAAATGTCCAGCACGGCCGACACCGCCTCGGGCGCACAGCTCACCAACAGGCCACCGCTGGTTTGCGGATCACTCAGCAGTGCCTGGTCTACTGCTGCAAAACTCTGCGGCAGTCCAATTTCATGGCCATACGCCGCCCAGTTGCGGCCTGAGGCGCCGGTCACCATGCCCGCGATCGCCAAGTCATGCACGCCCTCAATCAAGGGCACATTCGCCCAGTCCACTTGCACCACGCAATGGGCGCCCCGCGCAATTTCCAGCGCGTGACCGGCCAGTCCAAAACCGGTGACATCGGTCAGGGCGTGCACGCCTTCCAGCGCGGCCAGCTCCGGACCGGGGGTATTGAGCTGGGTGGTCACCGCGATCATGCGGGCGTAACCCGCTGCATCGAGTTTTTCCTTCTTCAGCGCCGCCGACAGAATCCCGACGCCCAGGGGCTTGCCCAGAATCAGGCGATCTCCAACCCGGGCGTCGGCATTGCGCTTGACCCGTTTGGGGTGCACCAGACCCAGGGCCACCAAGCCGTAAATCGGCTCAACCGAGTCAATCGTGTGGCCACCCGCTATGGGAATTCCAGCCGCCTTGCACACCGCCGCGCCGCCAGCCAGGATCTGGCCAATGGTCTCCAGCGACAGCACATTGATCGGCATACCCACCAGCGCCAGCGCCATGATCGGCGTGCCGCCCATGGCGTATACGTCTGAAATGGCGTTGGTGGCAGCAATGCGGCCAAAGTCGAACGGGTCGTCAACGATGGGCATGAAGAAATCGGTTGTCGCAATCAGCGCCTGCTCGGCATTGATCTGGTAAACCGCGGCGTCATCCGCCGTTTCAATGCCCACCAGCAGTTCCGGCGGCATTGGCATGGCGGTAGTGGTCTTCAGGATTTGCGACAACACACCCGGCGCGATCTTGCAGCCGCAACCACCACCGTGGGACAAGGAGGTCAGGCGGGGCTCAGCAGACGAACCTGGAGGTTGGGACGACAGGGTGTTCATGGTGTTTTCTCGGGTTAAAAAAAGCGGGTGCGTCGTTCCGCGTGCATCGGCACCGCATAAGTTGCGTCAAATGCCAGGCCTCAGTTTGACCGGTTCCACGCCACGACCCAGTCCAGGTATTCCTCGGACGCCATGGGCCTTGCAATGAAGTAGCCCTGTACCAGGTGGCAGTCCAATGGACGCAACATGTCCCAGTCGGCCTGGTTTTCCACCCCTTCGGCCACGGAACGGATGCCGAGCTTCTTGGCCATGCCAAGGCTGGCCTCCAGGATCACCCGCGCAGACTCCTGCCGGGCTGCATTGGCAATAAAAGACTGGTCGATTTTGAGTTCGGTGAAGTCGATGCGCGTGAGCTGTTGCATGGAAGAGTAGCCGGTTCCATAGTCGTCAATCGACAGGTCGAATCCTTTCATGCGCAAACGTGCAAGGTTTTCCAGCGTATGGCCCACATGGGTGGTGACAGCGGATTCTGTCACTTCCAAAACGATGTGGCTCGGTTTAACCTGGTGCGAACGCACCTGTTCGATCAAGCGTTCAGCGGTCTGCACGTCCGCCAGCGCTTGGATGGACAAATTGATGGACACCGATCCGGTAAGGTCGGACGGCTGCCATGCGTTGCGGAATGCCAAGCTTTTTTCAACGATGGTATGCGTCAGCCTGGCGATCATTCCGCTGTCCTCCAGGGTACCGATGAAGGCCTGGGGCGACACAACCCCGTGCTGCGGATGCCGCCAGCGCGCCAGGGATTCGGCGCCCTTTACCCGCCGCGTTGCCATTTCTATTTTGGGTTGATAAAAAGGCTCGAACTCGTCATTTTCCAGACCCGCCAGAATCTCCTCGAGCGTGAACTCCGGCCCTGGCGGGCGGGTCTCGGGAGCCGACAGTGCCTGGTGTCGCGCAATCAGTGGCAGCAGCTTGTCGGGGGTGATGGGTTTTTCAATCACGCCCAGCAGGTTGATACCGTAGGCTTCAGACATTGTCTGGATGGACGCAAGCAGTTTGCGGTCCAGCGCGCTGGCGAGAATGATGGAGACATTGACCCCGGTTTCTCCGAGGTTGCGAACAAACTCCATGCCGTCCATACCCGGCATGTCCAGGTCGCTGATCACAATATCAACCGGGCGCGACGGGTCTTTAAGAACCTCGAGGGCGCTCAGCCCGTCCGTTGCCTGGTGGACTGTTTGTGCCCCCAGATTTCCAAGAATCCTGACCAGCACCCTGCGCTGAAAGTCATGGTCCTCCACAACCAGGAAATTGAACTCGTTGACCTCCATCTTCTCCCTCCGCTTTATTTGTAGCCCTGGTCATTCTATTCAGCTCTTTTTCATCAACTGCGCCAAAAAGGTGTTCAAACGCTTCGATTCTTCTTCGAATGTAGCCAACGTGGACTCGACCTTGTTCCATTCGTTGGCCTTTCCCGCCAGCTCAATGCGCTCACAAGCGGCAGCAAGCCGGACAGCACCAATCATGCGACTGGCGCCCTTGATGCGATGGACGGTACGGGTCGTCTCCAGAATGTCCTTCCTGGCCACGGCTTCCCTGACCATGGAGATATCCTGGTCGTTGGCGTCCCCGTAGTCGAGCAGTATCTCGCGTTCGGTAGCTGGGTCACCACCGGAAATGGCCGCCAGTACCGTTGCGTCGAAAACCAGGCTTGTCGAGGCATCGGGTGCATCGCCTGACGTAGTGTGTTGCGCCGGAATTGGCAGCCATTGATCGAGCTTCTTCAATATTCTTGACAGTTCCACGGGTTTGACCAGATAGTCATCCATGCCCGCGGAAAAACACTTGTCGCTCTCGCCCTCCAATGCGTTGGCGGTACAAGCAATGATGGGGGTACGCACACAGCCCGTGCTAGTTTCCGTTTCGCGGATACAACGCGTCAGCTCGTAGCCATCCATCTCGGGCATATTGCAGTCCGTAATGACCAACCCGTAGCGCCCGGACTTCCACTTTTCAAGCGCATCAGCCCCGTGTACGGCACTTTCCGCCGCATAACCCAGAGCGTGCATCTGGCGCATCAGCACGGTGCGGTTGGTCGGATGATCGTCGACCAGCAACACCAAAGTGCCCTCGGCCTGGGCCTGTTCAATGCCCGGCGGAGCGCGCCGCATGCTGGTAGTTGCGCTGAGCCAGTCGCGGTCGCCCTCTGCATCGCGGCTGGGCAAATCCTTGGCGTCGGCGGTGGGTAGCCACAACGTGAGAAACATGGTCGTCCCTTTGCCGAGTTCGCTCTGCATTTCGACAGAACCACCCATCAGGTCAGCGAGTCGGCGGCAAATCGTGAGGCCCAGACCCGTGCCACTGGCCTTGGACGAGGACTTGTTGTCCACCTGGCTAAAGGGTTGAAACAGCCGTTTTTGGTCTTCTTCTGAAATGCCGACGCCATTGTCAATGACCGAAAATCGCACGCGTTGCGCCACGTCAGTCTGGTCGATCAGTTCAGCCTTCACCTCGATCACCCCCTGTGATGTGAACTTCAGTGCATTGCTGACAAAGTTGTTCAAAATCTGGCGCAGGCGCATGGGGTCCACCCGCAAGGCTGCACCGATGTTGGGGTCTACGGTGCGTTTGATCAACAACCCCAAACTGCTCGCGTTGCCGGAATAGATGTTGTGGACATCCTCCACCACGTCCCGGATCGACACCACCTCGGGACGGACTTCCAGTTTGCCGGCCTCGATTTTTGAAAAATCCAGGATGTCGTCAATGATGCGCAGCAAGGACTTGCTGGACGTACGCACAATGGACAGCGACGTGTACTGCTCGGTGTTGAGTCGGGTCAGACTCAGCAGTTCCAACATGCCGAGCAGTCCGTTCATCGGGGTGCGAATTTCGTGGCTCATGGTGGCAAGAAAAGTGCTCTTGGCCCGATTGGCGGAATCAGCTGCTTCCTTTGATTCCTGCAAAGCCAGTTCCAGCTGCTTTTTCCGCGTGATGTCGGTCACATAGACATTCATGACCATGCCGCCATCTCCGTCCCGGTGCAACGAGGCGTCCTGGTGCAGCCAGGTGTCAGTGCCCGTGCTGGATTTGATCCGGTAGTCGTGGCGAAACGCCGAAAGATTGTTTTTGGCCTCCTCCAGCATGGCAAGAAATTCGGGTCGATCCCGGTCGTCAATGGCGTCGACGATGGCGTCCCACTCCAGCACATCGTCTTTTCCATCCAGGGCGGCAATGCCATGCACGCTGCGCATATTGGCACTCAAAAAAGTGATCTCCGGCTTCTGCAGCGGGGTCAGGCTCAATTGGTACATCGCACCGGGCAAGCTGTCGGCCATCGCCCGCAGCTTGTTTTCCGTTCGCGCGCGGGCACGGGTTTGCAATGAAAAGCCCAGATAACCGGGAATCAAAACCAGGACACCGAGCAAAGTACTGCCTATGAGCACCAGCAAGGTATTGCCCTGAAGTCGCTCCAGGTCTGCGTGTCGCTCACTCAGAAGGCCTACTTCCTGTCGGCGCAAGGCTTCGGTCGTTGCAAATATTTGCTCGGTTGTCTGTTTGCCGTTGCCAAGGCTGGCCGGTGGCAGATTTTGCGCCGGCATCTGGCTTTCCCCGCGGCGAAAGTCTTCACTTTCGCGCATGATCGTGAAGCGCTTTGCAATCAATGCCTCCAGCACTGGCATGCCTTCGAGTTGCTGGGGGTTGTCCGCCGTCAGCGCTTTGACCCTGTGGGTCGCGCCCTTGGCGATGACAATCGCCTCGTCACGATCGACCAGGAATTCCTCACCGCCCGACAACAGATAACCACGTTGTGCTGACTCCGCCCTGCTGACGGCCGCATTGATTTCTGCAACCGCCTGCAGCGCCTCCTGTGTCCGGCCAACCCAACGTGAAGACTCAATCTGGTTCTTGCTGATCAGGTACAAGGTACTTCCCATCACCAGCATCATCAGCATTGCAAGCGCAAAACCCAGATGGGCCAGGTTTCCGTTGACAGGCGCTTTCATACAAGCTCCCTAAGTGAAATTTGAAACCCATAGTATCCGGAAATACACCGCATCAACGCAGGCACAAAGCCATGCGTTTAAGCCGCGAATCGCACCTGGGACTTGAAACTCCCCAAAAAGCCCTTATCATTAGCACTCGTCGGAGTTGAGTGCTAACACCATTCCCCTTCGCAAGTTAATGAGTGCCAACTTAACGGGTTGGTGCACGTTTGATGTTGTATTTGTTTTGAAACCCAGGAGATTTCCCATGAAACTGCGTCCTTTGGCAGACCGCGTGATTGTTAAACGCGTCGAAAACGAAACCAAAACTGCCTCCGGCATCGTCATTCCTGATAGCGCGGCCGAAAAGCCTGATCAAGGTGAAGTGCTGGCCGTAGGCCCAGGCAAGAAGAACGACAAGGGCGAAGTGATCGCCATGAACGTCAAGGTCGGTGACCGCGTGTTGTTCGGCAAGTACAGCGGCCAGACCGTCAAGGTTGACGGCGACGAGCTGTTGGTCATGAAAGAAGAC
>CAZMXB010000230.1:0-7916 GCA_964569855.1 uncultured Rhodoferax sp.
CCGCTGTAGATTTCACTTATGGCCCGCTGTTCAGCTGTTGCATCCTTATGCTCCACGATGGCCAGCACATCGCCGTTGGCCAAAGCTCCACGCCGCACAATGCGCCCGTAACCCGCAGGATCGGCCATCTCCAGGGTCAACAGCGCCAGCTTTTCGCCCGCACAGGCGGCGATCAGGTCCAACAACGTGGCGGGCCGGGTCAAGGGCACATCACCCGAAAGCACCACCACCACGCCATCGTCCGCCAGCGCAGGGGCAGCCTGCTGCACGGCGTGTCCGGTTCCCAGCTGTGGCTCCTGGCGCACAAACTTTATGGATAAAAGGCCTGTAGCCCTCGTATCCATTGCGCAAGCCGCTTCTACTTCGATAGCACCATGGCCACTGATGACCACCGCCTGGCGGGCCTGTAGCGCACGCGCCGTGTCTAGCACATGGTGCAATAGCGGGCGCCCGGCCAACGGATGCAACACCTTGGGCAATAGGCTCTTCATGCGTGTGCCTTTTCCGGCCGCCATAATGACCACATCGACGGGGGCGTGCTCCGCAGAGCCCGGTTGAACCAGAATTTCGGAAGTCAAAACATGTCCCTTTCAATGCGTCCTTTTTCGCGTTTTATCGGCGAATTAGCGCCCATTATCGGTGTGCTGCTGACGGCTCTGGCGCTAGGCGGATGCAGCGCCGCGCGCCTGGGCTACAACACCGGCCCGACACTGGTGTATTGGTGGTTGGACAGCTACTTTGACTTTGACACCGACCAAAGTGTGCGTGTTCGCGATGATTTGCAGGCCGCACAAGACTGGCACCGCCAAAACGAACTTCCGCTGCTGGCAAAAAAACTCAACGAACTCCAGGCCATGGCCCCCAAAACGGTCACGACTGAGCAGGTATGCCGCCTGGTAGACGAACTGCAAACCCGCCTGCAGGTGACGCTGGAGCGCATCACACCGACCATTGCAACCATCGCACCGACGCTGCAGAACGCCCAACTGGAACACATGGCCGAGGAGTTCGTGCGGCGTGACCGCAAATGGCGGGAAGAGTGGATGGATGGCACACTGGCCGAACGTTCGGAACGCCGGGTCAAGCAGATCATTGATCGTGCAGAGTCGTTCTACGGGCGGTTGGAGCCAGCCCAACTGGCCATCGTTCGCACGCACATCGCGAATTCGAGTTTTGATGGCCCGCGCCAGTTTCGCGAAATGCAACGCCGACATGAGGACGCCTTGCAGGTGTTGCGCAAAATTCGCAGTGGCGAGGTCAACGCAGCCCAGGCCCAGACGGAATTGCGGGGTTTGCTTGAACGCACACTCAAGGCCCCCGCCCCGGCCTACCGCGGCTACATGGAACAATTAACCAATGAAAGCTGTGCCGCCATGGCGGCCCTGCACAACAGCAGCACACCCCAACAACGCACGCGCCTGATCGACACACTCAAGGGTTACGAAGGCGACGCCCGCGCGCTCGCCGGTCAACGTACTGACGACAACTCCAAAGACCAGGCGCCCTCATCGTTCTGAAGCACACCATGG
Organism: uncultured Rhodoferax sp.; assembly: GCA_964569855.1. Lineage (GTDB taxonomy): Bacteria > Pseudomonadota > Gammaproteobacteria > Burkholderiales > Burkholderiaceae_C > Allorhodoferax. Next base: position 1,530 of record CAZMXB010000230.1, read on the forward strand.
CCAACCTCCCCTCTGACTTTGCCCTGTATTGCTGCGAGCTGCTGTCCAGCGTTGGGCCCTGCATTGCCAAACGCATGTTTGGTGGCTTCGGGCTCAGCACCGACGGGCTCACCATTGCCATCATTGCCGATCTGGGCTCCGGCGAAAAGCTCTGGCTCAAGACCGATGAGGAAGGCCGCGCCCACTGGGAGGCCGCGGGCTGCGAACGGTTTACCTACGCGTCCATCAAAGACGGTGAAACGGTGTCGCGAGGCATGAACTACTACAGCGCGCCCGACGAGGCCATGGACTCAGCCCACGCCATGGCACCCTGGGCACGGCTGGCGCTGGAGGCTGCCCTGGCCGCCAAAAAGCCCGCCAAAGCGTCCAAACCGCGCACCAAGCCGACTCCCGGAAACCAAAGACCGACCCGCCTGGGAAAGCCACGCAATAAGGGCTGAGCCGACGGCGGCCCCTGTGTTGCGCAATACCGGCAAGGCAGTCGGCACCAGCACACAAACCAGGCGTGCCTGGGCGGAGTGTTTCGCATCGCCCCAGGACTCGACGACCAACCCTTGACCCCGTTGCAGGGTGAGCCGCTCCCCGGCTTGCAAGACCACGTCGCCCAAGTTGTTGGCGGCGCCGCAATGGGGGCCGTCCAAAGTGACCCAAACGCGACCCTGCGTGACGTACAACTCTGTCGAACCTTTAGCCTTGAAGCGCATTGCCTGGCCGCGTGTCAACTGGCAGAACTGCAGACGATCGGTGTCGGCCTGGGCGAAATATTGTTGCAAATTCAGAACTGAGGGTGCGGACATGACAATCTCCTGGTTGAGGCCATCCTTCTATGAAATGACCAATTTGGCATTGAATGATCACACCATCGTGCTTGGCAGTCCAATGAAAACGCGCTACGCTATTGATGCACTTTGCGAATGAATCAAGAATGAAACCACCATGCAGCACCTTCACACCAGCCTGCGCACCCGCAGCATCGGGATAGGGCATTTACGTCCCTTCCTGGCCGTCGCGCATCACCTGAACTTTCGCGCCGCTGCCGAGGAACTGGCACTGACCCAGTCGGCCGTGAGCCGCCAGATCCAGGCGCTGGAAAATGAAATTGGCTTGGCCCTGTTCCTGCGCCACACGCGCGCTGTGGAGTTGACCAGCGCCGGCACCCAGTTGCTGCGCGCGGTGGCTCCGTCTGTGGAGCGCATCGACAGCGCTGTGCGCCTGGTACGCCAAAGCGCGGGCCGAAAGATGGTGTCCATCAGCACCTGGGCTTCGTTTGCTTCCATGTGGCTGATTCCCCGGCTGGAGTCCTTTCAGGCGGCGCACCCCGATATCGATATTCGTATCGACGCGACCGACGTGTCCGTGGATCTGGAAACCTCCGACGTAGACCTGGCCCTGCGCTACGCACCGTCCACCACCATCTCGTCCGTGGCCGAACGTCTGTTTGGTGAACAGCTCACACCGGTCGCCAGCCCCTGGCTGCTCAAGGCCGGCCTACCCCTTGAAAAGCCAAAAAACCTGGCGCAATTCACGCTGATCGAGGCAGGCGATGCCTACCGAAGCCAACACATGGAATGGCTGACCTGGCAACGCTGGCTGGAGGCCCAAAACCTCAAGACGTTCGAGCCCAAGCGCTGGCTATATTTCAACTACGCCCACCAGATTGCCCAAGCGGCACTCACCGGCCAAGGCGTCGCGCTGGCGCGGATGCCCCTGATAGCTGACAGTTTGGCCGCTGGCAGTTTGGTTGAAGTCTTGCCCGGCACGCGGCTGGAGTCACCGTTGGCTTACTGGATGCTCGTAGGTCCCCGCAGTGCCCAGCGCCCGGAAATCAAGGCTTTTTGCGCGTGGCTTAGGGCGCAGGCAAAAACCACCCGCGAAACAATCGGTGAAATATAGCCCCCACACTCCGCCGTGGATACCCGTCGCCCTCAAAGAGACGGGTGTCAGCACCTATCCGCCAGGTCAAAGCAACCCGCGGGTGACCCAATACCACGATCACACCAACATCGCCGGTTATGACGACAAAGCCTCATGGTGTTCGTCGTTCATCAACTGGAGTTTGGCCCAGGTTGGCATAACAGGAACAGGTTCAGCCCTGGCGCGCTCCTGGCTGGAATGGGGGCAGCCACTGGAGCAGCCGCTGTTCGGTTGTATTGCCGTGTTGTCACGTGACGACCCCGCCGGCTGGAAAGGCCATGTTGGCTTCTACCTGCGCATGGATGCTCAAAGCATTTTTTTATTGGGTGGCAATCAGCTGGATCAGGTGTGTGAACACCACTATCCCAGGGCGACCGTTTTGGCCTACCGCTGGCCAAGATCAACACCGACCTTGGGCCAGCCAACCAGCGCACAAACTGATCCAAGTCAAGAAGCGCCAGCAGATCGCTATCCACAATAGTTCGTAACCCATTCAATGAGCGTCACTTACAGAGATAGAGGCAAAACCATGAAAAATTTCAGAAGCCATGCAGTTCAGCACTCTGGTTGGCGCCCCATGGCGTTGCGCTGGAGCGTGCTTTGCGGTGGCGCGTTGGTGTCGGTGCTGACGTTGCCTGGCTGCAGTGTTGAGGTGCAGAACATTCAACCCGCCCAAGAACTCAGGCTTCAGGCACAGCCCGCCGGATCGATCTATGCGGGCTGGCGCGTATTTCAGGACAGGTGCGCAAGTTGCCATGGCCCAGCTGCGTCTGGCACTCCGGGCGGACCCAACCTGTTGCCTCGCGTGCGCGAGCTGGGTTCCCGCCAGTTTGTGGACCTGGTCCTCAAACGCTATGACTGGAGTCTCGGGGCCTCGCAGCCCGGCAAAAACACAGCCGCATGGGATGCCCTGGTTGACGACGTGGTGCAGCGCAAGGCCACCATGTTGACCATGCCGGCCTGGCAAGGCGAACCCCGGGTCACCGCCCACATCGCCGACCTTTACGCCTATCTGTCAGCCCGTTCACAGGGCATGCAAGGGCCGGATCGCCCGGCTCCATAGACTACAAAATCGCGTTCGGGTTTTCGCCCCGTTCGTACACCACGTGTGCACGCCCTACGATGAGTGGGTCGAGCTTGCCAATGTGGACCAAATCTTTATTGGTGTAGGGAAGTTTGTGCAACACATAACGCATGGCGTTGAGCCGTGCGCGCTTCTTGCAGTCGCTCTTGATCACCGTCCACGGCGAATCGGCCGTATCGGTTTCAAAAAACATGCCTTCCTTGGCGCGGGTGTAGTCTTCCCACTTGTCCAGTGATGCCAGATCCACCGGGCTGAGTTTCCATTGCTTGAGCGGGTGGTTTTCGCGTTCCTTGAAACGGCGACGCTGCTCCTTGCGGCTGACGCTGAACCAGAACTTGATCAGGTGCACGCCGCTGCGCACCAGGTGGCGCTCAAACTCCGGGGTCTGACGCATGAACTCGGCGTACTCTTCATTTGAGCAAAAGCCCATCACCCGCTCGACGCCGGCACGGTTGTACCAGCTGCGGTCCAGCAGCACAATTTCGCCGCGCGTGGGCAGGTGCTGCACATAGCGCTGAAAGTACCACTGGCCGCGTTCCAGATCGGTGGGTTTTTCCAGCGCCACCACACGTGCGCCACGCGGGTTCAGGTGTTCCATGAAACGCTTGATGGCACCGCCCTTGCCAGCCGCATCGCGGCCTTCGAACAGGATCACCACGCGCTGGCCGGTCTCTTTCACCCAGGCCTGCAGCTTGAGCAACTCCACCTGCAGCTGAAATTTGTGCTGTTCGTAGCTGGTGCGGCGCATCAGGTTGCGGTACGGGTAACCGCCGTCACGCCAGTCGTGCGCCAGTTCATCGTCCGGGTTGATGCCTTTTTTGCCTGCGTCACCCTTGAGCCGGCCCATCAGCGCTTCGCGCAGGACCCGTGCGTCGTCTGCGGAGGCGCCTTCCAGCATGGCCCGCAGGCCCTTGGCCCGCTCGGTAGCGGTGCCAGTGGCATCGGGCCGCACCAGATCCAGAGCCGCAGCTATCGCCTTGCCCTGCGCGGCGTCTACCGCCTGGGCTGCCACGAACTTGCCCAAGGCCCGAGCCTTGGTCGACGGAGCGATGTCTCCCTGCACCGCCTTGCGGACGCGCACAGGAGTTGTTTTCTTTTTCGCCACGACGGGTTTGGCGGTCGTGTCGGCTGTCGTCAGGGGCTTTTCTGCCATCGTGTATCTCTCCTGTGTCATGTCGGGTAGTCGTTTGGGGGATCGGTGGTCTCCCATGCTATGGCGAGCCCTGACACCAGACCTTGACCAAGATCAAACGCAAACGCCGGACCTGCCCCTTCAGGGTGCCACTACACGGGCCACACCACCCCGTGGTTGTTGAGAATGGCATCGAGCGGCACGTCGTGTGACTCGGGATCGAAGTCTTCGATAAAACCCACGCCAAAACCCAGCCCTACCGCGAAGGGCTTGGGCTGGAGCGTTGCCATCATGCGGTCATAAAAACCACCGCCATAACCCAGGCGATAACCTCCCGGTCCATACCCCACGCAGGGTGCGAACAGCAGGGTTGGCACGATCACTTCGGTGTCCTTGGGTTTCGGAATGCCATAAGCGTCTTCTTCCATGGGACAGCCGGGGTACCAGGCATGGAAAGTCATGGTCTTGTGCTCTTTGTTGACCACCGGCAGGCCAATGCGGCGCAACTGCGGCTGGTCCAGCAACTCCCCGTCTTCTTTCCAGCGGTGCAGGGCCGGCAGGGGGTCAAACTCCCCCTTGATGGGCCAATAGGCACCAATGACGGTATCGGGACGTCCCACCAGCCAGATGCGCATGACCTGTTGCAACAGGTCGGCCTGCGCTAGCCTGTCGGGCAAATTCAGGCGTTGATCCAGCAGCCTCTTGCGCAGGGCTTTTTTGGCTTGCGCTGTTGATTCTTCTGACTTGTCCATAATCTCCACATGCAGTTTTCAGCCATTCTGACATCGATAGCGCTCTTTTGCGCCGTTTCGGTGCTCTCTCCCTCCCCGGCATACGGCCAGCGCAAGGATATTTCCCAGGCCGACAGCGCCCTGCTGGAGATGGCCCAGGCCTACAAACAGCGCGACCGCAAGCGCCTGGCGCCCCTGCTGAAACAGGTGCGCGGCCACGTACTGGAGCCCTGGGCTGCCTACTGGGAGTTGTCCGCACGCCTCGATGAGGCCAGCGTGTCCGACATTCAGGCCTTTCTGACACGTTACAGCGGTACCTACCAGGAAGACCGGCTGCGCGCCGAATGGTTGTTGCAACTGGGCCGCAACCGGGATTGGGTGGCATTTAACCGCGAGTACCCGCTGTACCGCATGGGTGACGACAAATCGGTGCGCTGTTATGCACTGTTGGCGGACCATCTGAGCAGTGGGGCCGACATCCACGACCAGCTCAAAGACATCTGGCTCAACCTGCGCGAAGCCGAGGAAGCCTGCGCCAGCGCCGCCGAACAGGTGCTCAAAGACCACTCCGAGAGAACGCGCACCGTGTGGCTGCGGGCCCGCCTGGGTATGGAGAACGACCGCCTGCGGGTCGTCACCCAGGCAGTGGACCTGGTGAATAGCAAACTCGGCAAAACCGTCAATGAAATTTACCTGAACCCGGGTAAGTACCTTAACGACAAACTCACCGCATTCCAGCCCAAGACGCGTGAACTGGTGACCTTGGCCCTGATTCGACAAGCCTGTCTGGACCCGGCAGATGCGGCCCTTGAGATGGGCAAATTGCGCTGGAAAGCCCAATTGACCGACGAGGAGCGCAACTGGATCTGGGGAGTGATCGGAAAACGCGCAGCGATGAAGCTGTCCAACGACGCGGCGGATTACTTTGCGCGCGGGCAGACCAGCGACATGCACGATGACCACCTGGCGTGGCAGGCGCGCGCGGCCTTGCGCATGGGACGCTGGACACAGGTGCTCGGCAGCATCGCAGCGATGAGCGAGACGCAGCGCAACGACCCGACCTGGGTCTACTGGCGCGCCCGCACGTTGTTACAGCAGCCGGCCACCGAAGGGAGCAGGGCCCAGGCACAACAATTGTTCCAAAGCATCGCCGGCGTGCGCGGGTTTTACGAACAACTGGCGCTGGAAGAGTTGGGGCAACGCATCTCCGTCGCGCCCAAACCTGCGCCCCTGACGGCCGATGAAAAGGTCGCCGCACTGCAAAATCCTGGCCTCAACCGCGCGTTGTACGCCATCCGCATCGGACTGCGCCCCGAGGGCGTTCGCGAATGGAACTACACCACCAACCTGCATGTGCGCGGCGGCATGGACGACCGCGCCCTGCTGGCCGCCGCCGACCTCGCCTGCCAGAACGAAGTGTGGGACCGCTGCATCAACACCAGCGAGCGGACCCGGCTGGTCATGGACTTCGAGCAGCGATTTCCCATGCCTTTCAAAGCCGCCGTGGTGGCACGCGCGGGGCAAAT
>CAZMXB010000230.1:7926-8003 GCA_964569855.1 uncultured Rhodoferax sp.
CGCCGTGCGGGCGAGGTCAAACTCGACCCGGCCTATGTGTATGGCCTGATCCGCCAGGAAAGCCGCTTCATCATGGA
>CAZMXB010000231.1:0-7995 GCA_964569855.1 uncultured Rhodoferax sp.
CCTGCAATGTCGGCCTGCCACAGGCGCTTGTCAAAAAACACGCTGGAGGTGTAACGTTTGACCAGATCGCTCATGGGTTCGGAGAACAGCGCCGACCAGGCCTGGGATTTCTTATCGAGTTGATTGGTGGACATGGGCAGCGTTGCAGGTAATAGAGTCAAAATCCGGATTCATGAAAGACACGCAAATATTATCGGCGTTCCAGGAGTTGACGCCCGTGGCCGAGTCCCACGCAGTTGAGGCTGCGTCGGCGCCGCCGACGCTGGTGTTTGATGCCTGCCAAACCGGTGTGGTGTTGCGTGCGGTGTTGTTTGTCGAGGTGTGCGCCGGTGTGGGTGCGATGTTCGTATCCTTTGACCTGATCGACTGGGCGGTACGGGTGGCGCTGGTGACGGGCGGCGCGCTGCCGGCAACCCTGGCCTGGCTTCTGCTGGCCTGCATGACCAAGCGTGTGCTGGCCCGCGCGGCACCATGGTGGCAGTACACCGTGCCAGTGCTGCTGGGTGCTCTATCAGGCCTTTACGGCTGCGCCATGTTGGCATGGGCGGGTTTGGTGCCGTCTCCGCCCTGGGTCGGTAGCATGGGCAGCGGGGTCTTGTTGTCTTCGCTCTTGGTCACGGCCTTGGTCTTGCGCAGCAAGGGGCAGATGCCGGCCCATACGTCGGCACGGCTGGCCGAGCTGCAGTCGCGCATACGGCCACATTTTTTGTTCAATACACTGAACAGCGCCATTGCCCTGGTGCGTGCCGAGCCCGCCCGGGCCGAGGCGCTGCTCGAAGACCTGAGTGATTTGTTCCGCGAGGCACTGAAGGACTCGGGCGAGCCGGTGAGCCTGGCTGATGAAATCAACCTGGCCCGGCGTTACCTGGCCATCGAGCAGGTGCGTTTTGGCGAACGTCTGCGGGTGCAATGGTCGTTAGACCCCAGCGCCGATGGTGCGCGCTTGCCGCCTTTGCTATTGCAACCGCTGGTGGAGAACGCGGTGAGCCATGGCGTGGAGCCCAGCCCCGAGGGTGCAGACGTCCGGATATCGACGCAGCGCAGGGGCTCGATTGTGGTGATCAAGGTAACCAATACGGTGCCCGCAGGCCAAGGCGGCGAGGGCCATGGCCTGGCACTGCGCAATGTGCGGGAGCGGTTGGCTCTGTTGCACGATGTGCAGGGGCAGTTCCGCAGTGGCCTCAAAGATGGTGTGTACCAGGTGCGCATGGAGGTGCCGTTGTGACCCAAGCCAATGGTTTGACCGGCGTGCTCAACGTGATGGTGGTCGACGATGAAAGCCTGGCGCGCTCGCGCATGCGCACCCTGCTGGCAGATTGCACCGCACCCGCCGCGCGGTGTGTCGGTGAAGCCGCCAATGCCGAGCAGGCAATGAGACTGGCTCAGCAACAGCCGCTGGACGTTGCACTGGTCGATATCCACATGCCGGGTGCCGATGGCCTGGCGCTGGCCCGTGCTTTACTGGCGCTGGACCCTACCGTGGCCATCATTTTTGTCACCGCCCATGCCGAACATGCGGTGGATGCCTTTGATTTGGCAGCTTTGGACTACCTGACCAAACCGGTTCGACTTGAGCGACTGCAGCAGGCGCTACAAAAAGCGGAGCGGTATGCGCAATCCCGACGAGGGCTGGAGGCCAATTTGCCTCAACACGATGTGCTGATTATTCAGGAGCGCGGACGTACCGAGCGGGTGCCCTTGTCACAGGTGTTGTACTTCAAGGCTGAGCTGAAATACGTCACCGTGCGCACGGCCAAGCGCAGCTACATCCTGGACGGCTCGCTCAATGAGCTGGAGGAAAAGTACCGCGCCGATTTTGTGCGCATCCACCGCAACGCTTTGATAGCCCGGCGTGCCGTGCGCGCATTGGAAAAACATTTTGACGCTGAAGAGGGCGAGGGCTGGGCCGTGCGCCTCAATGGTGTGGATGAGCTTCTGGCGGTATCGCGCCGCCAGTTGGCGGCGGTGCGGGAACTGGTGTCGCGCTGACGCGACGCGTGCCGGCGGTCTGCGGGAGTGGGCTCTGCAGCCACTGCTGTGCCAGTGTCAGCGCCAGGGTCAGGTGGTGCTCGGCTACCGGACTCAGACCTTCGCCCAGCGCAAATTGCGCGCCTTCTATCGCCAGTTGCCAGGCCGGCGGCGCGCGCCCCGAAAGCTGTGTGGCAACGTGCAAAACCTCCTGCGCAGATAGCGCGTGGCTCGTCGGCCGATTGCGGTGTGCCGCATGGATGGGCGTCAGGGTGGCGCCACACGCCGTCCCGGGCCGGGCGGCGTCGACAAACAGCACCGCCTGGCGCTCTTCCAGATCCAGCGCATGCTCGATCTGGAGCTGGAAGTCGGTCAGCAACTCGACGTCCCCCAAGTCCATCACGCTTGACTGCTGCAGGCGCTCCAGCAGCAGAGGCCCCAACGCATCATCGCCGCGGCTGGGGTTGCCCACGGCCAGTACCAGCAGCGGCGCGCGGCTCATGCTGGCAAAGAGTGCCCCCAGCCCAGGCTTGCGGCTGGCCCCCCGAGGTGGTGCAAGTCAACTTGGGGCGGCCCGGCGTTTACTTGAGAGCGCATCAGGTGGGAACCCGTTCAAAGCGCCCATCACCGTGGCGCAGGACGGCGTCCTGCACCTCGCCATCGGCTGCGACCAGGGTCACTTCCAGCGGCATGCTGCCCAATGCGTGGGTGGCACAGCTCAGGCAGGGGTCATAGGCGCGGATCGCCACTTCGATGTGGTTGAGCAGGCCTTCAGTGACGGCGCGGCCATCGAAATATTCGCGCGCCACCGACCGCACGGCCTCGTTCATGGCCTGATTGTTGTGGGTGGTGCTGACGATCAGGTTGCACCAGCTGATCAGGTCATCGTCACCGATCACGTAGTGGTGGAACAACGTGCCGCGCGGCGCCTCAATCACCCCTACGCCTTCGCGCCGGGCCGGCCGTTGCAGCGGCAGTGATGCCGTCAATTCGCCGCCCAGCAAGGCGTCGTCCTGCAGCAGCTCGGCTATCACTTCCATGGCGTGCAGCATCTCGACCATGCGGGCCCAGTGGTAGGCCAGCGAGGCGTGCACCGGGCCATGCGCCAGAAAGCGCTGGCGTTGCACCTCGGCGCGCGGGCTGGGAATGCGCTCGCAGTTCTGCACCCGCGCCAGCGGGCCGACGCGGTACCAGCCGGCGTCGCGGCCCAGCGCGCGCAGGTAGGGGAACTTCATATAGGTCCACGGCTGGCTGGCCTCCTCGATCAGCCCCAGGTAATCTTGCACATTGGTGCCGTCGTGCAGGATGCGTCCGTCGGCATCGCGCACCCGCAGTTCGCCCTCATACAGGTCCATGTCGCCACCGGGGCGCACGATGGACATCCAGTTGGAGCGAAAGCTGGCAAAGTGGTCGTAAAGCGCCGGGTTCTGGGCATGCAACTTGGCCACCATGTCCACGGCCTGTTCGCACCAGGTCAGCATTTGCGGCACCTGGGCGGCGAGTTCGGAGCGTTCGCCGGCGGTCAGGTGGCGGTTCACGCCGCCTGGCACTGAACCCGTGCCATGCACGCGTTTGCCGGCGGTCATGCGAATCACCTCCTGCCCGAACTTGCGCAGCAGCACGCCCTGGCGCGCAATGTCGGGGTGGGCCGCCGCGACCCCAACGATGTTGCGTTGGGTGACCTCGCTGTCAAAGCCAAACAGCAGGTCGGGCGACGACAAGTGAAAGAAGTGCAGTGCGTGCGACTGCATGATCTGCCCGTAGTGCATCAACCGGCGCATGACCTCGGCCGTGCGCGGAATGGCGGTGATGCCCAGCGCAGTATCAAGTGCCTTGCTGGCCGCCAGGTGGTGGGACACGGGGCAGATGCCACACAGGCGCTGCACCATCACCGGCACTTCCCAGTAGGGGCGCCCGACGATGAAGCTCTCGAAGCCCCGAAATTCCACGATATGCAGGCGTGCCTGCTGCACCCGATTGTGTTCGTCGAGCAGCAGCGTGACCTTGCCATGGCCCTCCACGCGCGACACCGGGTCTATGACGACCCGTCGGGTGGACGGGAGCGGGGCATCGGGGGCGGTGGTGGTGGTGGACATCAGTCGAAGCGGATCTGTTTGGGGGCGGGCTGCGGATCGCGCCCAAACAGCAGGGCGCTGAGAAATTCCCAGATGGCATCGGCACTGGGCGGGCAGCCGGGCAGGAAATAGTCAATGTGCACCACCTCGTGGATGGGGTGCACCCGGGCCAAAGGCAGGGGCAGCTCGGGGTCGTTGGGCACCGCGCTGTCGGCTGCCAGTCCGTCGCGTGCGTGGTAGACGTCGCGCAGGATCTGGCCAATGTCCATGGCATTGCGCTGCGCGGGCAGCCCGCCATTGATGGCGCAGGCACCGACTGCCACCAGCACCTTGCAGTGGGCCCGGAACTCGCGTAGCACCAGCACGTTTTCGGCGTTGCACAGACCGCCTTCGATCAGGCCGACGTCGCAGGGTCCGCAGTGCTTGATATCGGTCAGCGGCGAGCGGTCAAAGGTGACCAGATCAAACAGCGTAAACACGCGCTCGTCGATATCCAGCAGCGACATGTGGCATCCGAAGCAGCCCGCCAGTGAGACCGTGGCCAGTCGTGGCTTGGGCTGGGCCGCCGAGGCAGCAGGCGAGAGGGCTTGCGCGGGGTCAGCATCAGGCATTTTCACCCTCCTGTGCGGCGTTCACCAGGGCCGGAGCCAATGCGTTGTCAAAGGGGCGTTCGCCAATTGGCACCACAAAGCCACGCCGCTTGGGCAAGATCGCGCCGACCGGGCAGACCTGTGCGGCGAAGTCTTCCTTTGCAAAGGCGCTGTCAGCGAGCTTGCCGCTGGGCGAATTGACGCTCAGGTGGGTGGCGATCCCGTGGCCGCTGATGGCAAACACGTCCTTGCCGTCGATCTCGTGGCTGGCCCGCACGCACAGTTTGCACAGGATGCAGCGGTTCAAGTCCAGCCACAGGTCAGGGTGGCTGGCATCCACGGGGCGCTTGGGATAGAACTCGTCGAAGCGCGGCTCGGTCATACCCAGTTCGTAGGCCGTGGCCTGCAACAGGCAATGGCCGCTCTTCTCGCAACTGGGGCAAAAGTGGTTGCCTTCGACAAACAGCATTTGCGTGAGCAGCAGGCGTTTGCCGTCCAGCTCGGGCGTGCGGTTCTCGACGACCTGGTCGGGTGCGGCACGTGTGGTGCAGGCCGCGGCCAGATGGCCGTCGATCTTGACGGTACAGAGCCTGCAGGCCCCGCTTTGGCCCAGCGTGGTGTGCCAGCACAGGTGGGGTATCCAGTGTCCGGCGCGGGTGGCTGCATCCATCAGCGTGTCGCCATCCTCAAAAGGCACCGCCGTGCCGTCCAGATTGAATTGGTTCATCCGCGTCGCTCCAGATGGGCTAGCGCATCGTCGCGTCCCGTCACCCGGCGGGCCGGCGCCAGTTCGGCGTCCAGATCAAAGGCTGCCACAAAACCGGGCTCCCGCAACCTTCGCTCATAGGCGGGTCGAAAACGCACCAGGGTGTCACGCAATGCATTGGTAGCGCTGGCCCCCAGACCGCAGTGGGTGGTGCCGTGCATCAGGGCCTCCAGCTCGCGCAACTCGGTTTCGTCGAATACGGAGCCAAAGCCTGCCGCCAGCTTGTCCATGCGCCGTGCCACCAGTTCGGTGCCGACCCGGCAGGGCGTGCAAAATCCGCAGCTCTCGTGGGCAAAGAAATGCGAAAAACTGCGCGCCACTTCAAACATGTCGCGCGACCGGTTGAACACCATGAAGGCACCCGCCGTGGGAACGTCCTCGAAGCCGACGCGCCGGCCGAACTCGTGTGCGGCCAGGCACACGCCCGAGGGTCCGCCAACCTGCACCGCCTGGGTGTCGTGCGCGCCGCAATCGTGCAGAATCTGTTCAATCGTGACGCCAAACGGGTATTCATAAATGCCCGGGCGCTCACAGTCGCCACTGACCGAATGCAACTTGGTACCGCTGCTCTGGGGCGTGCCCATGGCTGCCCACCATGCGCCGCTGTGCAGCGCGATGTGGGCCGCCGCGCAAAAGGTTTCCACATTGTTGACAATGGTGGGCTGGCCCCGGTAGCCGCTCTCCACTGGAAAGGGCGGGCGGATGCGCGGCGTGCCGCGCTTGCCTTCCAGCGATTCGATGAGCGCGCTTTCTTCACCGCACACATAAGCACCGGCGCCAACATGGATGGTGATGTCAAAGTCAAAACCATCCATGCCGAGAATGCGGGTGCCCAACAGCTTCGTGGCCCGCCGGTTCGCCAGCACCGATTCAAGGTGGTCAAGCAGATAGCGGTATTCACCCCGCAGATAGACCAAGCCCTGGCGCGCGCCCAACAAGCGGGCGGCCACCGTCATGCCTTCGAAAACTGCATCGGCCTGGCGCTTCAACAACACGCGGTCCTTGAAAGTGCCGGGCTCGCCCTCGTCGGCATTGCACACCACCACGCGGGTGCCACCCTCGGTGACAGGCGCTTGCCGGCACAGTGCCCACTTGCGGCCGGTGGCAAAGCCGGCGCCGCCGCGCCCGCGCAAGCCGGACAGCATGACTTCGGCCAGCGTGGCCTCGCTTCCCCGTACCAGCGTCGCACGCAAGGCGGCGCCTTGGGGGAGTTGGCCCGTCAGCAACACATCGCTGCGGCGCACCTGGTCGTCCACGCGTAGCCAGTCGGCGGGCCAGTCGGACACTGGTACCTGCGTGCGCACCAGTTCGGCCAGCTCGGCCACACGCAGTGCGTCCATGCGGGTAATGACATGCTGCTGGTTGACCAACAGCGCCGGACCCTGATCTCCCAGGCCGGTGCATGAGGTAAAGCCCACACTGGCCAACGCGTTCATTTGAAATGCGCCGGGCCTTATGTTCAGGCGTTGGCAGAGGTCGCGCGCCATCGTCCGATTGCCCAGCATGCGATCGGTGATGTTGTCACTCCACAGCAGGTGGTAGGCCGCTACGGGTCCCAGGTAAAAGAAGCGGTAGAAGCTGGCGACACCTTCCACGATGGCGGGCGTCAAACCGACGCCGCTGGCAATCTGTGTCAGGACGGCGCGGGACAACCAATGGGTTTGCTCCTGCACTTCGCGCAGGATCTGCACCAAAGCGTGTCGATGCCCGCCATGGCGGCGCAATACCGCGTCCACAACGGCTAGACCGTTCTGGGTGTGGGAGTGGCTGAGGTCTGCTTGCATGGTGGCAGTGCGTGACTCAGCCGGTATTGCGCAGCCCCGCCGCAATCCCGTTGATCGAGATGTGAATTCCGCGCTGTACGCGGTCATCCGCCTGGCCGGCACGGTAACGGCGAACCAGCTCAACCTGCAGGTGGTGCAGCGGGTCGATGTACGGAAAGCGGTGGCGGATGGAGCGCTGCAGGGCCGCGTTATGGGCCAGGCGATTTTTGTCACCGGTGATCATGGCCAGGGCTTGGGCGGTACGGTGCCATTCCGCTTCAATCGCAACAAAAATGCGTTTGCGCAAACGGGCATCACTCACCAGTTCGGCGTAGCGTGATGCCAGAGCCAGATCGCTCTTGGCCAGCACCATGTCCATGTTGGACAGCAGGGTCTTGAAAAAAGGCCACTGCTTGACCATTTTTTGCAACAGGGCAATGCGCTCCTGCTGTTGCAACGGCGTGCCGACCCTGGTGAAGGCTTCGACCGCCGAGCCAAATCCAAACCAGCCCGGAAGCGTCAAGCGGCACTGGCCCCAACTAAAGCCCCATGGAATGGCGCGCAGGTCTTCTATGCGCTGGCTGGCCTTGCGTGATGCGGGCCGAGAACCGATATTGAGTTCGGCAATCTCGCGAATGGGTGTGGCACTGAAAAAGAATTCCGTAAACCCCTGGGTTTCATAGACCAGTGCCCGGTAAGCCGCCATGCTGTGACTGGAGAGTTCGGCGGCTGCGTCCAGAAAGGCCTTGGTTGCCGACTTTGTGGGCTGCAGCAGGGTGGCTGCGAGCGTGGCGGCGGTCAGGGTTGCCAGGTTGCGCCGGTCGATTTCGGGG
>CAZMXB010000232.1:0-7961 GCA_964569855.1 uncultured Rhodoferax sp.
AGTCGTCCGACGGAACCTTGTTTTGGAGACCTTTCAAGTAACCGGGAGGCACTTGGTAAGCGGGTGGCCAAGTCATCTTGCCGTGAGTGGAAATCCTTAAGACCATCGTGTCCACTTCAACTCAGGTGGATACATGAACACTCCAATCCCAGAACTTCGAACTCCAGCGGCCGGTCGCCGCCATGCTCGCTATAGCGATGAATTCAAACGCCAAGTCGTAGCGGCCTGTCAGGCTCCGGGCGTCTCCAAGGCCGCCATTGCACTGGCCAACGGTCTGAACGCCAACATGCTACGGCGTTGGGTCGTCGAATCATCACAGGGCCGCAATGGTCAGCTGGCTACGATCACAAAACCAGGGCCGCCAGCGCAAACCAAGCCGGATTTCATACCCGTTAAATTTACCCCGGCACCACCAGCCCAAGCGGGCGACATCCGCATCGAGCTCCAACACGCCACAGGCGCCATGCAAATCCACTGGCCAATGGCCGCATCAAACCAATGCGCCCAATGGCTACGCGAGGTGCTGGCATGATCCGCATTGATGCCGTGTGGCTCGCCACACAACCGCTGGACATGCGAAGCGGCTTTGACTCATGCCTGGCACGCGTCATCACTGTCTTCGGCGCAGCCCATCCCCACAGCGCCTACCTCTTTGCCAACCAGCGTGCCAACCGCATGAAAGTGCTGGTGCATGATGGCATCGGTTTCTGGTTGGCCGCCAGGCGACTGCACCAAGGCCACTTTGTCTGGCCAAACTCGGCTGCTCAAACGCAGCTCACCTTGAGTCGCCCACAACTGGACGCACTGGTTCTGGGCCTACCCTGGAGTCGCATTGGCGAGGGCGGAATTATCACTGTCGTGTGACGGTTTTATCGAGCTGAGAATCGCATATAAATCCCTCGAAAACGACCACTAAGCAATGTTGAGTTGCTATCCTTTTTGAGTCAATTGGGGCATGCGTCAATAGCTATAAATTGTTCTCGCGGGCACACTACTGTGCATGGTCGTCGCCCTTGAATCTCTCTCCAGTTTGAATGCAGAACAGCTGCGCGAACTGGTCCAAGAGTTGATTACAGAGATGGCCCAGCAAAGCCAGCAGCACGCTGGCGTCATCGCAGCCAAAGACAGCGACATCCTGTACCGTCAGGCCAAGATCGACAAACTCACGCACGAGCTGGTCACACTCAAACGCTGGAAGTTCGGCCGCTCAAGCGAAGTGCTCAATGCGGGTCAGGTCAGCTTGCTCGATGAGACGCTCGATGCTGACATTGCAGCCATTGAACAAGAACTCAAAGCGCTGACACCGGCTGCCAAGACGGACTCCCAACCCCGCCAGCAACCCAAACGCTCCGCGCTGCCCGCAGGACTGCCCCGCGTGGACATCCACCACGAACCCGACTCCACCACATGCAGCTGTGGTTGCCAGTTGAAGCGCATCGGCCAAGATGTCTCTGAGAAGCTGGACTACACACCGGGCGTATTCACGGTGGAGCAGCACATTCGTGGTAAATGGGCCTGTGCCCAATGCGAAACCCTGATTCAGGCACCGGTGCCCGCCCAGATCATTGACAAAGGCATCCCCACTGCAGGCCTATTAGCCCAGGTGCTGGTGGCCAAATACAGTGACCACCTGCCGCTGTACCGCCAGGAACACATCTTTGGCCGTGCCGGTGTGACACTGCCACGCTCGACCCTGGCGCAATGGGTGGGCATTTGTGGCGTGCAATTGCAGCCGCTGGTCGATGCACTCAAGGCGGAGATTCTCAGCCACTCGGTCCTGCATGCCGACGAGACGCCGGTGGAGATGCTCAAACCCGGCAACAAAAAAACACACCGCGCCTATTTGTGGGCCTATGCACCAGGAGCGTTTGAGAGTTTGAAGGCGGTGGTCTACGACTTCTGCGAATCTCGCGCCGGCGAGCATTGCAGAACATTCCTGGGCGAATGGAAAGGGAGTCTGGTTTGCGACGACTATGCCGGGTACAAAGCCGGATTTGTTAGCGGCATCACGGAGGCTGGATGCATGGCGCACTCAAGACGAAAGTTCTTTGATCTGCATGCCAGCAGCAAGAGTCAGATTGCAGGACAGGCGTGCGCGTTTATGAGTCAACTCTACGAAGTCGAGCGCGAGGTCAAACACCTCAGCGCCGATGAGCGCCTGCAAGTGCGCCAAAGAGAATCAAAACCCTTGGCCGATGCGTTCAAGGAGTGGATGCTGTTGCAGCGCCAAAGGGTCATGGACGGGTCGGCCACGGCCAAGGCGCTCGATTACAGCCTCAAGCGCTGGGGTGCGCTCACGCAGTTCCTGGACGATGGGCGATTGCCGATTGACAACAACTGGATCGAGAACCAGATTCGTCCGATTGCCATTGGGCGCAGCAACTGGTTGTTCGCCGGTTCCCTGCGGGCGGGGCAGCGCTCGGCTGCGGTGATGAGTTTGATTCAGAGCGCCAAGCTCAATGGGCATGATCCCTATGCCTACCTGAAAGATGTACTGACTCGTTTGCCTACGCAGAAAAACAGCCAGATCGAAGAATTGTTGCCACATCGTTGGCAGCCCACCCCGACATAACTGCGATCTCCTGCCATCAAGGCTCCTGCGGCGTCAACACGTGATGCCCACCCGCTTACGGCACTTGCGCATGGATGGCATAGAACGATTCAAAGGTCCTGGTGGTCGCTACTACCAGCTGTGGGTTCAGCGTGACCTGTTTGGCTCCCTGGTCATCATGCGCGCCTGGGGTGGCCAGCGCTCTGGGCGGGGCGGCTTCATGGCGAAATCCTTGGCCTCTGACATGGAGTGTCAAAGGGAGTTGAAGAGAATTCGAGCCCGGCGCCGCCAGCGGGGATACGTTGCGGTGTGAGGCTGGTGTTGAAGGGGAGTTGTTGAACAGGTAACGGCGGCAAGTAAAACAAGGCAACGCTTGTGAAACCTACGATAACGCTCCCCATTTCACCCACTTGGAGCATGAGGTAATCGCTCTCGTTTTGGTCTTGTCCCAGTCGCCGCCAACGCACTCTCCCTTGTCCTGGTGATCATTGTATTGAGCCCTGTCTCGAAATTGTGTAATCTTTCTCTCACCTTGCCAGCGATTACAAGTGACACATTGCTTTTCATTTGCACGTTTATAGAACGGCATTTTTGTGCTTTTGGGCTCGCTATGCTGGACCGACTGGGCGTTCTCCATTTTGGCGCCCTTGGTCCGTTTGGTGGTGGTGCCTTGCGAAGTTGAGTTAGAGGCTCTCGCGCCAGGCTTGGCAACGGGAGCAGAGTTTTCGTCCGCCAAGTCATCCATGTGCTGCCTAAATCTTTCGGATTCGAGTTTTGACTTTTGCTCGATACCTTGAAATGCCGCTCGGGACAGCAACACAATGGCAAGCACGATGATGCCAAGAGTGGGAATCGCAGCCAAAATGGCAACAACCCACGTAATGGATAGGAAGTAATGAAAGAAATATGGAATTGCGAAGCAGGCAACCAGGAGAGGAAATCCTAGTGCCTGCACAGCATCCTTCCAATTGGACTTGAGCATTTTGTGTGACCTTGGAGTGAAAGGTTTTTGTATATTCGATCCGGATTGATCTGAGCTGCAGTCTATTCAATGCCAACCCGGATCATTGGATCGGCCGATTCAGTTGATCGCTGATGTCTGAGCGCCCTACTTAAGGTCCGCGCTGAACGTAAATCCATCCCGCACCCTGTACAGCTGAGCAGGTGCATGCGAACCCCGCTGCATTTCACCGGGCAATTCCACCAGGTCTGGAGAATCCTTCAACCTTCGTCTAAATGCTGCCTTGTCGATCTCACGGCCCAATATGGACTGACAGGTCTTCTGCAATGCTGTCAGGGTAAAACTCTTGGGCATCAAATGCAGCGGTAGTACCGGGTGGCTCACGCTGATCCGATGACGCAGTACCCGCAATGCAGCTGCCAACTGCTCGCCATGATCAAACGCCAGGTGCTGGCCGGGATTGGCGGCGTCAAACCAGCCCAGTTGCTCCACCTTGTTTCTGACCAGCGCATTGATCTGGTCATAAGGCAGTAGTGCCCAGTAGAGCAGCGAGACCGACCAGCCACGCGGATCCCGATCTGCGCCACTAAAGGTCTGGACTTCTTCCAGGTGCGGAATTTCAACGCTGACCTTGCTTCGCATGACCCGCCTGGCCGTACTTTCCAGGTTGGCATCAATATCCGGTTTCAGGATGCCACCCGGCAGCGCCCAGCGCAGCTGCTCCGGCTCTTGAGCGCGTTGGACCAGAAGTACCCGCAGACTGTCTTCAACAATACTGAACAGAGCGATATCGACCAAAACCAGGGGGAAAAGTGTGGTGTTTTGCATGATGTTTCCGTGTTAGTAGCTATAGGGCTACTAACAAGCTATAATAGACCATACTCCGGGAGAAAGACATATGGCGTACGACATTATTGGAGACATCCACGGCCAGGCAGACAAACTACATGCGCTACTGGCCCATATGGGTTACGAGGACAGGGGCGGCGCCTATCGCCATCCGAGTCGGACAGCAATCTTTGTGGGCGACTTCATCGACAAAGGGCCGCAGCAAGTTGAGAGCGTCATGATTGTCCGCAACATGGTCAGGGTCAATACGGCCCAGGCAGTGATGGGTAACCATGAGTTCAATGCCATTGCCTGGCATACGCCCGACCCAGACCTGCCAGGCGAGTTCCTGCGACAGCATGGTGGAGAGAAGGGCGAAGAGAACAGGAAACAGCATGAGGCCTTTTTGGCTGAGGTCGAACGTGACCCAAGTCTGCACAAAGAGATCATCGACTGGTTCATGACGTTGCCGCTCTGGCTGGATCTGCCCGGCATTCGTGTGGTGCACGCCTGTTGGCACGACGACTACATGCGTCAATTGAAAGACGTGCTGACACCCGCGCAACAAGTGACACCGGAACTCATGGTGGTGGCCAGCCGGGCCGGCCGGATGGAGTACCTCGCAGTAGAGGGGCTGACCAAGGGACTGGAAGCCCGCTTGCCCCACGGCCATTCGTTCCAGGACAAATATGGTTACCCGCGGATCAATGTCCGGATTCAATGGTGGGAGGCAGACGCCACCACCTACCGTGACCTTGCGATCTTGCCCGACGAAAAGCGGGAGCTTTTGCCTCCGGAGGCGCTAAGCCATGATGCCCGCTGGCCTTACGACAACAAGAAACCCGTATTTTTTGGTCCCTACTGGATGCGGGGAGTGCCGAAGGCCCAGTCTCCAACGGTGGCTTGTGTGGATTACAGCGCAGCGGACGAAGGACCATTGGTCGCCTACCGCTGGGATGGTGAGCCTGCACTGATCAACGACAACTTTCAGCAAGTGGGGTGAGCGCATGACAGAAACACTTGATGTTCGACGCAATGGCAAACCCGATCAGGACCTGTATGTCGGATGCCTGATTGGCGGGGCGGTGGGCGATGCGCTTGGTGCGCCAGTGGAGTTTTTGAGCGGTGCAGAAATTGCCAGTCAGTTTGGTTCTGGAGGCATTCAGGACTATGTGCCGGTCTTCGGCAAGATCGGCGCGGTCACGGACGACACACAAATGACGCTCTTTACCGCCGAAGGTGTTGTGCGGTCATGGGTCAGAGCCTATGTCCACGCGCCATCTGCCATTCCCGGCTCGATTGCCATGGCCTACCAGCGATGGTTGCACACGCAAGGCCTGGAACACCCCATGCACAACCATTGCCTGAACGGATGGTTGATCACCCAGAAGAATCTATTCGCGCGCCGGGCACCCGGGGGAACCTGCCTGTCCGGGCTGCGAAGCATGCAATCTCAGGGAGATGTGGCAAAGAATGACAGCAAGGGCTGCGGCGGTGTCATGCGGGTCGCACCTATTGGCATGTACTACGCGACTTTGGCCGCCAAGGGTGATGCGAACAAGCTCGACTTGTTGAAGGAAGCCTTTGAAACAGGTTGTCGCTCCGCTGCAATAACCCATGGGCATCCAACAGGGCAATTGGCATCGGGTGCGCTTTCGGCGATCGTGATGCAACTGCTGACCAACACAAGCCTTGATCAGGCCATCAAAGCCGTGTTGCCTTTGTTTGCAGCGCACCCCAACCACACCGAGACCACGCAGGCGATTGAGCAGGCATGCTTGTTGGCAAAGGACAGGCCCAATGATGTGAACGCGCTGGTGAAGTTGGGCGGTGGCTGGATTGCCGAGGAGGCCCTGGCGATAGCGCTATATAGCGCCTTGTCGGCAAAGGATTTTAGGTCGGGTGTGGTGCTGGCAGTGAACCACGGCGGTGACAGTGATTCAACCGGTTCGATGGCAGGGCAGTTGTTGGGCGCGATGCATGGCGCAAAGGCAATCCCCACTTCCTGGCGTACCCCGCTGGAACTGGGGGCTGTGATTGAGGCAATGGCCTACGACCTTGCGACGTTTGCTGATTGGGGAGCGGGAAGTGCCGGCGCACCCGATGAGCACAGCGCACGGTATCAGAGTGATTCAATCGGCGCAGATCTCGAGCCGGATGCTGACTCGGATGAAATGTTTGATTTCCTGGAGGAGCTTGAGTTGCCGGAGATGAGCGAAGAGGAACAGGAACGGTATGCCGAAACGAACCTTGCGCTGTCGGTCTGGGAGGAGGCTTTCAGGGCCGCCGCAGAAGCTGACCATTGCAAGCTCCTGCAGACCCACATGCGCAATCTGGAACTTCCGGGCGATCCCGGCTTGCTCCTTGAGGGCACGATATTGCTCGTTCAGATGAGCGTCGCGTACCTGGCCATGGATGGGCAGCAGGTCACCGAATTTCTGGCGCAACAAAAGTACGACCCAAGCCAGGCGAGCGGGGCGCCGTACCAGGTCACGTTTGACATCCATGGAAAGGCCTACGCACGCGTCAATTTGCCAGATTCACTGCGGCCAGTGGACCTGGCAGACCTCTACGGCACACCGTGGAACACCTATGAATGTGTCGGTTATAGCGATTTCTGGATCGCACGCGTTGATGGCAAATCGCTTAGCGCGCAAGAAATCGCCGACTTTGAGACAGCCGTGGAAAACGACTTGCGATTTGACTACGGTGACGATGAAGTGACGTTCTGGTTTGATTCGGAAAGTTGCGAAGGCATCCTGAGGGTCACGGTTCAAGATGTATTCGAGGGTGGCGTCGATGTGGCATAGGCAACATTTGTCGCAGGTCCGATACCTCATGACGCTGCCAACGAACCGCACAAAAGCAAATCAACCATCGCCGTGCTGAAAGCGAAGCACTCTTCAAAAGGAGATCAAGATGACAATCTGTGTGGTCTATGTGGGAGATCTTGAGAGTCCAAATTTTCGATGGGAGGGAGGCGACTGGAGTGGCAACGTGCCGGCACGCCTTTCACCTGAGTTTCCGCCCATGTCCGGCCATTACAACGCGCAGTTTCATGCATGGGTCAAGGCCAGGGGCGTAACCTGTGAGCAGACAGATTTTGGTGGGTGGGTCGCACGCGTTACCAAGGCACAGATTTCGGAGTTTATCGCTGAGACTTATCGAGGCGATGAAGAGTTGTCCTGGGTCGCGCATCAACTTCCCGAACTGAGACGTTTTGTGGAGACGCTCGAGGAAAACCATGAGTATGGGTTGGTCGCTACTGAGTTTTGACCAGCTTACAGAGCCATGTCTTGCGCTGGATCGACCGTAACGAGAGCAGCAAAGTCAGCAGGCCCTGCGGCGGCTCTCATATCTCTGCGCGTGATACTCGCCCGACTCGCATGATGGGCTCGGTGATGTGAGGCTCGGGTTCCATTCGAAGTTCGAAATCGAGGACTTCACCTTCCATCGTGATAACACCGCAACTTATCTGCAGGCAAGATGATGACCAATGCGGGCACCATTAACTTCACTGCAAGCGGTCAGCCTTTTCAGTGCTATGAAGCCAAGGCGGTTGATTCCAGTACCTGCACACTCAGTGACCACGCGTCAAGGGCCCCATGAATCGCAATGATG